>CAUJEY010000298.1 GCA_963169325.1 Bacteroidota bacterium
GAATGCGCCATAGTCTTTGAGCAAAGTTGATAAGTCCATGATTGTAAATAGGTTTAGGATGGATAAACGGGCATCCACGGTAAAATATGTAAATTAGTTTTGTTGGGTTTTGTGGGGTGGTCTCGACTATAATATTTAAAAATTACCCCCCCCCCCACCCCAAACAAAACTCATTTACATATTTTACCGTGGATGCCCGTTTATCCATCCTAAACCTATTTACAATCATGGACTTATCAACTTTGCTCAAAGACTATGGCGCATTCAATTTTTGGGCAAACAGCCACTTAGTTGAGTGGCTGCTGGAAAAACCTGCCGGTCTGCTGGAACAAGAGACACCCTCCAGTTTTCCAACGCTGAAAGGGACGTTATTACATATCTGGAGCGCGGAAGATATTTGGCTGAACCGGCTCAAGGGCGTTTCGCCCACCCGTTTTCTTGCCGCCGATTTTACGGGCACTACGGCGGAACTGTTTGAAGGTTTGCTGCATCGCTCGGCTGAATTTCGCGATTTTTTGTCCACGCAGGATGCCCGTTTTTTTGAAAACAAAACGGCATACACGCACACTTCCGGTGTAACCTACAGCCAAACCAACGCAGAAATAATTCTACACTGCCTGCAACACAGCACTTTTCACCGGGGGCAAATCATAACCATGGCCCGCAGCCTGGGCCTCACAGATGTGCCGCACACCGATTACATCCTGTACGCCCGCCAACGTGCCCTTCCCCCACCCCTCTAACCGTCAACCGTCAACCGTCTACCGTCTACCGTCTACCGTTCCATAAACATGCGCCTTATCCACTTTTCCGACACGCACCTCGGATTCCAGGCTTTCGACATTGTCAACAGCGAGGGAATAAACGCCCGCGAACAGGACGTGTACGATGCGTTCCGGTACACGGTCGACCGGATATTGGAGTACAAACCGGATGCGGTGATCCATTCCGGCGATTTTTTCCACCGCCCCAGCCCGTCCAACCGGGCGCTGACCTTCGGACTGGAGCAGCTGCGCCGGTTATCGGATGCCGGCATTCCGTTTTACGTCATCGCCGGCAACCACGAAACGCCCAAAACCATTTACACCAGTCCCATTTTGCGCGCGTTCCGCAGCATGCCGGGGGTATTCCCTTTTTTTGGCGACTGCTGGGAAATGGCAGAAATGGATGGCCTGGTGATTCATGGCCTGCCGCATATCAACGACCTGCGTTTGCAACAACAGGAATTGGAGCGTTTGCAGCCGGCGCCGGGGCGGTTTAACATCCTGATGCTGCACACCTCTTTAGGTAAACGGTTTTTGATGGAAGAATACGGCGAGCAGATTTTCCCGGAGGAATTTACCGAAAAATTAGCCGGTTTTCAGTACCTCGCCCTGGGGCACTGGCATAATTACCAACAAATAAACCTCCACCCCAATGCCTGGTACTGCGGCTCCACCGAGCGATTGAGCGACACCGAAATTGGAGCCGAAAAAGGCTTTATCCGCCTGGAAATTGCCGCGGATGGCACCAGTACCGCCACTTTTGAAACCATCCCTACCCGGCCTTGGCTCAAATTGGAACTGAATAATTGCCAGGAGAAAACCTTGGTGGATATTATGGCCGAACTGGAGCAATTCCGGGAGGCAAATCAAACTAAAGATGCCATTGTATCCCTGATCTTCAATGATATAAAAGTGGAGCAGTCGCTTGAATTGTCCAATTTACAGTTGCGCAACATGTTCCCCGACAGTTTTCAACTGTTGCCCAAGCGCCGGACCTTTGCTGACCGGAGTTTTATGCATAATCTCGACGCCCAACAATTTGACCGCCTCGACCAGATTTTCATCGAATACATCCGTGAAAAATACGCGGAAAACCCGGCCCAGGCAGAACAAATCGCGCAAAAAGCCGCCCATTATTTTCACCAACATCAATAAACCACCCTCAAAACCCAAAACTCAAAACTCAAAACCCAAAACTCAAAACTCAAAACTGAAGAATGACACTGCGGTCGCTGCACCTGGAAAATTACAAACAGTACGGCGCCCTGGACCTCGAGTTCCGGGACGGGTTGATCGGTATCATCGGTCGTAATGGTGCGGGGAAATCCACCTTATTCGAAGCCATTTTGTATTGTCTGTTTGGAAAAGATGAAATCAACAAATCATATATCCGTTCTTCTTTTGCAGACCCCAAGGCTAACGTAACGCTTACGCTTCAATTTGCTATTGATACCGTTGAATATGCCGTAAAGCGGGAGTTTCGCGGAAAAGCCATGGCCGTGAGCGCCGAGTTGTTTAAAAATGAACAACTGATCGCAAAAGGTGTGGCGCCCGTCAACGACGAAATTAGCAAAGTGCTCAACATGGAACGAGATGCCTTCAAACGCTCCGTGTTTTCCGGACAGAAAGAACTCTCCGAACTCTCCCAGGCCAACGGCGAACAGCGCAAAAAAATGGTGCGAAAAATGCTGGGCCTCGACACGCTGGACGATATCCAAACCCGGGTCAACGGCGACGCGCGCGACCTGAACAACCAGATAGCCGGTCAGCGACAGAATTTGCTCGACCCTGAAGTGGCGACCGGGATGGAAACGGATATTGCCGAAAAAACCGGAGTGCTGGAAGGCAACGCGCTTGCGTTAAAAGCGGAGCAGGAAAAACTGGCGCAATTACAGCAGGTGTACCAGGAAGCGCAAAAAAAATTCGAAGCGGAAGAACAGAAACAAAAACGGCACCAAGCCTTGCAGGAAGAAATCGGCCGCTTGCAGGAACGCGCTGAAGGCTTGCAAAAACAACGGGTTGCACTGGCTCAAAAAATCGGTGACTTGCTGGCGCAGGAGGAGAAACTAAACGGGCAAAAAACCGGCTTCACGGCCTTTGAACAGGATAAAAAACGCCTGCAACAATTAGAATTGGAGCATAAACGCCACCTAAACCGCATCGCCCGGCAAACGCAATTGGACGAACTGCATCCCGCTCTGGAGCAAACCAAACGCCGTATTGCAGAACTTGTCGACATTCTGACCGGCAAAGAAACCACAGATAAGGCCCTGCTCGAAAAAAAGACCTTGCTGGACTCCATCAAACGGGATATCGAACTAAAACGCGAAGCATTTAACGCCATCAAAAGCCGGATGGACGACCTGGCTGCCCGGATCGATGAACGCCGCTCTAAACTGCAAAACCTGCAAACGATCGGCCGGGACGGCGCTTGCCCCACCTGTTTCCAACCGGTGTTGGATGCTTACGACCAGGTTTTAACACAACTGAACGCGGAAATTGAAACCATGCAAAAGGGCGATTTGGCCCTTATGGAACAACAAAAACTGGCCATAACCCAGGCCGGACAGGAACTGAAAACCCAGCAGGAAACCACCCGGCAAGCACTGGAAAAATTGCAAGCCGAACAAGCGCATTTACAAGACATTTCCAGACAAAAAACACACGAAGAATCCACCCTGAAAAACTACCAGGATCAGGCTGCCAGTATTCAGGTCATTTTGCGGCAGATTGGCGAGGTAAATTTTGACGAACCGGCATTTAACACCTTAAAAACCAATGTAGAAGCAACCGAGCCGCGTTATCTGCAATTTACAAATGAAAGCGCTTATTTGGCCCGCGAATTGCCCACGGCCCGAGCGGCACTGCAACAAACGGAAGCAGCCCTGGCGGAAACGGCACAACTAACCGAAGTACGAAGTACCGAACGCAAACAAACGGAATACGACCCCGGGCAATATGAAACCGTGAAACAGGCGGTTACCCGCTATGGCGACGCCTTTGCCGCACAATCCGGCCAAGTGAACACCCTCGAAAAAACCGGCCTGGAACTGCAAAACACCATCGGGCAACTCCGCGAAAAACTTCGCGCCAATGCGCGTATTCACGAACAAATCAGCGCCAAACTGGCGGAAGTGGAACTGCTCAAAAAATTAGGCGAGATGCTCTTGCAGTTCAAAACCGAAATTCTGGAAAAAATAAGTCCTGGCATCTCCCGGGAAGCCAGCGCCTTATTCAGCCGCATCACCAAAGGCAAATACGAGCGTATCCACGTCGACGAAAATTTCGATTTCTCCATCGCCGACGGCGGACTGCTCTACCCCATCGAACGGTTCTCCGGCGGAGAAATCGACCTGGCCAATTTTTGCCTGCGTATCGCCATCACCAAAGCCATCATGAACCTCAGCGGCAACGGCCAAAGCGTCGAATTTCTGGCTTTCGATGAAATTTTTGGCAGCCAAGACGAAGAACGCCGCGATGAAATCATGCTGGCACTCAACTACTTAAAAGAACAATTCCGCCAGATTTATATCATCTCCCATATAGAGAGCCAGAGGGACAATTTCCCCAATCTGCTGGAAGTGACACTGATGCCGGAAGGGAGCGTGGTGAAGTGGGTGTGATGTCAGTTATGAGTTATGAGTTTTGAGTTATGCCGAGTAAGATAACTCATAACTCATAACTCATAACTCATAACTCATAACTCATAACTCATAACTGACCTCACTCCTTTAATTTTTCTTTCACAATCCGCGCCAGCGCCCGCGTAAATGGCGGCGAATGTTCCGCGCGCAAATGCGACCACTCGGGCAACTCAAACCCCTGGAGTTCGGGATAATCTTCAAAATGCACCCCTGGCACGCCGGTTCGTTCCAGCAAAACATCCCAGGTTTCGGCACGCGGAAAAGCAACTTTTTCCAGTTCGAGGAGCATGCCGGATGACGGTGGGCGAATAAAGATCATTTGCCCACCCCGTTTCCGGAACGTATCGGCCCAGGTTCGGATTTGCATAAAGAATGAATCCTTTTCTCCCTGCGTCATGAGTACATGCGGTGGCGGGGGCTTAAATTTCCCGGACATAGTTTCATCGGTACTGGCGGCATATGCATCGGCGCGCATGAGGGGGCCGTTTCGGGAAGCAAAGCCCAGCCAAATCCGGCGTGCCCGCAGGGCATAAGCGGAGTCGGTTGCTACTTTGTTCCACATTTTTGCCTGCCGTTCGCGGGTGCCGTTCGATAATTTTGGAACGCCATCCGCCTCAAAAAGTACATCTGGGCGGTTGGGCAATGGAAGACGCGGCAGGAGGTAGGCCAAATTGAGTTCGCCTTTTTCGGCAAAAGCAAAAACCGGTTCCACCAGCAGGTTAGCCTGATGTTCCATCTTTTGAGCCGGCGACCATTTATGGTAGTATTTAACCAGTGTTTCCGCCCATTCGTCGTGCAGTCTGCCCTTAGCGAAAAACAAACCGGGTGTGACCGACACGACCAGCGTGCCGGAAAAATCCGTCTTTTCGATGATATCGCGCAATACAGGTAAAGCCCCAGTCCCTTCTTTGGACAATTGAATCAAATGCTCGTTTCCCATCTCCTGGCGCCAGGTGGGCATATCAACGTCGAACAACGCGCGCGAAGAACCGACCATGATCGTATATTCAGGACCGGCATGCTGCGCCTTTGCCCGGAATTCCGCCCAGGAACTCTCCGTGCCATCATACGAGGGCTCGTAACCCTGGCCGCGCCAGTACATTTCCCAGCCGGCCACGCCCAGACAAACTACCACGAGCACAAACAAGCCGATACGGCCCCAGGGCTGGTTCGGAATACCCCGTTCAAACTGTTCGGTCTTAGAATTGAAAGTATATGAATGCATTGCCGCCTCCTTGATTGATAATTAATAGAAAAAGAATCACCGACCAGGTGCCGGCCACCAGCCACGAGGGGCTTCTTTGTACGACGGCTTCCAGGGTCGTTGTACGCATGGCCCAATGAACAGACACCATGATCGTCATCGTGGCCGCTACCAGTACCATTTGGTAAGTGGGCAGAATCTTGATACCGTCCGGATGCCAGCCGTGCATAGAAGCCAGCAGTCGTCCGGCCTGCGGAAACGTCTGCGCCCGGAAGAATACCCAGGTGAGCGTAACTAAGTAAAAGGTGCCCGCGCCGAGCAGCATTTGGATAACCGGGTTGGCAATCCAGCGCTTATCTCCCCACCATCCGCGAATAACCCGTTCGGCGCTCAGGTATATGCCATGCAGCGCGCCCCAGGCTACAAAAGTCCAGTTGGCGCCATGCCACAGGCCGCCGAGCACCATGGTGATCATCAGGTTGATATACGTCCGCATGTTGCCCTTTCGATTGCCGCCCAGCGGAACATATAGATAATCGCGCAACCAGGAAGATAGCGTAATATGCCAGCGGCGCCAAAAATCGGAGAAGCCGACGGCGCCGTAGGGGCAGTGAAAATTTTCGGGCAAGGCAAATCCCAAACACAAGGCGATTCCAATGGCCGCCATGGAATACCCGGCAAAGTCGCAGAATATTTGTCCCGTAAAAGCCAATACGCCCAACCAGGCGTCCAACCCGTAGAGGGCTTGCTCTGCACCAAAGACCATCTCGGATGTTTTGGATAACAACGTGTCGGCGACAACCATTTTTTGGAAAAGCCCCAGCGTCAGCAAGCCCAGTCCCCACATCAGTTGTTGCCGGTTGGCCTGTTTGGGTTGATCGAATTGTGGCACCAACTCGGTCGGGCGCACGATCGGCCCGGCGACCAATTGCGGAAAAAATGTAACGAACAAGGCGAAATTGAGGAAGGAATCGGCCGGTTTGGCGCGGCGCAGGTACACATCCAGCGTATACGCCATCGTCTGAAAGGTATAAAACGAAATACCGACCGGTAGAATAATATCAGGCGCTGCCGGCTGATAATCGATGCCGGCGTTGTGCATCAGCATGGTGAAATTGTCCAGCAGAAATTTACCGTATTTGAAATAGCCGAGCAAACCGAGATTGGCCACCACACTCACCAGCAGGAAAAGCCGGCGGCGCCCTTTCTCCTCTGTTTGGGCGATTTTTTTTGCCATAAACCAGTCAATTGCGGTAGACAGCCACAGCAGGGCAACAAACGGCGGATTCCAGGCCGCATAAAAGAAATAACTGGCCAGCAGCAGGTTAATCTTTTTTACACGCCAGGGTAAAGGCGCGTAATGCAGAGCCAGTACCACGGCAAAAAAGAAAAAGAAAGACAGAGAGTTAAAAAGCATGTTTTTTCATTCAGTTGAACAGGCGGGCAAGGTATTGAATGTTTTTACTTGTACATTTGATTTTTTTGAAAAACAGTTATCTTGTAATCCTTCCGTCAAAATCCAATAATATTTTTTGACCGGTTTTAATCACACGCTCCAAATCTGTTTCCTTCCCCATCCATGAACACACTACACGGACTCACCGATACTGAAGTCACCGCCAGTCGTACCCGGCACGGCGCCAATACACTTTATCTCCGCCCCAAACGGCAGTTTTGGAAAATGCTCCTGGAAGTAGTCAAAGAGCCCATGTTTCTCCTGCTTGTTCTGGCTTGCGTATTATATTTCGCGCTCGGCGATACCATGGAAGCCTGGCTCATGGCAGGATCGATCCTGTTCGTGGTTGCCATCGAGATCGTACAAGAATACCGGAGTGAAAAGGCTTTGGCAGCATTACAACTGTACGCCCAACCCAAAGTGCGGGTACGACGAAACGGGAAAGAGTTGACGATCCCCGCCGAGGAGGTGGTGGTAGACGACCTGATCATTTTTGCCGAAGGCGAGCGAGTGTCCGCCGATGGCCTCATAGTGCAACAAAACGATTTGACCATCGACGAAGCCGTGCTTACCGGCGAATCATTGCCCGCTGACAAAACCATCGACGAGGGCCGAAACAAGGTATTTCAGGGCACTGTGGTTGCCTCCGGTCTGGGAATTGCTCGTGTACAGGCGGTGGGCGTTCAAACGGAATTTGGCAAACTGGGCAAGTCAATCGAGTCTATCGAATCCGAACCGACACCCCTGCAACGGCAGATTAATCGTTTCGTCCGGCAAATGATGTTGTTCGGTTTGCTGGCGTTTCTGATTGTTTTTGGCGTAAACTATTACTACGAAAAAACCGTCATCGCCGCCCTGTTGTTTTCGCTGGCTTTTGCCCTGGCGCTCATCCCCGAGGAAATTCCGGTAGCTTTTACTTCTTTTATGGCGCTGGGCGCCTACCGGATGACAAAACAAAAGATTTTGGTCAAACAACCTAAAACCGTGGAAAGCCTCGGTTCGGCCACCGTGATTTGTCTCGATAAAACTGGTACCATTACCGAAAACCGGATGTCGGTGGCTGAAGTCGTCGATTTTAGCGGACAAAACCGCTGCCTCGAATACGGCATGTGGGCCAGCGAACCGCAACCTTTCGACGCGATGGAAAAAGCCATTCATGCGAAATATGCCGAAGCGGCCAAACCGGACCGGCGACCCAATTTTCATATAATCCACGAATATCCGCTCGGCGGGGCGCCCCCCATGATGACCCACGTGTTTGAAAACAAGGCCGGCGAGCGGATCATTGCCTGCAAGGGCGCTGTGGAACGCTTGCTGATGGTTTGCAATGGAATGACCGATAAAATGCGGACGGACGTCCTGAAAAAAACGCACGAACTGGCCTCCATGGGCTACCGCGTGTTGGGCATAGCCGGCGCCGAATGGCCGGGAGATGATTTCCCTGCCGACCAGGACCGGTTCTCCTGGCAATTCGAGGGTTTGATCGCATTGTTCGACCCGCCCAAGAAAAATATTCAACGCGTTTTTCAACACTTCTACGATGCCGGCATCCGGGTGAAAATGATCACCGGCGACTACCCGGAAACAGCCTTGAACATTGCCCGCCAAAGCGGATTAAAATACGATGGAAAAGTGCTAAGCGGAGATGCCGTTATGGCTATGAATGAAGCGGAATTACGGGAAGCCGCGGGAACAACCGAAATCTTTGCCCGAATGTTTCCGGATGCAAAACTCCGGGTCGTGGAAGCCTTGAAAGCCAATGGAGAAGTGGTGGCCATGACCGGCGACGGCGTCAACGACGGCCCGGCCCTCAAAGCCGCGCAAATCGGCGTGGCCATGGGCCGGCGCGGCACCGAGATTGCCAAAGGCGCCGCCTCCATGGTGCTGCTCGACGACGACCTCAAACGTATGGTGACCGCCGTGAAAATGGGCCGTAAAATTTACAATAACCTGCGCAAAGCCATCCGCTACATTATCAGTATACACCTACCCATTATATTGGTGGTGTTATTGCCTTTGGTGTTTGGTTGGACCTACCTGCACATGCTGGCGCCCATCCACGTAGTTTTCCTCGAACTGATTATGGGCCCCACCTGCGCCGTGGCTTTTGAAAACGAGCCATCCGAACCCAACCTGTTGCGCAAGCCGCCCCGGGCCGCCAATGCCCCGTTGTTTTCCGGCAAAGAATTGGCAATGAGTATTTCACAGGGACTGATGATCACGGCGGGTGTTCTCGCCATGTACCATTACGCTATCGCAAACGGCGCCACCGAGACCAAAACCCGCGCTTTTGTTTTCCTGACCCTAATGGCCGCCAACATTCTATTGACCCTGGCAACACGTTCCTTCGAATATACCATCGTCCGCACCATTTTTTATAAAAACCGCCTGATGCCGATCATATTGGTCCTTTCCACAGCAATGATGGTCGCTATTCTTTTTATGCCCGGCTTGAGCCGCTTGTTTCAAATGGAACAGTTGACCTTTGGGGAAATCGGGTTGTGTTTAGGTACGGCGCTGGTGAGTGTAGGGTGGTTTGAGGTATGGAAGGGCATCAAAAGTTTTTCAAAATAAACAGATTAAAAAACGCCTACCTCCACGCCAGCCACACCAGCCGTATAACCCCTTCCCGCGTATGTACCAGCACCTGATACGCCCCCGGTGTCAGATCGTGGAGCCCACTTATCGTCAGCGTCGGAACACGCGCCGGGGAAGATACAGCAGTAAAGGCGTCAATAGGTCGTCCCGCATAATCGCGCAGTTCAACTTCGACGATCGGTTCCATCTCATTGGAAAAAAGCAAAAACGACAATACCCCGGCCTCCCGGTCGAACGAGAAAAATCCTTCGCGGGCGTTATTCGGCGCGTTATTGTCGAGCCAATAGCCGGCCAGTCGCATCCAGGCATGGGTCATATCCGGCAGGCCGTAGCCGCGTTCGTTGTCCGGTTCACCGGCCTGGTCGGCCGTTAAAAAAACGACGTCCAGGATTTCTGCAGCGGTTTTCTCCGGAAAAGCGCTCCAGAGTCCGGCAAGCGCCCCGGCCAGCATGGGCGAAGCCAGAGAGGTGCCGCTGGACAGCCCGAGTTCCGTACCGAAATTTCCGGCCACCACCACCATATCGCCCGGCGCAACCAGTTCGGGTTTTAATCGCCCATCGGAAGTGGGCCCCACCGAACTGAAACCGGCGAGCGCCCCGTCGTGTTGGACGGCGCCCACGGCAATCACGCCCGGCGCATCGGCCGGCACGCCGATATGGCGCCAGGGCTCGTCGCCTGCATTGCCGGCACTGTTGCAGACGATCATACCCTTGGTAGCGGCAATCGTAGCGCCCCGCGCGCCTATCGTAGCGCGGCCATCCAGTTGGCTGTATGTGTGATTCAGGGTAGTATCGTTAAAGGTTGTGTAGCCGAGTGAGGCATTAATAATATCGACGCCGATACTGTCGGCCCATTCGGCGCCCGCGATCCAGTTGGCTTCTTCCACCGGAAATTCGCCGCCGGTGTCCTCGGTTTTTAACAAAAAATAGGACGCTTCGGGCGCAGTCCCGACAAAATAACCGGGCAGATCGGCCGCCATAACCGACAGCACCGAAGTGCCGTGAGATGCACTTTCGTACACGCCCCCATCGCGCTCCACAAAATCCCAGCCTTGAAAAATGCGGCCGTTCAGTGCCACACTATCAAAAAATGGCAGCGTATCCACGTTGGAAAAACCGCCGTCCATCACGGCTACCCAAATCCCTTCGCCCCGGTGTCCGGCAGCGTGCAACAATGGAATGCCGAGCATACTGTTCTGAAGTGAGGCATAACCGAATGTGCTGCGGCTACCCTCGGCCTGCGGAATGGTGTCCAACGGCACGCGGGTTTTAGGTGAACGGTTCGGCGGATTTTTGACCCGGATATCCGGCCCTAAATAAGTCACCCGGCGAACGAAAGGCAATTGCTCCAGCGAGCGCGCAGCGGCAGAGTCAGCAATCACAGCGGCCGCATTCAGCCAACGCGAGGCGTTGTGTACGGTTACCCCATTGGTTGTCAAGCCTTTGAGGTATTCAGGATTTACCGGCAGGTCGTTTTCCACCAATCCGATCCCGGCGCGGGACCGGCGTTCGAGCGACCTGGCGGATAAAAATTCTGCCGGCCGGCAAAGACAGTAAGGGGAGTTATTTTTGTCGGTGAATTCTACCCACCATTTACTCAAAACAGGGGTGTTTTGAGTAAAAACCGGTTGGAACGATGCGAAAAAAAGGAAAATCAGGCTTGTATTTTTAATAAATGGAAACATACTCCAGTTTAAAAGTGAATATAGCAACGCTTAACAGCAAAGGTCGGGTCTGCGTTTACGAAACTTTTTAAGTTTCCGGAACACAACCCGGTTAGCATACAATTAAAGTAATAATCTCCCCCTTTCAGTGGGGTTAATAATCGGTAATCTTCGTATCTTCGCGCACCAATTTACGACCGGGTGTAATTTTAACAAATCCTGCCTCTTCGCACTGCCCGACAATCGTAAATCGTAAATCGCTAAATCGTAAATCGCAAGAATGGAGTCGAGGATTGTTTCCATCAACATTGAAGATGAACTAAAAACCGCCTACATCGACTATTCGATGTCGGTAATCGTCAGTCGTGCCCTGCCCGATGTGCGCGACGGACTGAAGCCGGTGCATCGCCGGGTACTTTACGGAATGCTCGATCTGGGCGTTGCGTACAACAAACCTTACAAAAAATCGGCCCGTATCGTCGGGGAAGTGTTGGGTAAATATCACCCGCACGGCGACAGTTCGGTGTACGATACCATGGTGCGTATGGCCCAGGAATGGAGCCTTCGCTACCCACTCGTAGACGGCCAGGGTAACTTCGGCAGCATGGACGGCGACAGCCCCGCGGCCATGCGATACACAGAAGCCCGTCTGCGCCGCGTGGCGGATGAAATGTTGAATGATATCGACAAGGACACCGTCGATTTTCAGTTGAACTTCGACGACTCGCTCCAGGAACCGACCGTACTACCCACCAAGTTTCCCAATTTGCTAGTAAACGGCTCCAGCGGTATCGCGGTCGGTATGGCTACCAATATGATGCCGCACCACCTCGGTGAAGTATGCGCCGCCATCATGGCCGCCATCGACAAACCGGAAATAGACGTAGAGGAGCTTATGCAATACGTGCTGGCGCCCGATTTCCCTACGGGTGGCATTATTCACGGCATGACAGGCGTGCGCGAGGGATTCCGCACCGGCCGCGGCCGTGTTGTCGTGCGGGCAAAAACCGATATCGAAACAGATGATCGGGGTCGCGAAGCCATTATCGTGCATGAGATTCCCTACCAGGTCAATAAGGCGATGCTGATTACAAAAATCGCCGATCTCGTCAATGAGAAAAAAATACTCGGTATCTCCGATGTGCGCGACGAATCGAACCGCGAAGGCGTTCGGATCGTCATCGAGATCAAACGCGATGCCGCGGCCAATGTGGTGCTCAGTACCTTGTTCAAAATGACGCCCCTGCAAACCAGTTACGGCATCAACAACATCGCACTGGTAAACGGCCGCCCCCGTACGTTGAACCTCAAGGACATGATCGACGAGTTCATCAAGTTCCGGCTGGAGGTAATCGTACGGCGTACAAAATTTGAGTTGCGCAAAGCGGAAGAACGGGCGCATATCCTGGAAGGCCTGCTCATTGCGCTCGACCATCTCGACGAAGTCATCTCCCTAATCCGGTCTTCCAAAGACGTGGATACGGCCCGCGAGGGCCTGATGCAACGTTTCGGCCTGAGTGAAATCCAGTCGAAGGCCATTCTGGCCATGCGCCTGCAACAATTGACCGGCCTGGAACGCGACAAAGTGCGCGCAGAATACGATGACCTGCAACGGAAAATCGCAGAATTGAAAGCCATTCTGGCCGATGAAATGCTGCAACGCGGTATCATCAAAGCCGAGCTGACCGATATCGTCGACCGTTACAACGATCCGCGCCGCACGGCCATCGAAATGAACGAAGCCGATATCAGCATCGAAGATCTGATCGAAGACGAAGAAGTGGTCATCACGATCAGCCATGCCGGCTACATCAAACGGACCCCGGCAACCGAATACCGCGCGCAAGGCCGCGGCGGCCGCGGCGCGCAGGGCGTGCGCACCCGCGACACGGATTTTGTGGAACACATGTTTATTGCCACCAACCACCAATCGCTGCTCCTCTTTACCGAAAGCGGGCGCTGTTTCTGGTTGAAGGTGTACGAAGTCCCGGAAGGGGCCAAAACGACCGCCGGGCGGGTGATCCAAAACCTGCTGAACATTCCGAAAGAAGATAAAGTCCGCGCCTTTATTATTGTAAAAAGCCTGAGCGACGAGGAGTTTATCAACAATAACTACATCATGTTCTGCACCAAACGCGGTCAGATCAAAAAGACCCTGCTGGAGGCCTACTCGCGTCCGCGGCAGGGTGGTATAAACGCTATCGAAATCAATGAGGGCGATGCCCTGATCGAAGCCAAACTCACCAATGGCAAAAATGAAATCATTTTGGCCGTGCGTTCGGGTCGCGCTATCCGTTTCAATGAAAAAGATGTTCGCCCGATGGGCCGCGGCGCCGCCGGTGTGCGTGGCATTCAGGTTTCCCAAAGCGGCGACGACGCCCTGGTCGGCATGGTTTGTGTCGATCCAAGCGATTCGGCGGCCACTGTTCTGGTGATTTCTGAAAAAGGTATGGGCAAACGTTCCGCCCTGGAAGACTATCCCACACAGGGCCGGGGCGGTAAAGGCGTAAAAACGATGCAGGTCACCGCTAAAACCGGTCACCTGGTCGCGATCAAATCGGTCACCGATGACGATGACCTGATGGTAACGACCACTAACGGCGTTACCATTCGCACCGCGGCGAGCGAACTCCGTGTAATGGGTCGCGCCACTCAGGGCGTTAAAGTCATTCGCCTCGACGGCAACAACGAGATCGCCGACGTTACCGTAGTGGCCTCGGCTATCGAGGAAGACGAAGCGGTAGAATAAGGGGTTTGAGGGTTTGAAAGTTTGAAGGTTTGAAGGTTACGCCAAACCCTAAACCTCCAAACCCTAAACCTCCAAACCCTAAACCTCCAAACCCTAAACCTCCAAACCCTCAAACCTCCAAACCCTAAACCTCCAAACCCTCAAACCTCCAAACCCTAAACCTCCAAACCCTAAACCTCCAAACCCTAAACCTCCAAACCCTAAACCTCCAAACCCTAAACCTCCAAACCCTAAACCTCCAAACCCAATTAACGTTTTATTAGAAACACTTTTATCCATACCGCGTCTGAAAGGCGCTATTAAAAAAACAATTTAAATTGTTGAAAACAATGAAAAAATCGCTCGTTTTTCTGTTGGGCTTTCTGTTTTTGGCTACTTACACCCAAGCGCAGGAAGAGGGCGCCAAGCTGGCAAAACAAGCCGGAAAAGCGCTAACCAGTTATAACATCGACCCCACAAACAACGCCGCCAAGTTGGAAGAAGCCAAAACCAAAATCAACCAGGCGTTGCAATTTCCAGATGCTCAGGCATTGTCCTCTGCGTGGATTACCAAAGGCGAAATTTACAATACCACCCTGCAACGCGACATGGTGAAGCGTCAATTTACCCCTGATGCTCCGCTGACCGGCGACAATGATGCCCTGGAAGCGGTGACAGCCTATATGAAGGGTTATGAACTCGCTACCAAAAAATACGAAAAAAGCGACGCCATCAAAGGTATTACCGATGGACAGGGCCACCTGATCAATATCGGCGTGACCAAGTATGAGGCAGGCGAATTTGAAAAAGCGTTTCTTTCTTTCAAAGCCGCTCTACAAAGCCATGAAGTGCTGAAAGCCAACAGCCAAAAAAGCCTGCTTGATGAAAAAGAGCAATACGACAACCAGGTGTACATCACCGGTTTGGCTGCCCTTTTGGCCAAACGAACCGACGATGCGGTGAAGTATTACGAAATGCTGTACAACGCCGGCACCGATAAAGCGGCCATCTACGAAGGACTTTACAACATAAAATCGGAAAAAGGCGATGAAGCCGGCGCCGATAAAATCCTGGTGGAGGGTCGTAAAAAATTCCCGGATGATGCCGGGTTGTTGTTTGCCGAAATCAATTCCTACCTGAAAAAGGGCAAATTGGAAGACCTGACCGACCGGCTCAAACAAGCCATAGCACAGGAACCAAATAACGTTCAGTTGTATGTTACCCTGGGCAATGTGTACGACAACCTGTATCAGCGCGAGCAACAAGCCAAAAACGTTGCGAAGGCCGAGGAATATTTCACCCTGGCCAAAAAACAATATTCCGATGCCCAGGCTAAAGACCCGAAAAACGTTGACGCCGTATACTCGCTTGGCGCACTGTACTATAACAAGGCCGCGTTCCGTACCCAGGAGTTGAACGCGCTACCGGAGGACTTTTCATCCGCAGGCATGAAACGTTATGAAACGATGAAAAATGAATTGATGGCCTTGTTTGACGAGTCGCTGCCATACTTTCAAAAAGCGGAAATCCTGAATCCGAACGACATGAACACGCTCGTGGCTTTATCAGAGATTTATGCCCGCAAAGACGAGTATGAACTGGCCGGCGAGTTCAAAAAACGAATTGAGGTGGTAAAAGGAGGTGGTAAAAACGAGAAGTCGTATTTTGATAAGTAAGCTAATACAAAAAGGGAAGGCTTGGGATTCGTTTTTGTAAAGCATAACTGAATAAAAACGAATCCCAAGCCTTCCCTTTTTATTTTAGATTTAAAAGTGTTTTTGTTGTTACCAAGCCAAATCTACCACCAGTTTTAGCGCCAGCCCCAAAAATATCAGCGCCACAAAGCGATTCACCACTTTTGCTACAAGATCCGACCGTTTGGTCATTTCCGTAGCCAACCAGGCATACAAAATCAGGGCGCCCATCGTACCAATTGTAACGCCACCGGCAAAAGACAAGGTTTGGCTGAGGCCGCCCTGCAACCAGCCGTTCAGTCGCAACCAACCCGCATACGCCACCCAATAAGGGATCGCTAATAAATTGAACACACTGATCACTATTCCGCGTACAAACTGCCGCAGCGGCGCTACGGGCAGTTCCACCTCCGGCGCCCTGGGCGCGCGGGCAAAAAACCAGAGATATACCGCCAGCCCTAAAAAAACGGGAATAGCCGCTATTTGAAAACCCTTTGCTGCCACCGGATTAGCCATAAACCAATCGGCAAAAACAACGGCAGCCCAAGCCTGAAAAAATTCGGCAAATGCCGCACCCGATGCCACAATTATCGCCGACCAAAAACCCCGGAAAATAGCCGTTTGCGCCACGGATAAACTGATCAAACCCGGCGGTAAAGACCCCGCCAAACTCAGCGCAATGCCGGCAAAAAATAATATCATCGCTTTTTAAGGCGCAAATTACTGTAAGCATAGTGAACACACTAGCGCATCCTTCGTAATTTACAGGGCAATTAGCCCTACTTGATTTTACACCTTATATGCCGTCCACCGTCAACCGCCAACCGTCAACCGTCCACCGTCCACCGTCTACCGTTTTTTCCATCATCACCGTCGTCTACAATGGTTCCGCACTTTTACCTGGCACCATCGAAAGCGTACGCCGTCAAACATACCCCCATATCGAGTACCTGGTCATCGACGGCGGCTCTTCGGACGGCACTGTGGAAATTATCCGGAAATATGCTGCCGAAATGCCCAATCTGCATTGGATTTCTGAAAAAGACCGCGGCTTGTACGATGCTATGAACAAAGGTTTACATCGTGCTACCGGCGATTTTGTGTGGTTTCTCAACTGCGGCGACCACCTGCATGCCTCCGATACCGTGGAAAAAATAGCCGGCCTTGTTTCCCCCGAAACAGATGTTCTCTACGGCGAAACTCAACTGGTGGATGATGCCCGGCAGCCCATTGGAACGATGAGCGAACTCAGTACCCGCGCCCTCCCCCTCCGGTTGCATTGGCGCGACTACCTGGGGGGCATGCTCGTCGTACACCAGTCGTTCGTGCCGCGTCGCACCCTGGCTCCACTTTATATGGAAGGAAACCTCTGTGCCGATTACGACTGGTGCCTCCGCATTTTGAAAAAAAGCCGGCAAAATGTCAACACCGGTGAAATTCTCTGTGATTATTTAATGGGCGGTATATCGAAACAACGACACCGGCAAAGTCTGCACGACCGTTTTTTAGTCATGAAAAAACACTTCGGGTTAGCCGCCGCATTACTGGCGCATACCTGGATTTTCATACGGGCCGGTTTGCACTGGGTCAGCCGGCGAAATCAAGTCCGGTATTAGAGTTTTAAAATGAGATGCCACCCGCGCAAACTGGGCGCGGGTGGCATCATTATTATACTAAGCCTCTGATCAGGGTTTTATAAACCAGGGCTCATACGTATGGTAGTCCGGATTGTTTCCGCCAAATACATCCAGCGATTCGCGATTCCATACATATTCGGAGTTGTATCGCGGGCGAACGCGATAAGCCAGTTTGCCTCCATTATCAAGATAAAGGGTGGCCGGTAAGGTAAAGCCGGTATACACCTGGCTGTCGTAGTGGTACCGCCGCATATCCACCCAGGTTTCCAGTGCCCCATGCACCCATAAGGAAATGTATTTCTGGAGCATAATATCGCTCAGTTTCAGGTCGCCATCTGCCTGCGGCACTGCCGCGCTGGCCATGTAGGTATCCTGATCTGCAACCGCCACGCCGGCAAAGTCCATGTGCGCGCGAATCCCCTTTTTGAAGGCATCAAAAGCCATCGGTTTGTCTCCTTTGATAAAGGCGGCTTCCGCTTTGACGAACTGCATTTCGGAATAGGTGATCATCGGATGCCCCGCTTTGTCGGTGAAGATATATTTACCCGGAATCAGTTTTGCATCGGTGACCGACGGCGAAACACCCCAAACCAGTGGAATCCGAGTCGGGTCGTTGTTTACGTTGGTAGGATCGCCAAGCGTAGGTGTCACGCCGCGGTATACACCATCGGGCGAGGCGGACAACATGATCGGCAAACGCGGATCCGTCACGCCATTAAAGACCGTTCCGTTAAGAAGGTTGAGAATATAGGTGGTCTGACGGTATGTCCGAAGGTTGTTTCGTGTCGCCCCGAAGAAATTGCCATCGGCCGAGCCTGTTCCGGCGTGCGGTACGTTGAAATTATCCGCATTGGAAGTGAAGGACTTGTCGACGTACTCAATGACCTTATCCGGGTTGTACGTTCCCTTATTAGTCAAGTGGTGTGCATTGCGGGCTAAGTTCGCATACACAAACCGGATCCATTTATCCCGGTTGCCATTGTACACCAGGTCGCCGCGCCCCAAACTGGCTTCACTCACCCCGCCATCGGTCCGGCTCAAATCGGTGAGGGCATCCATACAAAGCCGTTCCACTTCCTGGTAAATCAAATCCTGCGTATCAAAATCAAACACGTAGCGGTTGGGCTCCCAAGCTTGTTTCAGGATCATTTCCCCATTCACGTCCGTGGTGGTTTGCCAGCTCCAGGCACGGATTGCCTTGGCTACGCCCACATAATCCCATTGTTGTTTGGCGGTAGCCTGTTCAATCATCAGGTCGATATTTTTTCCGATCGACCAGTAGTGCTGGCGCCATTTTTCACCGGCAGCGTCGCTGCCAGGAGCATAACCATGCTGGTCCCACACGTTGTTTTTGGCCGTAGAGGCCCAGTTTTGGACATATTGGCCGATGTAGCGATCGTCGAAACTTTCGCCCCGAACCATTTGGGCTAACATGGGCGGCAGGATGGCGAAACCTTCCGCTACCTGCGGGTTGCTGGGGTCGAAATTGACATCGAGGTATTTGTCGCAGCCGGTCGGAATAAATAACGCGGTCGCCAACAATCCGGATATGATGAGTTTGAATTTCATAATCGTGGTTGTTTAATGTTTAGAAAGTGGCCGAAAGCCCTGCAGAGAACGTACGTGGGAGCGAAATTTTGCCGAAGTCCATACCAAAACCGCCGGCGCCGCCCGTGGCGGGAGTGGTCGAACTCACGTAGGGGTCAGCACCGGTATAGTTGGTGATAAGAAACAGATCGGTTCCGTTCACAAAAATGCTCAAATTCTTAACAGCCCTTTGGGCGCCGAACCAGGTCATAGGCAAATTATACGTCAGCGTTACATCGCGCAGCCGGAGCCAGTTGATGTCGCGTTCTACAAAATCTTCCGGTTGCAAGGCGACGGAATAGAATTGATCATTTGCACTGGGAATAATCTCTTTGGCGTTTACCGTCGGGGTGTCGGTTTCTTCCTTTCCGTCTTTCACCACGCCTTTGAAAACGTAAGGCTCATCCCGATTTATCGTACTGGTACTCAGACCGGTACGGGTAAGATACATTTCGTTGCCATTGAATATATCGCCGCCTTTACGAATATCGAGCAGGAAGGAAAGTGAGAGATTTTTGAATACCGTGAACTCATTCACCAAGCCTACGACAAAGTCCGGATTGCGGTCGCCGATGGGCAGGAAGTTGGCGTTGCGCAACGGGAAGCCCGTATTCGGATCTACCAGGATGTCGCCTTTGCTGTTGCGCAGGTAACTCCAGCCACCGATAGCGGTAGCCGAGCCGGCGCCGCGACTATTCAGGTCGGGATAAAAACGGTTGGTCGGCGAGTTAAAACGCGCCGCCAGCAAATCGGCCGGGGAGAACGCACTGGCCCGAACATTATCGTACACCCAGGTATCGGAATCATAGTATTCGCTCACTTCCGCCGGAAGGTTCAGCACAGTTGTTTCGTATTTGGTAAAGTTCGCATAAAGACTCCACGTAAAATTGGGCGCTTTAACCGGCTTCACCCCCAACTGGATTTCGATCCCCTTGGTATTCAGTTCGCCACCGTTCAGCAGACCAAAAATAAAACCGGTGCCGTAGCTGAGGCGTTGGGTCACGATCTGATCGCTGATGGTTTTGGAGAACCAGGCAAAGTCTACCGACAAACGTCCCTTAAAGAAACTGAGGTCAGTGCCAAACTCAAAACTTTGCACCTTTTCCGGTTTCAGCGCGGGATTGTCGCCAAAGAAGTCGTACAGAAATCCGCCGCCGGTGCTGGTTTGTGGCACCAAACGGGCACGAATTTTATACGGCGGCGCCGGATTACCCACCTGTGCATACGAAGCGCGGAGTTTGCCAAAATCCAACGCGGCAATTTTGCCTTTCAGCCCCGGCATGTCGGAGAACACAAAGGTCAGACCTGCCGATGGATAGAAATAGGAACGGTTGGCCACCGGAAGTGTAGAAGACCAGTCGTTCCGGCCGGTGAGGTTGAGAATCAGCCAGTTCTCTAGATTTGCTTCTGCTTTTGCAAATGCGCCAACCAGCCGTGTCCGCGTCAGAAAAGTTCTGTTTCGCTGGGTGGCAGGGTCGGTATTATTGATACTGTTGAAATCAGGCAGGTACACTTTTTCCCCATAAACAGAGGTGACGGTATTGCGGCGGTCGTCGATGGAGGTACCCACGATCAGCGATCCGGTTACGCGACCGGCATTCTTTTTTACCGTCGTGAAAATATTGGAGTTCAACAAGCGGCCGAGATCGGTGTAGTTTTCCGTCCAACCCAGTTTTGGATAACCGATCCTGGATTCCGGGTGAAAATACCGGTTGGCGTCGGTGGTAAAGATATCGGCGCCAAAGCGACCGGTAACGGTCCACCACGGGCGAATTTGGGCATCCAGCGTGATATTGCCGATAGTGCGGTCGTTCAATTCCTGCCGGGCATTTTTATTGACGTTGAAATACGGATTGTCATTATCCGCACCCGGATCGGTGTTCGGCAAGGTAAGGCGTCGTCTTCCCTCGCGGGTCAGGTATTCCCGCATATCCTGGTCAGCCGGATACCGCAGCGCTGCGGTCAGGTAACCTTGCGCACCACCCGGGGGGAGCACATTATCCGTACGGGCGTAACTAAAGCGGGTGGAAGCTTTTAGCCAGGGCAGTAATTTCGCTTCACTACTCAGGGAAGTGTTGATCTGTTCGTAAGTATTGGTCGGAATAACGCCTTCCGTTTTGAGGTAACTGCCCGATAAACGATAGGTAAGCCGTTCGGTTCCGCCTTCAAATGCCATGTCGTGGCGCATACTGTTGCCGCGCTGAAAAAAATTGTCCGTATTGTCGTAAAAAACAGCGTTTGACTCGTATTTAGGACCAAAATAATCCGGATCGTTGGTTGCAGCCGCGCCGTTTGTTCCGCGTCCGTACACCTTTTGGATCTCCGGAAACAGGTAAATCTCCGAGGTAGAAAACCTGTTTCGGTAAGTCAACTGACCCGTGCCGGCCTTCCCTTTGCTGGTCGTGATCAGGATTACGCCGTTGGCGCCTTCATTGCCATACAGCGCCGCCGCTTCCGGCCCTTTCAGTACCGTGATACTTTCGATGTCGTTTGGATTTAACTCGGCCAAACGGCTACCCGCTTCGTCACGGTTGTTGTTCACATCGCCGTTAATCCCGGCGCCGTCTGAATACAGGTTGTGCTGGTTGAGCGTTCCGCTGTTGATCGGCAGGCCGTCCATCACGATTAGCGGCTGATTACTACTCCCGATGGAGTTTACCCCCCGCAAATTAATGTTGACCGTGGCGCCCGCCACCCCACTGGTTGGCACCAGGGAAAGTCCCGCAATCCGCCCCTGTAAAGCAACAAACGCGTTGTCCCGCTGAGTACCTTGCAAGTCTTCGCCTTTCACGGATTGTGTGGAGTAGCTGAGTTTGCGCCGGTCTTCTTTAATCCCCAGGGCAGTGACGACCATTTCGCCCAATTGAAAGTCCGCATCGGCCATTACAACGTTGATCACGGCGGATTCGCCGACGCGCAGGCTTTGCGATTCCATACCAGTCATGGAAAACTGGAGTTCTTCTCCCTGTTGAGCCTCGATGACGTAACCGCCAGAGCCATCTGTCATGGCGCCCCGGGTAGTGCCTTTGACGGTAACCGTGACACCCGGAAGTAGTGCGCCGTCGCGGTCAGTAACAGTGCCGGTGATGCGTTTTTGTGCAAAACCGGTGGCCAGGCAAGTGGCCAATAGCAGCACGACGCTTAACCAGCGCCGGCGCCTGAGCAGCAATTCTAATAGAAATAGGTTCATAAAATTTGATTATAGTTAGGAAATAAAGTGGAACACGATTATAAAAAAAATCTCCTGTGAGATTAAAGCCTGCAGGTTAGCATAAATCGCCTTAGCCGAATTTGCAGGCAACAATGTACCGCGAATTTTAATTTACAAAAAATTGTCTATGGAAAATTAGACAAAGACGGGCCATCAGTTTACTTTGCAGACGGTATTGCCCGTGCCGGTCGAAATTATTGCCCCTCAAAAGGTATTGAATTAGCTTCAACTTAGTTGGTTATTTAACTGTTCTTTTAAGGTAATCTCCCGTCCTTTGCGGCGCCAAAAAACGTTACCCGCCCCGCACCCTCTCTTTTTGTGACTGGAAACAATTATCTATGACTGACATCAATCCTTTCCTCCGACAAAATCCTGTTGCTATTGTCGGCATGGCCTCCATCTTTGCGGACTCGGAAAACCTGGAAAAATATTGGGAAAACATCGTTCAGGGAATCGACTGTATCCGGGAGGTGCCACCCACACGGTGGAACGCCGACGACTACTACGATCCGGATCCTTTTGCACCGGATAAAACCTACTGCAAAGTCGGGGGCTTCCTGCCGGAAATCGATTTTAATCCGATGGAGTTCGGGCTGCCACCCAATTTACTTGAATCTACCGATGCATCCCAACTCCTGGGGTTGGCCGTCGCGCGCGATGCACTGCTCGATGCCGGGTATGCACCCGGCTCGGAGCGGTTCAATGCAACGATCCGCGAGCGGACAGGGGTCATCCTCGGCGTAGGCGGCGGTCAAAAAATGATCATCCCGCTCACGGCCCGGCTTCAATACCCTATCTGGCGCAAAGCACTGGAAGCGCAGGGTCTCCCGGAAGCACAAATTGAACAGATCATCGAACAAATCAAAGCGGCGTACATCCCCTGGACGGAGAACACCTTCCCCGGCCTGTTGGGCAACGTGATCGCCGGCCGAATCGCCAACCGGTTCGACCTGGGCGGCCTCAACAGCGTGGTGGACGCCGCCTGTGCAGCCTCGCTCAGCGCCACCAAAATGGCGATCAGCGAACTGATAGAAGGTAATTGTGACATGATGATCACCGGCGGCGTCGACACCGACAACTCGCCGTTTATGTATATGAGCTTTAGCAAAACCCCGGCATTCTCACGCAAAGGCAGCATCCGCCCCTTCGACCAGGATTCGGACGGTATGCTGATCGGCGAGGGCGTGGGGATGGTCGTCTGCAAACGGCTCGACGACGCCCTGCGCGATGGCGACCGGATTTACGCCGTGATAAAAGGTATAGGCGGCTCCAGCGACGGCCGGTATAAAAGTATTTACGCCCCGCGTCCGCACGGACAAGCGCTGGCTATGCAACGCGCCTACGACGAGGCCGGGTTTGACCCCTCCACCGTCGGACTCGTGGAAGCGCACGGCACCGGTACCGGCGCAGGTGATCCTTCAGAGGCCGAATCCATGAAAGGCGTTTTCGGCCGCAACAATCCTGCCTTGCACCATATCGCCCTCGGCAGCGTAAAATCACAAATCGGCCATACCAAAGCAGCAGCAGGTGTTGCCGGTTTGATAAAAACCGCTTTGGCACTGCACCATAAAATACTACCGGGAACCATCAACGTGACGCGTCCCAACGATGCGCTGCATATAGAAGACTCGCCGCTGTACATCAACGCCGAAACCCGCCCCTGGTTCCGGAAAGCCGCAAACACGCCACGCCGTGCCGGGGTCAGCGCTTTCGGATTCGGAGGCGTCAACCTGCACATCGCCATGGAAGAGCAGGAGGACGAACACCTGATTGCCTATCGCCGGCACAACCTGCATCAACTGATTTTATTACACGATGCCTCGGCGGAATCACTGTCGCAACGGTGCCAGGAACATTTGGCCCGATTGCAGGAGGATTCGGCCGCTACCTCGTATCATACCATGGCCAGGCAGTCGGCTAAAAACCCTATCCCGCCCATGCACCCACGCCTGGGTTTCGTCGCCTCCTCGGTGGCGGAGGCCCGGCAAAAACTGGAGATGTGTATCAAATTGCTGGCGGAAAAATCCGGGCAACAAGAGTGGGAACACCCCATCGCCGGAATTTGGTACCGGCATGCCGCCATGAACAACGATCAAAAAATCGTCGCGCTTTTTGCCGGCCAGGGTTCTCAATATGTCAATATGGGTCGGGAATTGGCCTGCAATTACCCATCCATCCGCGAGTCGTTCCGGCAAGTCAATCAGCTCTACGAAGCCGGTGGGCAGCCCCCCCTGACCGATGTGGTATATCCCATCCCGGTATTCAATGACGAAGACCGGAAAACACAACAACTGCGGTTAACCGAGACCCATTTCGCCCAACCGGCCATCGGCGCACTGAGCGCCGGCATGTACCGGTTGCTGGCAGAAGCGGGTTTTGCCGCCGATTTTTATGCCGGCCACAGCTATGGTGAACTGACAGCGCTCTGGGCCGCCGGCGTACTCGACGACGCCACTTTTTATACCCTTTCCAAAGCCAGGGGAGAAGCCATGGCGACGCCGGGTGAAGGCGATACCGGGACCATGTTGGCGGTAAAAGCCGACTTCGAAACCGTCCGGGCCAAAGTGGCGGTTCTTCCGGATATTCAGGTAGCCAATGTCAACTCGGGCACTCAGGTTATTCTGGGCGGCGCTACGGAAAGTCTTGCGCGATTGCAGGAGCAGTTGCAGGCAGAAGGTTTTATTGCTTCGCTTTTGCCGGTTTCGGCCGCCTTTCATACGCCGTTTGTCGCGCATGCACACCAGCCGTTTGCTGACGCTATCCAGTCCGCCAATTTCAATTTGGCCTCGAAAATGGTTTTTTCCAATACGACCGGTAACGCCTACCCGGCCGGCATTCGGGAAATGAAAGAAACCCTCACCGGTCACATGCTGAAGCCGGTGTTGTTTAAAGAGAAAATTGAAAACATCTACGCGGCCGGCGGCCGGATTTTTGTCGAATTCGGTTCGCGCAACATACTGACAAACCTCGTCCGGGAAATCCTGCACGGCAAACCGCATATCGCGATCGCCCTCAACCCGAATCCGCAAAAAGACAGCGATAAACAACTCCGGGAATCCGTGGCACAACTGACGGTTTTGGGTATTCAAATCCAGGATTTCGATCATTTCGCCCTTCCGGAACAAGAAAAACCGGTGACCAAAGGTATGAATGTGCGCATAAGCGGCTATAATTTCGTCTCTGATGCCACCAATAAGAAATATGAACAAGCCCTGAAACAAAACAGCGTCGCACTTTCCGTACCCGGTGAAATACGGGCCCAAACCGGAAATACTCAAACTGGAAACATGTTATCTGAAACCGCTTCCATATCCGGCGGAATACAGCCGGAACCGGAAGTAAACGATCCACAAATGTCTCATCAGGAAATAGAAATTTTACACAAAATCCAGGCGGAACTATCTCGCCTGAACGAACAGCAAAGTCAGGTAGTGGCCTTGTTGGAAAAATTATCTCAACCGGTCGCCCAGACGCTTCAACCCGTCGTACAGCCTGTAGCAGCGCCTGCGCCCCAAGCCATTCCGATGCCCGTCAGCAACGGCAGTGCCGGAAACGGCGCCCATTATCCCATGGCGCCCGCTGTCACTGCGCCGGCGCCGGCAGCACCGTCCATAACAACAGCAGTAGTCGCCCAGGCGTCAGCACCCGCAGGTGTCGACTCTTCCAAAATCGAAAGCACGCTGCTGGCGGTCATTGCCGAAAAAACGGGCTACCCCGCCGAAATGCTGGAACTGGGCATGGATATGGAAGCCGACCTGGGCATCGACTCGATCAAACGGGTCGAAATCTTCGGCGCCATGACGGCTGCTCATCCGGAAATACAAGGTATCAACCCACAGGAACTCGCCGAATTGCGTACGCTGCAACAAATCGTGCAATACATCGCCGGAAAAGCCGGCGGAACGGCCCTTGCTGCCCCGCCGGCAGCTGCAATGGCCCCGGTTGCTCCGCCAACTCCAATGCCGCAGACTAATGGCGCCCCACACCCCGCGCCAATCACCCCTTTAGTTGCCCCGGCTGCTCCCACCCCGACCGGTGTGGATAAATCAAAAATTGAAAGTACCCTGCTGGCCGTTATTGCCGAAAAAACAGGCTACCCGGCCGAAATGCTGGAACTGGGCATGGACATGGAAGCCGACCTGGGTATCGATTCGATCAAACGGGTCGAAATCTTCGGCGCCATGACAGCCGCACACCCGGAAATACAAGGCATCAACCCGCAAGAACTCGCTGAGTTGCGCACTTTGCAACAAATCGTGCAATACATCGCCGGAAAAGCCGGTGGAACTGCTCCCGCCGCCATGCCTGTTGCAGCTGCGCCAACGGCAGCGCCCCCACAGGCCAATGGCGCGCACGCCCCCACTCCACCCGCTCCGCCGGTTGCTACGGCCACCCCGGCGTCAAACGGTATCGATCAATCGAAAATTGAACATACCCTCCTGACCGTCATTGCCGAAAAAACAGGCTACCCCGCTGAAATGCTGGAATTAGGCATGGATATGGAAGCCGACCTGGGCATCGACTCGATCAAACGGGTTGAAATCTTCGGCGCCATGACGGCCGCACATCCGCAAATACAGTGCATCAACCCGCAGGAACTCGCCGAATTGCGGACGTTGCAGCAAATCGTGTTCTATATCCTGGGCAAGGCCGGGGCAGCGCCGGAGGTTGCTGTTGGAAAAAAGTAACCGGCGGAACAATTGCGGTGCAGCCCGATGCCGGTTTTACAACATACCCAACCGGGTCATACCCAAATGTTCCCCGTTCCACGGTCTCGCTTCGATACCTTCCGGAACCCGATCAAATAGAAACTGTAACAGATCCGTCGGCCGTCACGCTGATCACCAACGACGGTACAGCCCTGACAACGGCGCTGGCGCTGGCGCTGCAACAACGCGGCCACCAGGTGGTGGTGCTGTCCTTCGGCGAAGACCTCGTCCGAAAGGGCGCCCAGGTGTTGCCGGCAGGCGTTGTGGATATTTTGTTGCCGGATACGCAGGATGAAACGCTGGGGCAAACAATCCGCCAATTGCCTGGCCCGGTGGCCCAATTTATTTATCTGCATCCGCATTTGCGTTTTCCCTTAGGGCAACTCGGCATGCATTTTAACCGGGAAAAATCCCTGTTAAAGGCGGTGTTTTTGTTAGCCAAACACCTCAAAACGCCGCTGAATACGCCATCAGGCAAATACCGCCCGGCTTTTCTCACAGTATCCCGGCTCGATGGCGCCCTGGGCGTTCAAAACCCCGGCAATGTAGCCCCGTTGGGCGGCGGTCTGCCCGGCCTGACCAAATCGCTCCGCCTGGAATGGCCCGGCGTATTTTGCCGGGCCGTCGATATTGCCCCGGAATTACCGGTGGAGCGCGCTTCCCATCACATTGTGAGCGAACTTTTCGATGCGGACCAATGCCTCACCGAAGCGGCCTGGAATGCAACCGGCCAGCGGCACACCCTCGTTGCCGAACCGTTTGAAACGGATGAAACACAGGTTTTACAATCAAAAATTAACCAGAACAGCGTTTTTCTAGTCACCGGCGGCGCCCGCGGCGTTACGGCCGAATGCACGCGCCTGCTGGCCGCCCGGTTTAAATGTACCTTCGTTTTGCTGGGTCGCTCGGGTTTACCCACTGCGGAACCCGCATGGGCGCAAGGCGTCGACGATGCCGGCGAATTAAAACGCAAGGCCATGGAAGCCCTTCAGGCACAGGGCGAAAAACCGCTGCCCAAAACGGTGCAGCAGATGGCCGGCGCCGTTTTGGCGCAGCGTGAAATAGGGGCAAACCTGCAATATATGCGGGACCAGGGCGCTTCAGTGTATTATGAAGCGGCCGATGTGTCGGATGCCGCTGCGCTCAAAACCGTACTTGACCGGGTAACCTTAAAAACCGGAAAAATTACCGGCATCATCCATGGCGCCGGCGTTTTAGCCGACAAACGGATTGAAAACAAAACCGGGGCCGATTTCGACGCCGTTTTTGACGTAAAAATCAAAGGCCTGCTGGCCGTAACCCAGGCTGTTGACATTGAAGCAATCAAACATGTGGTGTTGTTTTCCTCCGTGGCCGGGTTTTATGGAAACGTTGGACAAACGGACTATGCGATCGCGAATGAAGCGTTGAACCGCATCGCGCACCTCTTCCGGAAAAATCACCCGTCCGTACATGTCGTGTCCATCAACTGGGGCGCCTGGGATGCCGGGATGGTGAGTCCGGAATTAAAAAAGGTATTTGAAATGCACGGGGTATCGCTGGTGCCTTCGGCGGAAGGCCCCATTGCCCTGGCCGACCAACTGAGTACGGCCTTAGAACACCAGACTCAAGTTATCCTCGGCGGCACACTGCCTATGGCCCACGCCGTAACCGATGGACCAATGACGACTTACCGGATACGCCGCCGGCTGCTGGAAACCGCCAACCCTTTTCTGGCACACCACGTGATACAGGGCCATGCCGTTTTACCGATCATTAATGCGTCTACCTGGATGGTGCAGTCTGCGGCCGCGTTATACCCGGGATTTTATGTTCAAAAGGCAGAAAAAGTAAAACTCTTCAAGGGTATCGTTTTCGATGGCAAACAGCCGGACGAATACCTGTTGACGGTAAAAGAACTGGAAAAAACGGAAAACCTGATTCGTATGCAGGTCAATATTACCAGCGATGCCGGGTTAAAACTTCCGGTGCAGCACTACCAGTCGGTACTCACCCTGGGGGCGCAACCAAACGCCGGACCGCTGGAGCCGTTGCCGGATGTGCAGGATATTAAGCCGGTTTTGGCCGATGCTTCGGTGGTGTACACCGACGGCACACTTTTTCACGGAACCGATTTTCAGGGCGTACGGCAAGTGCTGGAATTGAATGAATCCGGCACCCTGTTGCTTTGCGAACACCCCGGCATACCGCCGGAGCGTCAGGGCCAGTTTCCGGTGAAACAGGTCAATGCGTTTTTGACCGACGTGATGTACCAGGGTTTGCTGATCTGGGTACGCCGTTTTAAAGGCTGCGCTTGTCTGCCCTTGCGCACGGAATGGGTGGATATCTACGCGCCCCTGCCGTTCGGCCGGCCTTTTTATGTTTCTCTAAAAGTGGTGCAGTCGGATGATTTTGCCATGGAAGCGGATATAACGGCTTTCGATGCGGAAACCGGAATTGTTTATATGAAAAGTCATCGGGCCGGCGTCACGATCAGCCGCGATTTGAAATGGGATTAGCCATGAATAAAAAAGAAAAAATAGCGGTGATCGGCATGGGCGGGCTTTTCCCGGGCTCCGAAACAGTGGAACAGTTCTGGGAAAACCTCACCGGCAATAAAGACCTGGTCACGAACGCCCGCTTCGAAGATTTCGGGGCGGACCCAGCGCTGTATTACCACGAAGAAAAAGGCAAATTAGACCACTGCTACGCCCTTCGGGGCGGTTTTATCCGCGATTTCAAGTTCGACGCCACGGGTTACCGGTTGGATGCCGGCCTCCTGAATTGTCAGGATAACCAGTTTAAATGGTCGCTCTACGTGGCCAAAGCAGCGCTTCAGGCCAGCGGGTATTACCAGCACCCAAGCCTCGACAAATGTGGCGTAATCATGGGTAACCTGTCTTTTCCCACGCGCTATTCCCGCCAGATTTTATCCCCGATTTATGCCGGAATGGCCGGCGAAGTGTTGGGAAAACTCAGCGGACAAGAAGTGCCGGTACCGGCCGCCAACACCCATTATCCTGCCGATATCCAAAATACGCTGCTGACCAATGCCCCGGCTGCGCTCATTGCCCAGGCGTTGGGACTCCGGGCCACGCATTATTCGCTCGATGCAGCCTGCGCTTCCAGCCTGTACGCCGTCAAATTAGCCTGCGACGAATTGCAATCCGGAAAAGCCGACCTCATGATGGCCGGCGCCGTGAGCGGCGCCGATCCGCTGTTTATCCACATGGGCTTTTCCTATTTTCATGCCTATGCGCGCCAAAACGAGGCGTCGTCGCCGATGGATATGCACTCCGGCGGACTTACCTCTGCCGAAGGCGCCGGCATGGTTGTTTTAAAACGACTTTCCGATGCCCGGCGCGACGGCGACCGTGTTCTGGCCGTCATTGAAGGCGTTGGATTGTCGAACGACGGCAAGGGAAAATTTCTGCTCAGCCCCAATCCTAAAGGGCAGAAATTGGCTTTTGAACGCGCGTACAGCCAAACCGAATTGCGCCCGGAAGCGATGGATTACCTCGAATGCCACGCTACCGGCACCCCATTGGGCGACAAAACGGAGTTCAACAGCATCAGCGATTTTTTTGCCCGTGAAGGCGCGACGCCACCTTTGGTCGGTTCGGTCAAATCAAATATGGGGCACCTGCTGACGGCTGCCGGAATGGCCGGCATGATCAAAGTCATCCTGTCGATGCAACACCGGTTAATTCCGGCTACCATCAAAGTAACGGCGCCCCTGTATTCGGATAACGGCAAAATCGGCGCCGATCAGATCGTTTTGAAAAACCGGCCCTGGAAAAGCAAAGGGCCCATACCACACGCCGGGATCAATGCTTTCGGGTTTGGCGGCACCAATGCCCACCTGATCCTGTCGGCCTTCGACGAGCAGGAAATGCCTGCGCCAATACCCCCAATTCCTGCCGCTCCGGAAAAAGTCGCGATCGTGGGTATGGATGTGCATTTCGGCGACTGCCAGGATATGGAGTCTTTTTACCTTTCCCTATTTACCGGTCGCCAACATTTCAAGGCATTGCCGGCAGAGCGCTGGAAGGGTTTGGAAAACCTGAACAACACACCCGATGGTCTTACTTTGCCCGATACGCAACAGTTACAGGGCGCCTGGCTGGAAGAATATGATCTGGATTTGCTGCGCTTTAAAATACAACCCCGCGAAGCGGAACGCCTGACGCGCCAACAAACCCTGATGTTGAAAGTAGCCTTCCGGGCCTTGCAGGATGCCGGAATGGAAACGGAACAGGGCGAGGCCGCCAATGTGGCCGTGATCACCGCCATGGAGTCCGAATTGGAAATCCACCACCGGATGGGACGCTGGGATATGGCGTGGCAGGTAAATCAAGCCCTCACTCAAGCCGGCTTACACCTGTCGGATGCCAGCGAAGCCACCCTTGGCGGGGCCCTGAAGGACGCTATTTTTCAGGCTTACGAAGATCATTCGCCCAGCGAACATACCGGATTTATCGGCAATATCATCTCCAGCCGGATTGCCGCGCTGATGAATTTTACGGGGCCGGCGTTTACCGTATCCTCCAATGAAAACGCCGTTTACAAGGCGCTTGAAATAGCCCGAAACCTGCTGGCCACACAAGAAGTGGATGCCGTGGTATTGGGCGCCATCGACCTGAGCGGAAGTTTGGAAAGCGTGTTGAGCAGGCAGGCATTGGCACCTGTTCAGGAAGGCCCGGCCTCCTTGAGCTGGAATGCATCGACAACCGGCTGGCTGATCGGCGAAGGCGCCGGGGCTATTGTTTTGAAACGCTCTGCGGATGTAAAACACGACCGCGTGTATGCGTATATCGACGACCTGGCAATCGTACAATCCGAGTACACGGATTTGCGGGGCAAAGCCGGCGCCGGCGCCGTGGAAAATGCCGCGCGCACCGTACTGGCGCGCCGTCAATTAAATCCCTCGGATATCGGCTTGCTGGAGGCATCCGCCAGCGGTATCCCAACGGAAGACCGTGCCGAAACAGAAGGACTCCACCGGGCGTATCAGTCAGATAAAGCACCGATGACCTGCGCAGTTGGCAGCGCCAAAGCCCATGTCGGGCACTGTTTTTCGGCTTCTGGCATCGTTTCCATCGTCAAAACGGCTTTATCGCTTTATCATCGGTTTATTCCCGGCGTTCCCGCCTGGGAAAAATCGCGTTGGCCGGAATTACTGGAAAAAACGCCTTTTTATATACCCGAAGATTCCCGCCCCTGGATTCCGGAAAAAGGACAATCGGTACTCCGGGCAGCCATCAGCGGTCTGGCTTCCGATGGAACCGCCGCACACCTTTTACTGTCGGAAGGGCGCCACCCCGATCCTGCAAAGGCGGGGTCGTATTTGTTAAAAGGCGGAGAACGTCTTTTCCCGCTTCGGGCAGTTACTGCCGGAGCGTTGACTGAACAATTGCTGGCCATACAGGAGCAATTGACGGCAAAATCATTCCGGCGGATTTCCGATGAATGTTGTGAACGGTTTGCCGAAAATACGATTGCCGGCGCGCGTACGGTCGTGCTGGTAGCCGCTTCAGAGCCGGCTTTGCGCCGGGAAATTCAATTTTTCCGGGATCGGCTGGCAGATGCCTGGGCCGGCAATCAAACGGTACAAACTCCGTCAGGTAGCCCCGTAACTTCAAACTTCAAACTTCAAACTTCGAACGCCTTACAAACCCCGTCGGGCAGTTATTTTGCCGCCGATCCGTTGGGGCCAAAAGGCAAAATCGCGCTGGTTTACCCCGGTTCCGGAACGGCGTACACGGGTATGGGCGCTGCCCTGTTCCAGGCTTTTCCGGGTTTGTACGATGCGGTGCAAAGCCGGGTAAACGACCTGGCTACTGCCTTTTTTAGCGCCGATTTGTACCCACGCACCCGGCAGGCAACCGGCGCGGCAGGCGCGAAAGCGGCCGAACTGGCGCTTCAGATCAACGCCTTGCCCATGATGGCAATCGGCTGCACCTTCGCCGCGGTTTTTACGACGATGGTGCAGGATTATCTGGGCCTGAAAGCCGACTCGGTGATCGGGTTCAGTATGGGCGAAACCAGCGCTATGTGGTACGGGCAAGGCATTTGGGATGCCCATCTGGCAGAGGAAAAATTTATCCAGGCGCCCCTCTTCCGGGAAAAAGTAGGCGGCGACATGAGCCTGCTGGCCGAGGTGTGGAACCTGCCGCCTGAAACAGCCAAGTCCCGCTGGGCAGCCCGGTTGATTACCGCGCCGGCCGGCGTTTCCGGTTATGCCTCCCTGGCCGATTGGTTCCGGCAGGCCGTGGCGCCCGGCGCCGACAAGATTTTCCTGACGTTTATTCATACCGATAAAGAAATAGTAGTGTCCGGCGATGCAACGGAAATCGAACGGCTATTGCAACAGCATCCGTTCCAGAATATCCCGCTGGCGCTGAATAATGTCGTACACCATACCTTTTGCCGGCAACTGGAAGCGGAGTTTATGGCCATGCATCGCTTGCCTATCGAACAACAGCCGGACAAACAATTTTATTCCAGCATTTCCCTGGCTCCATTGCCGGTCGATTCGGAACACCTCGCCCAAAATGCCACCGAAGTATGCTGCCGCGAAGTCGATTTCCCCTGTCTGGTGCGAAAAATGGCGGACGAGGGACACCGGATATTCGTTGAACTGGGCGCCAATGCCACCTGTTCCCGATGGATAACGGATATTCTGGCGGCCCAGGAACACTTAGCCATCCCCACCGACCGGAAGGGCGCCGGCGCCTTGCGCAACATAACCGGCCTCGTGGCCATGCTCCTGGCGCATGAAGTACCACTCGATCTCCGGCAATTTTACGAGCCCGAAGCCGGCCGCCTGAACAAACCGAAAGAACTGAATAAAACACTACGAACCGGCGGACCGCGATTTGAAACCGTAGCCCTCGGGGAAGAGCAACGAAATCTTTTTGCCGCATTCCCCCGGGAAAAATCAGTACACACCCGAGTTGCAGAACCTGCTTTTGCCCTGTCTGGAAATGACGATATCTGGCCCGGATTCATTCCGCAGGAACCGCCGGTTCGCCCGCAAACTCAAACAGAACGAACAAACATGGACATTATAGTAGCAGACAAAAGAAGCCTGAAGCAAGCCGAAAACGGCCTGGATTTACAGGATTTCAACGATCCCGATTATCTCCGGGACAAAACAGTGATTTGGGACGAAAACGACTTGCTGACCTTCGCAACGGGTAAAATCAGCGATGTCTTCGGGTCGGAATACGCCATCATCGATACCTACCGGCGTCGCGTGATGCTGCCCATGCCGCCATACCTGCTGGTTAGCCGGGTAACCCGCCTCGAAGCACAAATAAATGAATACAAACCCTCCCTGGTCACCACGGAATACGATATACCCTACGGCTCGGCTTTCGCCACCGATGGGCAAATTCCCTGGGCAGTGGCGGTGGAATCGGGTCAGTGCGACCTCCTGCTCATCAGCTACCTGGGTATTGATTTTCAAAACAAAGGAGAGTACGTGTACCGCCTGCTGGACTGCACCCTCACCTTCCTCGACGATCTGCCTTTTGAAGGCCAGACGCTGCGGTACGACATTCGGATAAACAGCTTTGTACGCAGCGGCGGCAACCTGCTGTTTTTCTTTAGCTACGAATGTTTTGTACAAGACCGGATGGTGTTGAAAATGGACGGCGGTTGTGCCGGATTTTTCAGCAATGAAGAACTCGCCGTTGGTCAGGGGGTTGTGTACAAACCACAGGAATTGGTAGAGTGGAAAAACCGGCCAAAGCAATATTTTGCGCCGCTGCTGTTTTGTGAAAAAACCGCCTTTTCCCGGGAAGACCTGCTGGCGCTCACGCAGGGTGACCTGGTGCGTTGTTTTGGCGAAGCCTATCACCCGGCCGGCGGCAACCCGGCACTGCGTTTGCCACCCGAACAAATTTTGATGCTCCACCGGATTACCAAAGTGGAACGCCAGGGCGGCACATCGGGGCTGGGCTGGATCGAAGCCGAACAAGACCTTTTGCCAGAAGACTGGTATTTCCCCTGCCATTTCCGCGACGATGAAGTGCTGGCCGGCTCTTTGCAGGCCGAGGGCGGCGGACAATTGCTCCGCTTCTTTATGCTTTACCTGGGTATGCAGCGCCTGACCAAAGATGCCCGCTTTCAGCCGGTGCTCGACGTACCGCAGAAGGTGCGTTGCCGCAAGGAAGTACCGGCGAAAAAAGGCGTTCTGATCTATCGTATGGATGTGAAATCCATCGGTCTGGCGCCCGAACCGTATGTGATTGCCGATCTGGAAATCCTGTACGATGGCTACGTGGCCGTATTTTTTGAAAACCTCGGCCTCCGCCTGCAGGAAAAAGACAACCCGACCTATCTGAAAAACCCGGCGCACTGCCAGGAGGGAATTTACGTAAAACCCGTTTCCTACCCGGTGTTGCTCAACGAGTACCACGTGACGCAGTTTGCCCTCGGCCCGGTGTATAAATGTTTTGGAGACGAATATAAAGTATACGAAGGCCGGGAATTGTCGCGGCAGCCCAATACCGATCTCCAGTTTATTTCACGGATACGGGAAGTAAATGGCCAGCGCCATGTATTTAACAACAAACCCGTTATCGTCGCAGAATACGACGTGCCGGCCGACGCCTGGTATTACAAACAAAATGCCGCCCCGGAAATGCCGTATTCCGTGTTGATGGAAGTGGCCTTACAGCCCTGCGGGTTCCTGGGCGCCTACCTCGGCAGCACCCTGGCAGCTTCCGAAAAAGACCTGTTTTTCCGCAACCTCGACGGCGACGGCGAAATGCTGCGGCAGGTAGATTTGCGCGGCAAAACCGTTACTAATCACGCCTGCTTAGTCAGCCATACGAGTTTGGGGGGAACGGTTTTGCAGCGGTATACTTTTGAACTATCGGTCGACGGCGCACCGTTTTACAAAGGCAACTCATCGTTCGGGTTTTTCACAAAAGACGACTTGTCCAGCCAGGCCGGGTTGGATCAGGGCCAGCACAAGGCGCCCTGGATACGGGAAAATGAATTGCCGGCCGGCAGTAGCCTGACCGTTAAACTGGATTCGCTTTTTGGAAAAATGAAAATGTTCCGGTCGACGAATCCGGCTTCACCGCACCTGCACCTGGCCGGGGGGCAACTCCACTTTCTCGATACCGCCACCATCGTTCGCGACGGCGGTAAATACGGCAAGGGATATGTTTTTGCCAGTAAACAGGTAAGGCCACACGACTGGTATTTCACCTGCCATTTTTACCAGGACCCGGTGATGCCCGGCTCTTTGGGCGTGGAAGCCATAGTAGAGGCCGTCCAGTTGTTTGCCCTGCAACAGGGTTTGGGCGATGGACTCCAAAACGCAAGATTCCGGCAGCCGGCCCCCCACCGAACCGTGTGGAAATACCGCGGACAAATTCTGCGACACGACCCGGAAATGCACCTGGAAGCACATATCAAGGAAATCAAACGGGAAAACAACCGGGTGCTGATTACGGCCGACGCCAGTTTGTGGAAAGGGCAGTTGCGGATTTATGAGGTAAGTGATTTGAGTTTAGAGTTTTGAGTATTGAGTTTTGAGTTTTGAGTTGCTCCAATGACCTGATGACCTGGGTGTTTCAAAGGTGGGGGTAAATGTGCCTCCATTTTGATCGGAATCTTTCTTAACCCGGGTGTCATGCTGTAAGCATCTGGCCAAGCGATTACCACCATTTTGCGTTGAAACGGGATATATTTGTCCGCTTTTAATGGAAAATCGAGTTTCAATTTTAAGCAGATGCTTACAGCATGACACCCGGGTTAAGAAAGATTCCGATCAAAATGGCGACATATCACACCCGGCGTTTGAAACACCCTACCTAATAACCAATGTTGTACAGTAAAAAAACAATCCAATGACGGCCACCGCTACCTTGCCTGCAGAATCCAATAGCCTTATCTACCCGCACCCGCCGGGCGCCGCCAAGTGGTTTGGGCACCCCAAATCGCTGGCATTCAGCCCTGAGGGCATTCGCCGTGTCCTGGAAGACTTGGGCTCCCGGTGTTTTATTGTTCGGGATGAAAAGGGCGCCGTTGGTGTTGCCGCCGGCATGGGTACCGATAATCCGGCCGAACTGACACAAATGGAACTAATCGCCGCCCTCCCGGCTTTTCTGCCGGAGCAATTGGGCGACCCCGCGTTCCGGCAAACCTATAATTTGAAATACAATTATATGGCCGGCGCCATGGCCAACGGTATAGCCTCCGCCGAATTAGTTATTGCGCTGGGCAAGGCCGGCATGCTGGCGTCTTTTGGCGCCGGCGGTTTGGTACCGGCCCGGATTGAGGCGGCTATCGACGCGATTCAGGCTGCTTTGCCGGACGGGCCTTATGCGGTCAACCTCATCCACAGCCCCAGCGAGGAAGCCTTGGAGCGGCATGGCGTGGAGTTGTTTTTGAAAAAAGGCGTGCGGGTGATCGAGGCATCGGCATTTCTGGCACTGACACCCCACGTGGTGCGGTACCGGGTGGCCGGGTTGCGGCAAAATGCCGATGGTTCGATTCATATCGGGCACCGGATCATCGCCAAAGTATCCCGGCTGGAAGTGGCGGCACATTTCATGCAGCCCGCTCCGGAGTCCTTCCTAAAACAATTGCTTGAAGCTGGCATGATCACCGCCGAACAAGCGCGGCTGGCTGCCCAAGTACCCATGGCCGACGATATTACCGTGGAGGCAGATTCGGGCGGACACACCGACAACCGCTCGCTGGTTTGTTTGTTGCCGGCCGTGGCGGCCCTGCGCGATCAGTTTCAGCAACAATACAACTACCCCCAACCAGTGCGGGTGGGCGCTGCGGGCGGCATCGGCACCCCGGAAGCCACGTTGGGTGCATTCGCGATGGGCGCCGCGTTTGTGGTTACGGGCTCCATCAACCAGTCCTGCCGCGAATCGGGCTCCTCCGATCATGTCCGTAAAGTGCTGGCCCAGGCAGACATGACCGACACGATCATGGCGCCGGCTGCCGATATGTTCGAAATGGGGGTGAAATTGCAGGTATTGAAAAAAGGTACCTTGTTTGGGTTGCGGGCCCAAAAGTTGCTCGACCTGTATTTAGCCCACGACAGCTGGGCGGAAATCCCGGAAAAAGACCGGCAAAACCTCGAGAAAAACCTCTTCCGGGGGCCCTTCGATCAAATTTGGCAACACTGCGTGGCATTTTTTCAGGAGCGCGATCCGGAGCAGATTATCCGGGCAGAAAACAATCCCAAACGCAAGATGGCCCTGGTGTTCCGCTGGTATCTGGGGCTGTCGTCGGCCTGGGCAAACCGCGGCGAACCCGGCCGCGAACTGGACTACCAGATTTGGTGCGGCCCGGCCATGGGCGCATTCAACCAATGGGTAAAAGGCTCCCACCTGGAAAACTGGGAAAACCGCCGGGTGGCCGACGTGGCATTGCAATTGCTGCATGGCGCAGCCTATTTGAGTCGCTTGCAGTATTTGGTGTTGCATGGCGTACAGGCAGATGCGACGTTGAAACGGGTTAAAGCGAGTAGTTTGTAAGACCTTTACGCGGTTACGCAAGTGCTACCCAATTGATAAAAGACAAAGCGCCAATGCTCTTTTTTTATCGCCACGGCTGCCGCATATCCCGGACAAGCCGTAAAATCCCAAACATTCCAATCCGTTTGCTCAAACTGCGCCCCTGGAGATTCTGCCTGCCACACCCGGCCGGCCGGTAAGCGGCTCACATCGATCCCGTTCAGCGGAAGCGAAAAACCGCCACCTACCGCCTTGATATAGGCTTCCTTACGCGTCCAGAATTGAAAAAAGCGCGCGCGCCGGCGTTCCGGCGGAAGTGCGCGCAACACCTCCATTTCATCGGTCGAAAATACCACGGCGCCGGCCTGCAACAGGTCGGTAACGGCATCCGTATGTTGCACGTCGATGCCAATATCCACACCGCGTACAAAGGCAAACAAAGCAACCCCATGGGAATGCGATATATTGAACTGCAAGGCATCTTGCCCGGCAGAAGCCAGGAGTGCCGGTTTGCCAAACGAATTATAGGAAAAACGAATCGCTTCCGGCAGGCAATTCTGGTACCGGCTCAGAATTTCACGCAGTAAGCCGCGCCCCGCGATGTAGTGTTCCCGGTGCTGAGGAAAATGAAACCGCGTTGCCCGGGCCATTTCATCGGCAGATAACATTTGGGTAAAACGCTCCTGTTGACGTGCTGTAACCTGCAACGACGCCTGCCAGATATGCACGTCGGTTGACGGCAAATACCATTCGGAAGGCGGCGCAGACCAGGTGGGATGAAGTTCGAACATGACAGGCTAAAAGTAGCGAAATTGCCAAAACCATGGTTTAAAGTATTTATTGGCAAGCCGGTGTTTAAAATATATTTGCACGTTATTTTTTTAATATGTGATCCCAGATTCGATACATTTTTGACTCCCACCTGCTTTTTTCCTTGTCATATCTGTCTATTAAATTTTAAAAAAATCCTCATTTATGGAAAAACTTGAGCAAAACGAGCCTGAATTATATCGTAAAATGGAACGACTGTTCCGTGAAAAAGCGGAAAAGGAAGGGCAGCCGCCCCGCAGGTGTGCACACACCGTCAGTATGGGGCTTTTGAAGGGTGAATTTACTATCGAGCCTGACTTGCCCGACACTTTGAAAGTCGGCCTGTTTAAACATCCCGGAACGTTTCAGGCTTTGATACGCACGTCACATTCCCGAATAGAAGGCGAGGTTAATAAAATAAAAGACGGACGTGGTTTTGCGATTAAACTGCTCGATGTTCCGGGTAAAAAATGTACGCAGGACGCGCGATTCCAATCGACACAGGATTTTTTGTTGTTGAGTTTTCCAACGATTGCTATCGGAACGATTAAAGAGTTTTTTATTTTCCGGTATTACCAGCTCAAATGGCCCCCCGCTTTATTTTTACTTAAATCGCTGCTCGACGGGCGGATTGCAAAACTCGTCCGTATGCTCCGGGCTATACACCACGATTCCAGTCCGCTCGATATCCGGTACTGGAGTGTGACGCCATACCGGTACGGCGAGCGGGCGGTAAAGTTTGGGCTCGTTCCAACTTCCGAATACAAAAGCACCTTGCCGGACGTGCTGACGGATCAATATCTGGTTGATAATATGGCGCAGCATCTGGCAAGCCATGATGCGAGTTTTGACTTTATGGTTCAATTTTTTAAAGATCAGAAAACCACCCCGATCGAGAACATGGGTCGTGAATGGAAAGAAGAGGACGCCCCGTTTGTCAAAGTTGCCACGCTCCGCATTCCGAAACAGGACTTTCAACAGCCGGAAAGGTATTCGCTGGCAGAAGAATTATCCTATTCCCCGGCGCATGCGCTGGAAGAGCACCGGCCGCTCGGCGGGATTAACCGTACCCGGATTTTTGTGTATGAACAACTGTGGAAATTCCGGATGGGCGCCCGGAAGAAAGAACGGTATGAAGCGGATATGGAATTATTCCGGACGCTGGCGTAGGTAATAAATATCAGTTATACGTGTCACAAAAAGGGAATTGATGAAATAAACCTTTGAAATCAAAGAAGGGTCTTGTCGTGTAACTTGAACAGCGCAAAATGGAATCAAAATCGAGTCAACTATTCGGTGCCGGAGAAAAACAGGATAGCAGTTTCGCTTCTGTAGTCGGTATGATCCGGCCGTTATTGTCCCAGTTATTCGGCCAGCTTAGTCAGGCGGACTGGGAAAAACTGGATACTTACCTGGAAGAGGTGGATCTGCCGGGCGGGTATTATTTATTTCGCAAGGGCGACCGGGGTGACGCTATGTACATTGTCATCAACGGGCGCCTGCAAGTTCGGCTGGAGAACGATCAGCATATCGAGGTAATCAACGAGATCGGGCACGGGGAAACGGTAGGCGAAATGGCGCTGATTACCGGGGAGAACCGCTCCGCCAGTATCTACGCCATCCGGGATTGCCATTTAGTACGCATCTCCAAGGACGCGTTTCACAAATTTTTCACCCTTTTCCCTGCCGTTGGGCTCAATTTGGCCAAACTGATCATTCAACGATTTACGCAAAAACAAGCCAACCGGCGGCTTCGGGCTATCTCCAACATTGCCATTGTTCCCTTGCACCGAAGCATTGACATGGATGGGTTTGTCCGTCAATTGCAGGAAGTTTTTATAAAAAAAGGTAAAAACGTAGCGCTGCTTTCCAGTGCGTCCGTCGATGCAGTTTTGGGTAAAGGGGCGGCACAGGCATCCTTGACACAAGTGGACGAAAATAAAAAACTATCCTTGCTGCTGGACAAGGCGGAGACGGCACACGATCTTGTTTTTTATCTGCCCGACCAGGGCGCTACCGAATGGACCAATCGTTGCATCCGGCAGGCCGATGAAATCCTGCTTGTCGCCGACGCCACCTCCTCACCGGCGCTCACCCAGTTGGAACAAACCGTTTTAACGGGTGAAAGCAAACTGTCGACAGCCCGGCAGACCCTGGTTTTATTGCAACCCGGCGGCGATGTACTGCCCACCGGTACTGCCCGCTGGCTCAATACCCGCAAAGTCGGTTTTCATGTGCATATCCGGGCGGATAAAGCGGAACACGATTTTACCCGCCTGACCCGGTATTTGACGGATAGCCTGACCGGATTGGTGCTCGCCGGCGGCGGCGCTAAAGGGTTTGCGCATATCGGCGTGTTGCGCGCGCTGCAGGAAGCCGATATTCAGGTCGACTTTGTCGGCGGCACCAGTATGGGCGCCATGATGGGCGGTATCATCGCTTTCGACTGGGACTACGAACGCGTGAACGACATTACCCGGGAGATAGCTTTTAGCCCGCTGAAAAGTGATTTTAACTTCCTGCCGGTAGTTTCGCTGTTCAAAGGCAAGATACTGGATCGCGTACTTCAAAAATATTACCTGGCGCACGATATTGAAGACTGCATACTGCCTTTCTATTGTGTGTCCAGCAACATGACCAATGCCCGCCCCGTGGTTCATCGCAGGGGCAATATGTTCCGCGCCATCCGCGCCAGCGGCGCCATTCCCGCAGTTGTTCCTCCGGTGGTGGAAAACAATTGCCTGCTAATCGACGGCGGAATTTTTAACAACTTCCCTACCGACGTCATGGTCGAACAGGGCGCCAGGTTCATCATCGGAGTCGATTTTTCGATGGAGCAAGACCGGGAAATTAAGTACCGCGAGATTCCATCCAACTGGCAGGTACTGCGGACACAGTGGTTAGGCGGCGAACACAAACAGGACCTGCCTACCCTGCTGGGCACTATAATCCAGTCCACCACGCTCTACAGCGATTACATGCAAAAACAAAACAGCGACAAAACGGATATTTATATCAACCCGGATGTCGGCCAGTTTAGCATGCTGGACTGGACGGCTTATGAAAAAATTGTCCAGAAAGGCTACGAAACAGCCAAACGGGTACTACAGGAGTCGGAAGACAAAATAGAGGGGTATAATAATTTATAGTTTTTTCCCAAAGGGCATGAATTGAATAATAAAAAAATTGAATAACCAACCACACCGCAATTACAAATGAACCTGCATACCTCCATTTTTTTTCGAATGCTTAAATTGGGTATCGAGTCGTATAAACCCACGGCGCCGCACGAGATACCCATGCCCTCCGCGTCGCACGGGCAAGACCATAAGACCATCCGTATTCCATACCTGGGGCCGGATGGGAAAGTACTGGCGAAAGATGAAGACGAAGCGGTCCGCCCAAAAATTCTCAAAATGATTATCCGGCTCAATAACCGGCTCAATCCGGTTGTAGACGCCGACAAGCCCTGGGCGTCCGTAGAAAGTGGCAAGCAAAACATCCATTCTATTTTCGGCAACTATTTTCCGAAAAGCCGGGTCGACTGGCAAGGTTGCGATCCGACAAGCGACCAGGTACTTCGCTGGTGGGTATTCAGTGGTTTCGGCGCCCTGGAACTGCATCGACTGGACGAGCAAACGGCTCAATCGGAACAGGTCAACGGCCAAACGCCTACTTTTGTATCGTCGTATGAGTTTCTGAAAGACCTGCCGGTACGCCCGGGATTAGCCGGCTACGGTGGCGCCGTTTATCTGGACCGACAAGGCAATATCCTCAAAATGAAACTTCGCGGGAAAGATGTTTTCCCCACCGACGGGAAAGCCTGGGAAGCGGCCAAATTTGCTTACCGGTCCACCAGTATGGTTTGGGTTACGTTATATGACCACCTGTTTTTTTCGCATTACTCGGTCTCCAATTCAGGCGTATTAGCCACGATCAACAACCTTCCGATCGACAATCCATTGCGGCTGTTGCTCAAACCTTTTCTTTTTCGAACCGCTGCAATCAACAACGGCGGAGCCGATTCGCTCCTGCCCAAAGGCTCGTCCTTCTTCCGGGCTTCCGGTTTTACCTGGGAGGGCATGGAAGAGGCGTACAGCCTGATGCTCAACAGGGTAGCTTTGAAACCGCTGCCCGATCTGCTTCGGGAACGGGGTATTGACCGAGCAAGCCTGAGCGCGCTCCCGGAAGACATTTTCCCGTTTGGGCGCGACGGAGAACTGTACTGGAATTCTCTAAACGGCTTTAGCGCTGATATTCTGCACCACGCGCCTGCTTTCCGAAATATCGAAAAAAACGACGCGGTGAAAGCCTGGTGGGAACAAATGAACGGCACACTTCGCTTTTCACCCAGCGACCTCTCTACCGATCGTATGGCGACCTTTTTAACGCAGTTCTTTTATACCGTATCTGCTTTTCACAGCTGGGTCGGCCACGTGACGCCTTACGTGAAAGACCCTTCCATAGCCGCCGGAAAACTGTTTCCGGATGCCGTTATGGCCAATCAGCAAAACAGTGCAGAGTTGGGCGTCATTGCCTCCATTACCGGCTTGCCCACCCCCTCTCTGCTGGGCGACTTTTCGCACCTGATGCCCGACGATTATTCCCGGGGAAGTTTGAACCGTTTGCACGAAAACCTGCTTCAGGTCGGCCAGGAAATTCAACAACGGAATGCCCGGCGGGATATAGCGCTGCGCGCTTTTTTGCCGGAAGAACTGAATTTGAGCGTGGCGATTTGAGCACGTTAGGCACTAACCGAATTTGCCACCCTTCCCGGCCGGGAAATCCCGTAAGGTTTCGGCCGCTCCCGGTCTCTTGATTCGATCAATGCCTCCAGTTGTTTCAGTCTCTGCTGAAAGTCCCGGACAACCGCTAACGCCTCCGGATCGCGGTGATAATCTTCCAGATGACGCCCGAGGGTGGTGTATTGCATCGAAAAAGCATAAGTGGCCTTCATGATCGTATAAATATCATCCAGCGTGGGCATGGCCCGAAGCAGGTCGACTTCCTGTACTTCTTCCTGTGCTGCAGGTACCGGTATATACAGTACAGGAGGCATGGCCGGCGGATAAGCGATATATTCGTACTGCACTGCACCGACAAACGTATGCTGAATTACGCTGAACAGGATGGCTGTTAAAACGGCTTGAAGATTTTCCGTGTTATCAACCGGCAGAATTTTTCCCGGGCCAAAATAGTTGCTCAGTTCTGCCACCCAGGCCGCCAACTCGTGGTCGGCCCGCAGGTCGTCCGGCTGCCGGTAATACAGGTTCAGGTAATTCCGGACATAGCTTTCCAGTGCCTGCCAAAGTAATAACCCGTCGTCGCGGTATAGGTAGCCCGGAAGTTCGGCGGTGCCGTTTCGCTCGAGTAAGGCGGGCAGGGCAGTTCGGTTGAGGGTCCAGAGGACTTCCCCTTTTTCTAACAGGCGAAGCGTTCCTGCCCGGCCGGCCGAGAACAATTTAGCAAAAATCCCGTCTTCGCCCAGCAGTATCTGGTTGGAGTTGTGGTTCGCATTCAGGCAGAAATGGAAATGCGGCGCCAGGAGTTTCCGTACCGGGTGGCGATCCGACAGGTTTCGCGCGGCAGCAATCCAAAAGTTTTCGAGGAATAAATGCGTCCACAACAGATGGGTTACAGATTCGTGCACGAACAAATCCGCACTGTTAAAAAACATCTTGGCAAGCGTCCAGCCCGGGCTGCCGTCGGGGTAAAACCACTTTGGGCCCTGTTCCCGGCTATACAATTGAATACCTAAGGGATGCAGCACCTCTTGCCGGCACTCAAAAAAAGCAATCGCCGGCGCCAGATAACGGCCTTCCACGGTGGGTATATCTTGCAGCAATTCGTGGTAATTGACAACGTATAAGGGGTATTCCGGGCGGCGCGCCAGCATCATACTGTCGTACACGGCCTGGTCCAAACCCTGGTTTAACAGCGCAGCAGGGTCTTCGCAACGGCTAATCCAAACGGGGTTAATCCCTTGCAGGCGCTGACGCGCAAACTCCAGGTCATCTTTCCAGAAGCGCATAATCCGCGGCGCCCCCAAAATCCGGTACAGTCGCTCCAGTTGCCGGAAGGATTTGAGCGGCCCGGTCTTGCGCCCGTTCATTTTTAGCGCAGCAATTATTAATAATTTGGGAATCCGGATACCCGCAGGGTAACGTTCTTTTGCCGGCAATTCCCGGACGGTCCTTAAGCACAAGGGGCTGTCGAGTCGGAGTTTTTCGACCAGGCGGGCAGGTTCATACAATGCCCGGTCCTGGTTTATGCCCCGGAGTCGTTCCGGATCGGTATCGTGTTGCGGCAACGCGGTGGCGACAAACGTCGGTTTATGAAACAAGCGGCTGTGCCGGAACAACCAAACCCAGATGCCGGCTATTTTTAATAAAAGGGAAGAAAACAAGAATGCCGCCATGTAAAAAAACAGATCGTTACCTTCGTTCCTCGCCGGACATGCCGGCAACAAGGAAACGCGTCAAAGATCAAAAAAACATTGTACCTGAAAGCAGAAAATTATAGGCCCCTACCCAACCTTTGCCGTTCAAATCCCGTATCTGCTTATATCGGTTTAAAACCTGTTTTATATGTTTCGTTTTATTTTACCTGTAAAGTGCCCGCAAAAAACATTCGCGCTCCTGCTTTTTTTGCTGTGTTGCATCACCTGGAGCAGTTGTGTAAAAGAAGAAACCGAAACCTTTAGCGGCCTGGGCAAACGGCCGGTTTATATTCCGGTTTCGGAGTTGGGAGATATCGCCAATCTGCCGCCCCAGACCATCCGGCAATCGGGGACTATTTTTCTACAGGACACGCTGTTTTTTATGCTGGAGCAGAAAAAGGGCATTCACGTCTTCAACGTTAAAGACTCGCTGCATGTCGCCAGCCTCACCTTTTTCCAAATCCCCGCCATCAGTGATTTTACGATTTCCGGTAACCGGCTTTACGCCGACAGCTGGAAAGACCTGCTGACCATCGACATTAGCGACCTCTACAATATCCGCTTGCTCAACCGGCAAATCGGCGTTTTCGCCCCCCTACTCTATCCACCGCTGTACGATGGTATATTCGAATGTGTGGATGAATCCAAAGGTGCGGTAGTCGATTGGGAAACGGTTTTTCTGGAGGATGCGCGCTGCCGAACCGTGAATTGAGTGGTTTGGGGGTTTGGAGGTTTGGGGGTTTGGAGGTTTGGGGGTTGGGAGGTTTGGAGGTTTGGAGGTTTGGAGGTTTGGGGTTGGGAGGTTTGGAGGTTTGGAGGTTTGGAGGTTTGGAGGTTTGGAGGTTTGGAGATTTGGATAGAAACATAGGACACATAGACCTTTGATTATCAAAACTATGTGCTCTATGTGCACAGCAATTTAATGTGGCGCCGGCGAAGAGGTGTCATCAGCCGAAGCATGAGGCTGGTGACATCTCGGAGCAACTCCACAGCCCTGTTTGGTGGGAGATGTCACCGCGCATGCGTCGCAATGACACCTCCCACCAACCCACATTAAATTGCTGCTATGTGTTTAATATCAAATAAATATGTTCAGTCACTTAACATGAAACAACTCAAACTAATTTTCGCCATGTCGCTCCTCTTTGCTGCCGCTTGCAGCAAAGATTCCACCTCCCTGGAAGCCACCGGAAAATCGGGTTCCATCACACGTTTTGCCGTGCATAACGGCTACATGTACGCGCTCAACCCCAACGAGGTGCTGACCTACAGCCTGCAGGATGCCGACCAGCCGGTCCTGGTAAGCCGCATTACCACCGATTACGGCCTGGAAACGATCATTATCTACGACAATACCATCTATCTGGGCTCCAGTAGCGCCCTGTATATTTTGGATATCACGAATCCGGCAACGCCGGTTATTTTGTCTAAAACCAACCGGGAGGCCTTGTTTATCGGCGGCTGCGACCCCGTGGTGGTAAAAGGCAACTACGCCTATTCCACCATAAAAATTATTGAAAATATCTGCGGCAACGTATCCAGCCAGAGCGCCCTGCTCGTATACGACGTGAGCAACAAAACCGCGCCGGTGAGCAAAGGCACTTATACACTCGGTATCCCCAACGGCCTGGGTTACCAGGGCAATTATCTTTTTGTGTGCGACGAAGGGACCGACCGGCTAGAGGTTTTCGATATTTCTAATCCGCTGTCGCTCCAGCAATTGACGGACAACGCCCTCGATATTACCGACCCTTACGACCTGATTGTTGACGGGCAGAAAATGATCGTTTCGACAAAAACCGATTTTCAAATATATGACCTCAGTTCGCTTCCAACCATTACCAAAATAGGCTTTATCGCTAAATAAATGCGCACCATCGTTTTTTTAATTTTGTTCCTGCCGGTATGCCTGAGGGCCCAAACGGAGCCCGGCATACCGCTCCTTACCCTCAAGACGAACGTCAGCGCGTTGCTCAATCCGATCAAGCAGGCCTACGCCTTTGCAGCCGACTTTCGCCTGAGTTCCAGGATCAGCGCCGACGCCGGTGCCGGCGCTTTCTTGGGTTCGCCGCTACAGTTTGCCCAACGCAAAGGGGAATCCTATACAGGGCTTCGTTTGCGGGCCGGCCTCAAATATTATTTGATGCAACGGAACCGCTACGCCTTTCACGTAGGCCTGGAAGGCAAGTACCACGATATCAAACACATCACGATCAGGCAGGTGTTACGACAAGGGCAGCAATATCTGGAGATCCTGCCGGTGGAGCGTACCCTCCAAACCTATGGTGTGGCGGGACGTACCGGCTGGCAATTTTATTTAGGCACTAACAAGCGCTTGCTGCTGGAGCCCTATTGCGGGTTTGGTCTCGCCTGGCATGAAGCTCGCCGGAATCTTCCACCCGACGCCGAATTGATTGAAGAAGGGGGATTCTTAACGTTTGAGTATGAACAAGGTAAAAGCATTATGCCGGATATCCTGTTGGGGGTGTATTTGGGTGTGGCGTTGTGGTAGGGACACTGCTATTTAAATATACAGGTTATTGGTAATTTTACATTACCATGAGAATCGGCCGATGCGGCGGCCGTAGGTTTGCATTTTCTATTATACAAATGCAAAACAGCGTTATTTTCTCACCTGTCATTCATAATTTTACCGCAATGATTATCTCAAAAATGACCAGAACCTCCTGGATTTTTGCCCTGGTCGCCCTTTCCGTATCCGTATTCTTCGGCGCTTGTAAAGATAAAGACCCCGTCGTGACCAAGGTTTACGGCACTATTACCATTGAAAATACAGACACTTGGGCCGGCTGGGTAGACAGCGGCGACGTAGAACTGACTATTTTCCCAAAATTCAGCCTTGATCCGCTTGCCGGCTGGGGCGCTGTGCCCGATAACTTTTTCGGCCCCAACGTACTGGGCGGTACCTTCGCCGTGGGCGCGCCGTACAACTCTCAGAACCCGCTCATTTTCACCTACAAGGCGGGCACCACCACTTTCCCCTACGAAATTGAAGTAGAGCCCGGCACTTATTCGGCCCTGGCCCTTGGTTTCCGGCATAAAAACATCACTGATCCTTCCCTGAAGTCCGCTACACTCGGCGTGCATTGGGACAATCCGAACCAGGTCAGCCATGGTGTAGTGATCCGTATCAAGACTGGTGGTGGAATGATCATTCCTATTTTTGACTACCCGGCGCCGACGAGCTTCGACATCGCCGAGGGCGAGCAGAAGGAAATTAACTTCAAAGCAGACTTCAACTTTGTAAAACAGTGGTACCGGTAAAAAGGCCTGCCTTCATCAGACTTGTTGCGGTGAAGGCCTTTGATGGTAATCGAACCTGTCGCCGCAACAAGTCTGTTATTTTCTTCTTTGCACCATTCTCCTTGTGGATATGGCTCGGCTGTTTGCTGCCCTTGTTTGCACAGGCGAAACAAGTGCAACCGCTTGCGGCTGTTGAAAAAAATAATACCCCGGGCAGTATAGAAGGAATCGTTCGGGATGCAGAAAACGGGGATTTGCTTCCTTCAGCCACCATTCGCCTACTCAACAGCGCGTTGGGAACCGTTTCAGGCCTGAACGGCAGTTTCCGGGTTGCGGATGTTCCGGCCGGTCACTATACCCTGTCGGCAAATTTCCTGGGCTATCAGGATGTAGTGATAAACAACGTGGAGGTGTCACCCGGACAATGCGCCCGGGTGACATTTTTATTACAACCCGCCGCCCTGGCTGTCGGTGAAATCGTGGTAACGGCCGGCCTGCGGTCGCAGGCGATCAAGCTGGCGCCTGCCAGTATCGGTGTAGTGACCGGCAAACAAATCCGGGAAAAAAGCATCAGAACCTTCGACCAGGCTTTCGATGAGATGCCGGGCGTAGTGGTCACACGGTCCGGAGGCGCCAACGTGCAAGCCTTTTCCATTCGGGGCGCTTCCGAGGTGGCCGGGGGTGGAATCGGCAACCGGGTGTTGCTGCTTATCGACGGGCGGCCGGCACTTAGCCCCGAGTCGGGCGGCGCGCTTTGGAACCTGGTGCCGCTCGGCTCCATCGAGCGCATCGAAGTGCTACGCGGCGCTTATTCCTCGCTTTATGGCTCCAGTGCCATGGGCGGAGTCGTCAATGTAATCACGCGGAACCCGACCCCGGCGCCGGAAACCCGGGTACAACTCTATTATGGCGCGTACGAACGGGCGCCCCAATCCACCGGCTACCAACGTTTCAACGACTTTAAAACCCTGGCACTCAGCCACAGCCGCCGCATCGGGAAGTTCTCCTACCTGCTGGACGGCAGCTGGAAGACTGACGACGGACACAAGGAAAAATCCGGTTTTGATCTGTCGAATTTTTACGCTAAAACCTCCTGGGATTTTAACGATAAACACCACGTGCAGTTTTCTGCAAATGCCAACCGGATTTTCAACGACACCCCCGCCTCCTGGCTCAGCCGGCGTCAGGCCTACCAGGTGGCGGCATTCCGGCTCGACGATTTTCAGGATCGGCGGGAGTTTAACGCCGACTTGTATTACTACGCCACCCCCACCGACCGGCTCAAATACTCCACCAGGCTGTACCATTACTCCAATGCGTCTAAGTTCTCTTTCGACGACGATCCCGGCAACGACAGCACGAATGTCAATATCGGTAAACAAGTCATCGCTGAATCCAGCGTGCGCACGTACCGCTTAGGCAATATCACGCAGGTAGACCTTTTTACCCAATCCGGGCACTGCCTGATCGCCGGACTGGATGTGCGGTGGGATTATGTGCTTGGAACGCCCGATACGGTGCTATACGGCGAACATCGCGCGCTCGGTGTGGGCGTATATGTGCAGGATGAAGTCGCCTTAAGCAAAAAGTTGACCGCTACTGCGGGCGTTCGATTCGACTCGTACCGCATATTGGGTCAGGTGCAATCGGCTAATGTCAGTCCTAAAATATCCATGTTGTACCAGGCCAGGCCGAACGTATCGGTGCGCATGTTGCTTGCGCAGGCCTTTCGCGACCCGCCGGTTGCAGAGCGATTTATCAAGTTTGAACAAGGTGGCGGGCTTCGTTTTTTGCCCAATCCCGACCTTCGCTCGGAGCGGTTGACCCTTTCGGCGGAGCTGGGGGCTAAAATCAACCCCGTTCCCGGGGGCACGCTCGATATGGCGTTGTTTTACAACCATTACAACAACCTGATTTCCTTCCAGCAACTGTCCAATCCGTTTGAACCGCTCGTGTATCAGGTGGTCAACCTCAAGGCGGCGCGCATGCAAGGCGTGGAGATTTCCTACCGGCAACAGTGGAAAAACGTCCTGACTATCAACCTGGGTTATACTTTTTTAGATGCCCGGGACGTATCGGCGGAGCGCGTCAACGATGCGCTGGCTTACAAGGTTCGGCATTCGATCGGCGTATCAGCCACCACTTACTACCGCGGATTTGCGTTCAATACCAATTGCCGGTACAGAAGCCGGATTGAAGAAGTGTTTATTTATCCGGGCAGCGAACCCGGCGCCGTGTTTACGGCAAATGCCAAACTCAGCTATATCCCCTCCAGCGGGCGCTTCACCGCCTGTTTTGCTGTCAATAATCTCAACAACGCCCAATATGAAGAATTGGAGCGCTATCGTATGCCGGGCCGTAGTTATATGGTTGGTATGGAAATGAGTTTTTGAGGTTTTCTGCTCACTGCCCGATTGTTCCATCCCCCGTATTGAAACATACGGGCAGGATTTGTTGCTGAGAAAACGGGAAGAATCCGATGCCTCCCCGGCACGTATCCGGCAGTGTATTTTACACATTTCACACATTTGAATTCACCCGGTCATTTTTCAAACGGCGGCCTTTAGCGCTATGCCGATGGCAATAGGCAACCGCTCCGGGAACGTTCCCGATAACGATTGCGTAGATAAATATGTCGTTTTGTTTGCCTGTCGCCGCTGCACAAAACTATCTTTCCATTGATAAATCGGTTTTGTATAAAATTTTATTCGCCTAATACCATAATACTAAACTGTAAAATTTTTCACACAGATATGGTGGTCAATAACGCTCGCACAGACATCACAAAACACCCTGAAGCCGTCGCAGGTGCGCATCTGAACTTCCTGACCAATATTTCGCACGAACTGCGCACTCCGCTGGCGCAGATTTCAGGCCCGTTGGAACAGTTGCAAAACTCGGATGTGGTTTTGTCGGAAAGTGAACGAAAACGCCTGTATTGGATTATCGGCCTGCATACCTCCAGGATGATTGATCTGGTCGATCAGTTGCTCGGTTCCCAACAGGCAGGACATCCTGCGCCGGCCGCCCCCCTATCCGCGGCCGATGAGTGCGACGAAAGCGCTCATCCGCGCGAATCTGAAAGTAATAGCGGCCATACCGCTATGTTACCTCCCGTTCGCAGGCGTTGTTCGTCTTATGATGACGAGTTGCTGAACAAATTGCACGGGATTATGGAAGAAAACCTGGAAGAGACCGATTTTAATGTCCATAAAATGTGCAACATGATGCATCTAAGCCACATGCACTTCATTCGTAAGGTAAAACAACTGACGGGTAAAAAACCGATTGATCTGCTTAAGTCATACCGTTTGAAACGAGCCAAAGACTTGTTGCGTCAGAACAGCCTGACCGTATCCGAAATCGCGTATAAAGTAGGTTACGATATGCCGAACTCTTTTAGCAGGGCCTTTAAGAAGGAATTTGGCATAAGCCCCAGCGAATATCTGGGTTGAGGCAACCCAATGACCTAATGACGCAATGACCTAATAACCTTACCCCTCCTTCGGCAGCGAAGACTCCCGTACATACAATTCCGTGGCCAATTTTACCGTGCGGAAAACCGGGTGCTTCGGCTTTTTTTCGATCAGATCAAGAAGTAATCCTGCTGCCGTGTGCCCCATTTGAAAAGCCGGTTGTACGACGACGCTCATGGGTGGGTTCAGCAATTCAGCTACCGTTAAATTGGAAAAACCAACAAATGCAACGTCTTCCGGAATTCGGATATGTCGTTTTTTCAACCCGGCATAATACCCCAACGCCAGGCGGTCGGCAGCCGTCATAAAGGCATCGGGAGGGGACGGCAGTGCAAATAAAGCATCTAAATTGGCGTCAACTTCGTCCAAAGTATAACTACAGTATTTCACCAGATTTTCATCAAAGGGCACACCGTATTGTTCGAGGGCGGACAGATACCCGCTGAGGCGTTCTTTAGTGATGGAGAGGCCGGGCTGACTGGTAATGTGCGCAATGCGGCGTCGGCCTGTTGCCAGCAGGTGCGCCGTTGCCTGGAATGCGCCGCCGGAGTTGTCGGCAACCACTTTGTGGGTGTCAATTTCTGCCGGTATCCGGTCGAAGAATACCAACGGAAGCCCCCGCTCCTGCAAGGATTTCAAATGTTCCATATCGACCGTCTGACTGGAAAGCGACATCAGCAATCCATCTACCCGGCGGGCGGCGAGGTGTTCTATTTTTTCCAGTTCCCGTTCGTATGATTCCTGACTTTGAAATATGACCACATGGTAACCGCGATCATACGCAGCGGCCTCGATCCCGTTGATCGCCTGCGAAAAATAATTATTGGCAATTTCCGGCACGATCACGCCGATAGAAAGGCTGCGGTTTTCCTTCAAACTCAGTGCGATCGGGTTGGGCCGGTAATGCATTTTCTCTGCATATTCCTGTACTAACCGCTTGGTCTCCGGATTGATTTCATAGCTGTCGCGCAGTGCCCGCGACACCGTGGAGGTAGAAATGCCAAGCGCTTTTGCGATGTCTTTTATGGTAATGTTGTCCACGAATACGATCCCTCAAACTTTATCCATCAAAGATAAGGTTTTCTGCGCAACCCCGGTATAGCCAAAATACCGGGAACGTTCCCGATAACGATTGCGTAGAAAAATTTACCGTTTTGTTTGCCGGATGGCCGGTAGCAAAACTACCTTTCCATTGAAAACATGGTTCATTGTAAAATTTTATTCGCCGTCATCAGCCAATATAGTTTTTAAAATTCTTTTTATGGCACTGCCTGCTCTTTTTGATCTTCATGGAAAAACGGCCCTGGTAACCGGCTGCAACAAGGGTATCGGGCGCAGTATGGCAACCGGTTTGGCCGAAGCGGGCGCCGATATAATCGGCGTATCCGGGAGCTTGCAGGCGGGTAGTACAGTAGAGCAGGATATCCGGGCGCTGGGCAGAAACTTTTATCCGTATCAGGCCGATTTTTCCGACCGGGAAAGTTTGTACCAGTTTATACATGCCGTAAAAGCCCAATTTTCTGTTGTCGATATTTTGGTCAATAATGCTGGTACCATCCTGCGGGCGCCCGCTGCCGAACACCCCGACGAACACTGGGACAATGTCATGGCCATCAATCTCGACGCGCCTTTTATCCTGGCCCGGGAGTTCGGGCGGGATATGTTGACCCGTGGACAAGGAAAAATCATTTTCACCGCCTCGCTACTCACTTTCCAGGGCGGTATCCTGGTGCCGGGTTATGCGGCCAGTAAAGGCGCCATCGGAAGCTTAGTCAAGGCCTTGGCCAACGAATGGGCTTCAAAAGGAATAAATGTGAATGCCATCGCTCCCGGCTACATCGCCACTGCCAATACTGAGGCACTACGCAACGATCCCGCGCGCAGCCGCGCAATTCTCGACCGGATTCCCGCAAACCGTTGGGGCGAACCCGACGATTTCAAAGGGCCGGTAGTCTTTCTGGCCTCCGATGCCTCCAACTATATACATGGCGCCATCCTCACCGTAGACGGCGGCTGGATGGGAAGATGAGTAAAAATCACTCAATCACTCAATCACTCAATGATATAATGCATATCCTCCACACATCCAGCCCTGGCGAAACCGCCTCGATGAATACCGAAGCCCTCCGCAAACAATTTCTGTTGGAGCGGCTTTTCGAACCGGAGCAAATACACCTGACCTATAGTCACTACGATCGAATGATCGCAGGCGGCGTCATGCCTGTGGGCGATTTGCTGACCCTGGAGGCCCCCGCAGCATTGCGCGCCGGTTATTTTCTCGAACGCCGCGAACTCGGGATCATCAATATTGGCGGCAGTGGAAAAGTCATCGCCGATTCGTCGGAACACGTTCTGAGCAAATTAGACTGTCTTTATCTCGGCAAAGGAACCGCCAACGTGCAATTTGCCAGCCTGTCTGCCGAAAATCCTGCCCGGTTTTTCCTGCTCAGCGCACCGGCGCACCGTGTTTGTCCCAACCGGTTTATGACTGCCGCCGACGCCAACCCCAACCAACTCGGCGCAGGCCCAACCGCCAACGCCCGCACCATTTACAAATATATCCACCCCGACGGTATCGAAAGCTGCCAGTTGGCCATGGGACTCACCATACTCGAAACCGGCAGCGTTTGGAACACCATGCCGCCGCATACGCACGACCGCCGCATGGAAGTGTATTGTTATTTCAATGTATCCGAAGGCCAACGAGTGTTGCATCTGATGGGGCAACCCGAAGAAACCCGGCATTTGTGGGTCGCCAATCATCAGGCAGTTATTTCACCGCCCTGGAGCATCCACGCAGGCTGCGGCACTATGGCATATTCGTTTATCTGGGGAATGGCTGGCGAAAACCAGTCGTTTGCAGATATGGATCAAATCGCAATCAGCGCATTGCTATAAAATATACAAAGTGAAAAAATTCTTGTATCTCTTTATGGCGTCCATCGCCCTCGCTTTCAGCAACAATGAAACGCCAACCGTGTTTCTGGCCGGCGATTCCACGATGGCGCCGAAACTACCCGAAGCCGCCCCGGAAACGGGCTGGGGCATGGTTTTTCCCGATTTTTTTGACACTACGTCCGTCAAATTTGAAAATCATGCGGTCAACGGCCGTTCCACCAAAAGTTTTCGCAGCCTTGGACATTGGGACAAAATGATTGCCCGTGTCAAGCCCGGCGACTTTGTTTTTTTGCAATTCGGCCACAACGATTCGAAGACAGACGACAGCATCCGCTACGCGCCGGCACAAACGGCCTACCGGGAAAATCTCACCCGTTTTATCACTGAAATCCGCGCCAAAGGCGCCCAACCCGTGCTGCTCACCCCGGTGGTGCGACGCAACTTTGACGCTGCGGGCCGCTTCGTGGACAAACACGGCGACTACCCCGGCGTCGTGCGCGAAATAGCCGCCGCGCAAAGAGTGCCCCTCATTGATTTGTGGGCAAAAAGTAAAGCCCTGCTCGAAAAACTCGGCCCGGCAGATTCAAAACCGCTTTTTCTGAACCTCCCCGGCGGTATTTATCCCAAATTTCCGGATGGCAAAGAAGATAACACCCATTTTACTCCCCATGGCGCCGGTTTAATGGCGGCCCTGGTAGCAGAAGGCGTAAACGAATCGACCCTGGAATTGCGCCATTTTTTGAAAAAGACCGTTTTTTTTGAAAAATACGCCTACGAATTACCCCAAATCAACCTGCCTGTTTTCCGGAAAGACACCTTTAATATTCGGGATTTTGGCGCAAAAGCCGGCGGCATTGCACTCAATACACAAGCCATCAATACCGCCATCGACACATGCAGCCGGCGCGGCGGCGGCGTGGTATTGATCCCCGCCGGACTTTGGCTGAGCGGCCCCATCCGTTTGCGCAGCCACGTAAACCTGTACCTCGAACGGGGCGCCTTGTTGCAGTTCACCGACGATCACGACCAATACCCGCTGGTGCGCACCAATTGGGAAGGCATGGATGCTATCCGAAACCATTCCCCCATTTATGGCGTGGATTTGGAGAACATAGCCATCACTGGAGCGGGCATTTTCGACGGGGCCGGCATGGCCTGGCGTCCGTTGAAAAAGAATAAAGTTACCGGGAGCGAATGGTCTAAAATCGTTGCGTCCGGCGGCGTACTCAACGAAGCAAAAGATACCTGGTACCCTACGGAGCGCGCCCTTCGTGGATCCAAAATAAACCGTGCCGGTGTTATTGCCGAGGGATACGACGAAGCCAAAGCCCTGGATGTCAAGGAGTTTTTACGGCCCAACATGGTCAGCCTGGTTCGTTGTACCCGGATTTTGATCGACGGCCCGACCTTCCAGAATTCCCCGGCCTGGACGCTGCACCCGCTGCTTTGCACCCATTTTACCTTAAAAAATGTAACGGTAAAAAACCCTTCGTTCGCCCAAAACGGCGATGGCGTAGATGTGGAAAGCACCCGCTTTTTCCGTATTGAAAATTGCGTGTTCGATACGGGCGACGACGGCGTCTGCCTCAAATCGGGTCGCAACGAAGAAGGCCGCAAACGCGGGGCGCCTACCTCCGACGGTATCGTACAAGGCTGCACGGTGTACAAAGCCCACGGCGGATTCGTAATCGGCTCCGAAATGTCAGGCGGCGTGCGCAACATTTTCGTGTCCGGCTGCACCTTCATGGGGTCAGACATCGGCCTCCGGTTCAAAACAACGCGGGGCCGCGGCGGCGTGGTGGAAGACATTTACATTTCCGATATCAATATGACCGACATACCCGCCGAGGCGATACTGTTCGATATGTATTACAACGGTAAAGAAGCCGCCGAAGCGTTGAAAAATCCGGAAATGAACAAACTGCCCGTCACCGAAGAAACACCCGTATTTCGCAAAATATATATCCAAAACGTTGCCTGCCGGGGTGCAGCCCATGCCATCTACGCGCAAGGCTTGCCTGAAATGAACGTACAGGATGTACATATCGAGAACAGTGTTTTTCACACCCAACGTGGCTTCACCTGCGTGGAAGGCGATGGCATTCAACTGAAAAACATCACACTCCAAACCGATTCCGCCGAGCCGGCCATCCATGTCCTGAATAGCCGGAACCTGGTATTCGACGACGTGGAAGTGAGCGGAAAATCCGAAAAAGCCCTGAAAATTGAAGGAAAACAAACCGGCGCGATTCGTTTGCTGGGTACCAATTTCGATGCCCGGGGTATTGAATTTGGATTAGGCGTGCCGCCAACGGTGTTGATTAAAAAATGAAATTATGAAGAAGGCCCTCCTGCTCTTTTACCTTACAACTGCCGCCACCCTCTCCGCTCAAACCCAACAGGAACCCTGGTCGGCGCGTATGGCTGCCACCCTGATGGCTGCCCACCCGGACTCCTTTTGTTACGACAAAACCAAACCGGCACGTTGGGACTACGAACTCGGTTTGTACATGAAGAGCCTCGAACAGGTGTGGCGCCAAACAGGCGACGGCGCCTACTTTCGTTACATCCGCAAACAAATGGATTTTTACGTCCAAAACGACGGAAGTATCCGGACGTACAACCGCGAAGTGTATAACATCGATCACATTACCCCGGGACGCCCCCTGCTGATGCTGTGGCAACAAACCGGGCAGGAGAAATACCATACATCCGTGCAACATCTGCGCCGCCAACTGGCCGAACACCCCCGCACGAAAGAAGGTGGTTTTTGGCATAAAAAACGCTACCCCTGGCAAATGTGGCTCGACGGCCTGTACATGGGCGAACCGTTTTATGCCGAGTACAGCCTGTTGTTCAACGAACCGCAAAACTTCGACGATATCGCCAACCAGTTTATCTGGATGGAAAAAAATGCCCGCGATGCCAAAACCGGCCTGCTGTACCACGCCTGGGATGAAAGCCGCGAACAACGCTGGGCCGATAAATCCACCGGCCAATCACCGCATTTTTGGGGCCGCGCAATGGGCTGGTACGCCATGGCATTAGTGGATGTGCTCGATTATTTTCCAAAAGAACACCCGAAACACGGAGAAATCGTCTCCATTTTGAAACGCCTCGCCGTTGCCGTGACCAAAGTGCAGGATGCCCAAAGCGGCGTTTGGTACCAGGTGCTCGACCGGGCAGCCGAACCGGGCAACTACCGCGAAGCGTCGGCCTCCTGCATGTTTACCTATGCCCTGCTGAAAGGCGCCCGGCTCGGATACCTGGACGCCCAATACCAGGAAGCCGGTAAAAAAGCATACGCCGGCATTTTGAAAGAATTTATGGTGCAGGATGCCGACGGTTCCTGGCATTTGGACAAAGTATGTATGGTGGCCGGGCTGGGTGGCGAGCCGTACCGCGACGGCAGTTTTCAGTACTATGTTTCCGAGCCCATCCGCCGCGACGACCTGAAAGGCGCCGCCCCGTTTATGTTGGCCAGCCTGGAAATGGAGCGGATGCCGGCGGCAAAAATTGGCAAAGGAAAAACAGTGGTACTGGATCGATATTTTAACAATGAATACAAAAACGATGCGCGTTTTCACTACATCTGGGAAGATATAAAAGACTCGGGCTACTCCTGGTGGGGTCAAATTTTTCGCGACCTCGGCGCCAAAACGGCCAACCTCGACGCAGCGCCCACTACCGCTAATTTGAAAAACGCCGGTGTATACATCATCGTAGATCCGGACACGAAGAAAGAAACGGCTAACCCAAATTTTATTGAAAAAGAACACATTAAAGTCCTGAAAAA
>CAUJEY010000299.1 GCA_963169325.1 Bacteroidota bacterium
GTCCGGCAGTTGACGTATGAATATGAGCGCCATATTTTTCCTTCATCAAGGCGCGAGGAGGGCGAAATACGGGATATTTTAACCGACGAACAACGCAGAGGAAGGGAAAATAGGGCAGCAGATTCATACGCCAACTGCCGGACGCGGCACTAGGGCTCAAATTTGCATTGAGCCGGATTTTTTGGACGAAGCGGGGGCATTCTGGTGTATTGTTGGGGTAATGGATAAAAGGTTACCGGGGGTGGAGTGTTATTTTTGAGGGAAGTGGAATATGCCGGCTAAGCTGTTTAGATGCCGCAAAGCAGGAGTGGGAAAGGCGTTGTACCTTCGTCACCTCATTTGATTCGATTAACAGCCTAAGATGAAAACGTATGGCACGAAACCGTGGAGGATTTTGCCGTCGTACTCTCCTACGACCAAATCCGGGAGAAAAATTACTCCTTCAGCGCGGGGCAGTACTTCGAGGTGAAGATCGAATACTCCGACATTACGCCCGCCGAGTTTCAGGCCAAAATGGGTGATTTTACCCAAAATCTGGACAGCTTGTTTGCCGAGTCGGCAAGGCTGGAGGGGGAGATCAGGAAACAGTTGGGAGGGCTTAAATACGAACAATAACTGGACTCGATAGCAAGCGACAATGGCCGATTTGACCAAGATATTTCTGTTCCGAATGACGCATATTGACAATATCCCACATATTGTTCAGTACGGCATTACGCATGGAAGTTCTCCAAATCGGAATGAACATTTTCGGGCCATTGGCGATAATAGTCTGATTAATGCCCGGAGCCAGTTCCGGCTCGCCAATGGCAGAACCTTGGGCGAGTATACCCCCTTCTATTTCGGCCCCCGAATGCCTATGTTGTACGTCATTCAAAAAGGATTCAATAATGTGCCTTCCACCCCGCCGGAGGATATCGTCTATTATGTGTGCAGTGTTCAAAAGATTCTGGACACCGGCCTGGATTTTGTTTTTACCAACGGCCATGCAATCGACGGGCTAAGCAGCATTTACGAAAAGGGGGCGATAGAACGCCTCGAAGAATTGCTGGACTTCGAGGCTATCCAGGCGAAATTTTGGAAAAACGAATCTGATTTGGATATAAAAAGACGAAAAGAAGCCGAATTTTTGGTGGATGGCGACTTACCTTTGTCAGTCATCGTTGGTTATGCCGTGTATGCGGAATCCTCGAAAACCAAACTCGAAAACTGGGGCATTCCGCCTAAAATGATCGCCGTGAGACCCAACTTCTATTTCTGAAATGATCCAATACCGCACAGGCAATCTGTTGGAAAGCGAGGCACAAGTTCTCGTAAATACCGTCAACATCGTGGGTGTTATGGGTAAGGGTATCGCATTGCAGTTCAAAAACCAGTTTCCGCACAACTTCAAGGTGTATGCCAAAGCCTGCAAGGAAAAATCCCTGCAGATCGGTCAATTACTGGTCGTCGAAGACCAATCCCTGCTGTACGGCAAAAAGATCATTGTCAATTTTCCCACCAAAACAGATTGGAAAAAACCCTCCGAATACCAATACATCGAACTAGGCCTGGTCGAACTGGCGAAGTTTATTCAGGACAACTACATCCAATCCATTGCCATCCCCCCACTTGGCGCAGGTAACGGCGGACTGAATTGGTCCAAGGTCAGACAACTGCTCGAAAAAAATCTTGCCCATCTGGACTGCGCTATCTGGGTTTACGAACCCACGCAGGAAATAAAGGAAGTGCTGCGTAAAGAACGCGTCGCCCTTACCCCCGCGCGGGCCATGCTCTTGGCCGTACTGTACGACCTGGTGCGCAACGGCGAATTTGTCTCGGAGTTTGCCAGCGAAAAAATCTGCTACTTCCTCCAACGATTCGGCGCCGCCGATACCTTCCGGCTGGATTTTCAACCCAGATTCTACGGCCCCTACTCCGGCAAAGTCAAACACGTCCTGTACTACCTCAACGGCAGTTACCTAAGCGGCTACAGCAGTAAAGACAAAAAACCGTTTGAAGAACTCAACCTGATGATGGACGCCGAAAAAGACGTGCTCCACTATCTATCACAGGAAAACCTCGGGACAGCATTGGACATCGTGGACAAAACCAAAACCTTCCTCGCCGGCTTTTACAGCAATTTCGGCCTCGAACTGCTCTCTACCCTCGACGTGATCGTGCAGCAGGAACAATCCACCGACCTGGCTACCATCAAAAAAAGCCTCGCCAACTGGAGCAGCCGCAAAACCAAACTATTCGCCAACGACGCATTCCTCGAAAAAGGACTCCACAAACTGTCCGCACTGCCGCCGAATCAATATCCCCACTCCGGAATATGACAATGAAAACAAGGACGATTGTACCTCAAACAGAGGAGTTTCGTATGCTGGAACGAATATTTCTCATACCTGGACAAGTTGGCACGGCCGTCCTTTAGCATACAAGGATAGCATATTGGATAATTACCGAACAAATCCTCTAGAGTCAGCACCTTTTTACCAGACCAAGACTGTGCAAATTTTGTTTCAGGCTAACAGGGGAATAGGAGAAAGATAAGTGGCGGAATGTGATGCAGCAGTACCACATTCCGCCACTTATAAAAATAATATCTGGCGAAATCATAGACAAAAAACATACATTCCGCCAGATATACTGCACAACCAATCCTCCCCGACTGGTATTCAACATGCCCGTATTATCGGCCGGTCGGCGTTTTGAAAGTTGAGATGGGAAATCGAACCTGGTGTACTCGCGTTATTTAGCACTACTTTACCACGTTAGTATTCAATAAAACCCTCCACTCCAAAAAAATCAAGCCTGCCAGCACGATGAGTTCCAGCACAAAATAAATTGCACCCGGCAAGGGCAAATCCTGGCCGGCCCAAAACACCAACCGGATTGTGAAAAGACTATACAACGTATTCGCCGTCGCAATAACAGCCAGGTATGGCCGCCATTTGACCGGCGCGGCAAAATAACAGGTAAGTGAGTACGCTGCAAAAAGGCAGGCTACCCCTGCCAAAAGGTACAACGTGCCTTGCGGCGCCCCGAAAATATCCGGGAAGCCGGGAAGTACGATGCCCAGGCAAACCGCAGAGAGCAAGGCGCCCAAACCGTCCAAAAGGAAAATCTTGTGTGGAAAAACTGTAAATGGTGTAGTGATGAATGCCATGTTGTCCGAGTTTTTGTATTTCCTTTTTTTAGCCAATTAATGCCGGGGTGTTCCTGCATTGCAGCCAAATTCGAAGCAAAAACAATAGTTTTGGCTGCAAACACCCCAGGCTTGCTGTATTTAGTGCAAAGCCGGTAGCGCTACCCTCCATTCTTATAACTGGAACGCGGAGGACGCGCATTTGATCCGTCCAATTGCCCCAGCAACCACTCCCGCTCCGTCAGCACTTCCGTCGTTTTTATTTTGACCCGCAAGGCCGCCCTACCCTTCTCGTCGTTTGGCGACAGGCTTACCATTTTTTTAACGATAGCGACGATGTTGGAGTAGTTTTTCCGGTGATACTCGCTGAGTTCGCGGCGGCTGATGAAAAGCCGGAAACTGTCGAGGTGTGCATCCAGAATCTCGAATTCGCCCAACTGGCAATAAATTTTCAGCAGCAAAGTCTTCGCAATCAGGTTATTGACCAGATCTTTGAAATCGGCGGTTTGCAGGAGTTGCATGGCCTTCGACAGGTTGTTGCGTTTGTATTCGAGCCGGGCCAGGTTGAAATCCACAAAACTTTTCTGTTGCGCGGGGTCGAGGTAGCCCTGGTATTGTCCGATAAATTGCTCCACTTCTGCGTAGGCATCCAGGCGGATACCGAAGGCCACGATGTTGTTGAAGGTGAACGAGGAAATCCGGCCGTGTTCGATGAGAAAACCGCGGCTAAGCCCCTCCTGGTATAGTTTCCAGCCTTCCGCCACGAAGGGCAGGTTGCCCTCGTTGAGCTGCCGGATACAAAAATTGGTGGCCAGCAGGTACAGGCTTTTGAGTTCTGTCGCTGGGAAAAGCTGTTCGTTTTCGAGCAATTCGTCGCGAAATTTTTGAAACCAGGACAGGCTGTACTGCTCGGTCAGGAAGCGAAAACAATAGTAGTACAAAGCAATGGCCGGCACCTTGAGAAAATCGCCGCGCTCCACCTGTTCGATAATTGAAGGCAGCAGGCCGAGGTCGTACTGTGTCCGGTACACTGCCTGGTGGGAAAGTTGGGTACAGGCGTGCCGCAGTTTTTGGGCGAGGTACAACAAGTCGAGCGAATCGGAAATAGCCTGCAACGGCAACTCGCCCGTGCGCGTAGTGCGGGTTTTAAACTGGGCGGTTTCGAACAAAAAATCCAGCGACTTTTGATGAAAATCAGCGTTTTGTATACTCGCCTCTTCCAATTGCTTTTGTGTTTGCCGCCGGGTTTTTTCGAATAATCTGGGAAGATTCCGCTCCCGGAACTGGGCCATGAGCGCCATGGAAACGCGCAGGTCGTCGCCCTGAAAATGTTGCCAAACGAGAAATTGCTCCAGCAGTTCGCGCAAATCGCTCATGGTTGCCCGCAGGGCCAGATCGTCGAATGCGCGCCCCGGAAACGTTTCCCGGAAAAGCGATTCTTTGTCCGGAAAGGACTTCGAACGGTACCGGCTTTTGGCCAGACAGGCGTACAGTTGCGCTACATCCGGCCGGTGGGTAAAAAACGGCGATCGAACGAACTTGCCAAAGCGCAGCAATTCGTTTTTGTCGAGGGTCGAAACGAGGTCGAAAAGGACTGGATTGGACATTATTTTGAATAATGATTTTCACAAAATTGGGTTCAAAGGTAGCGCCGGATTTTATTGCCTGCGAGGTATATTCGTCTGCCTGGTACAGTGTAAATGAAATAGGTAATCATTTTGCGCGCCCGTTTCAACCCCTCCCCCATCCCCTCCCCCGAAAGGGCAGGGTCGATCAGTTCTGGGTTTCGGAACTTGGAAATTGGATATTCCTTGTTGGATATTGGATATTCCGATAAGGAAAAACGTAGAGGAATATCCAATATCCAACAAGGAATATCCAATTTCCAAGTGGTTTCCGGAGAACTGATCGGCCCTGCCCCCGAAAGGGAGGGGGGGCTTGTACTCATGATATTTATTGATTTCGATTATTAAACCTCTGAAGAAACACGAAATCAAGCCCCCCTCCCCTTCGGGGGAGGGGATGGGGGTGGGGTTGAAACGGGCAGCGCAAACCCCAGGAAACTTAATTCACAATGTACTCGCGCTTATTTTTTTGCAAATTGGCTTTTTGAACATACCCGAAATAAGCCTTTAGGTTCAATTTAAATTTCCACAAATTTACTTTTTTGTACTTGTCACGCCCCCGCGTTCGCCGGATTTTTGTATCATCAATCGTTTTCAAGCACAGCATATCTGAATTTGCACAACTAATAACTTTGGATTATGATCTATACAAGTGTTTCCCGACCGTTTTTTTTATTTCTCGTTTGTTTGTTCGTGTTTGGAAAAACAGCGCAGGGGCAGGGCTGGACATCGGGGTCCCACTGGCAGGACGGCAACCCCGTCGAACCTTATCTCAGCGATGGCAATTACGTGAGTGGTCTGTCGGCGTTTTTCGGCGACACGGTCTGCGCGGTAATGAATTACCCGGGAGAGGAAGCGACGTACCGGCTGGAAGGTTTCCAGTTAAACAGCGGTTTCAAATACGGACGCAACCTTTGGCTTTCGCAGGATACCCATCGCCTGGCCCGGGCGGTCGCCTATCCAAGACAAGATACCTTTGTCATTTTGGACGAAACACTACCAGCCTCGGGTGGCAACCGCTCAATTCGCCTGAGTTTTTTCAGATTTCAAGGTACTTTCCCTGTCCCTGGCGACGGTTTATTCCGGCATACCCAGGTCTTTGGCGCGGCGGGCGTTAATGCGTTCGCAAAAACACTGCTCACTGCGGCAAACGGCGATTTTGTCGTACTGGGTTCGGTAGAAACGGATGCCGATCCAGGCAATCGCGATATCCTGCTGGCGCGACTCTCGACACAGGGCGACCTGCTCTGGGCAAATCTTTACCCAAGTACGGACAATGAAATCGCAATCGGGATAGTGCCGGGCGCCAACGGCGTGTTACACATTTTGAAAACAGCGGGCCCGGCGGGGCAAATCCGACTCATGAACGTGGACCAGAACGGCGCCCTGATTAATGAATTCAACCTCGGTGGAAACGGCGCGGACTCGCCCGCAGACCTCGCCGCTACCGCCGACGGAAATCTCCTGCAGACAGGCCTCAACGCGACAGACGACCTATTTTTGCAAAAAATAGCAGTGGACGGCACGGTTTTATGGCGGCATGATTTTACCTCTCCCGACCAACTTATAAAGCCCTACAGCCTGCTCGAAGATGTCAATGGCGATATCGTAGTGGTTTGCACCTACACCAACCAACTCACGGGCGAACAAGACGGGTACCTGATGAAATTTGACGCGACGGGCACTCCAGTATGGGAACGAAAAATCGGAAGAGACAACCGCGCGGAGGAATTGACCAAACTAACCGCCTGTCCGGATGGAGGGTACCTGGTAGGGGGCAAATATTTCAGCCAGATGATCAACCATGCTTACGTTGTTAAAACGGACGTGAACGGCATCATCAAGCCCGGGCGCATTTTTGGCAACGTTTTCAGAGACTACGACCTGGATTGCTCCGACACCCCCGGCGACCTGCCGCTCCAAAACCGGATCGTTCGGGCTTTTCGCGACAGCACCCACGTGTATTTTGGCACTACGGATGCCCTCGGCAACTACGCCATCGAGTGCGACACGGGCAACTACGTGATCAGCCTGATCCTGCCAAATTCTTATTGGGATGTCTGCGCCAACGACGTACCGGTTTCGATCAGTTATTTAGACACCGCCGTAGTGGACTTTGCCGTGCAGGCAGCCATTGACTGCCCGTACATGACGGTCGAGCATGCGATAACAAGCTTTTGGCTCTGCGATACCGCTATGTTATCCATCGATTATTGCAATTACGGGCCGGCCATGGCTACCAACGCCTACCTCGAAGTGACTTTGGACTCTACCCTGACTTATTTGAGTTCGACCATCCCGCCGTCTTCCATTGTCGGCAATGTACTGAGTTTCCCGCTCGGCGATATTGCTTCGGAGGATTGCGGCCACCTGGATATCGTGGTCGATGTGGATTGCGACGAGGAGCCGGGACAAGTGATCTGGACAGCCGTTCATATTTACCCTGATTCCATTTGCGATCCGGCCGATCCGCTGTGGTCGGGCGCATTCATAGAAGCCAGTGCGGCCTGTACCGGCGACAGTGTTATCTTTTTGCTGAAAAACACCGGAACCAACCCGATGAACGCGCCCCTGGAATACATCGTGATAGAGGATGCCGTGTTGCTGCATTCCGGCAGTTTCCTGCTGGCT
>CAUJEY010000300.1 GCA_963169325.1 Bacteroidota bacterium
ACGAGGAAGAAAACGCTTTTTTGATGAAACACTTTATGCTGAACGATACAAGTGCGAACGAACCTTTTCTTGGCAGGATAAATTCCGAAGAATTTTAGTACAATGGGAATGGTACCAACATCTTTTTCTTGGATTCAACCTACTTGCCTTCGCCCTTATCAACCTCAGACATTTTCATTCTTGAAACCCACTACTGACTCACTGAAATATTAAATTGCTATGATAATAGTAAAAAAGATATAATAATTAATGTTGATTGCCCGCCAGGTGACAACTCCGCAGCTGGTCAAACAATAGATGATTTATTAGGCAGTTTTGATGTCCTTGAAATATATATTAACCCAAGTGAGTTTGATAAAATGGATACTTATCCATTTAGCGCAGTAGCGACATTGATTCACGAAGCATGTCACGCACTTATATCTTTAAAGGTTTTAAAGGCGGGCGGCGCGAATAAATGTAATTGGCTAAACTATAATTATTACTATACTAACTATAATAACAATAAAGGGCAAGCAGATGAGTGTATAATTGCAACAAATTTTATTGATAAACAAGCACGCATACTGTGGTTGTATAATTCGAAACATAAAGAAATAAAACATTATTTATCTTTGGCTTGGGGCCCGTATTTTTACGATTATAAAGGTTGTAAATCAGACGTAGGTTATAGTCAAACACAAATATCTGATTGGTACCTTGAAATGCGAGATAGCACCCCTCGCCCATATCGATGTAACATAAAATATTGACAATGGACATCAACGGTATGCCATACAGCAGTCAAACGTATCACCTACCTGCTCTGGTGGCTACTAAGCACAGGGTGATATAGTGGTTGCTGTCGAGCGTCTTCACACGCGATGACGAATATTTAGCGGACTTTGTCCGCTTCAGAATTCTAAAGCGAGCAATACCTGCGAACATCAGCTGTGCATTCCAGGAATCGTGGGTTTGTCATCCTGAGGCTAGCAGGCCGCCTTTGGCGGCGATCAATACGGAATAACACGGCGCGTGTCATTAGCAGGTTGTACCGCCCATCCCTGATGGGCGATTATAACCGAAATGACCCTTCCCAACAGGTGCGTGTCATTAGCAGCGTAGCGAAAGAACCGGGGCGCAGCCCCGAAAGATAGAGGCGGTATATGATTTCTATTATCGTGGCTGCGCCCCGGTTCCTTCGCTACGCTCAGGATGACAAACACACGATTAGTGGAATGCACAGCCAATACACGGCGGACTAAGTCCGCTAAATATTCGTCATCGCGTGTGAAGACGCTCGACAGCAAGACGCTCAGTATCCAAATTGAGATAAGCCACCCAAAAAAAAGTAGTGATCCCCCCAATCTCGAAAACGCCCGCTCATTGTATCGTTTTCAACCAACCGCCCCCCGCCGGAACGGGCCCCGAAACGTCGGGGCCTGCTCTGGTGACGCGGAGTTGTTGTTATTGGGTGGGTTTGTCATCCTGAGCGTAGCGAAGGAACCGGGGCGCAGCCCCAAAAGATAGAAGCGATATGTGATTTCTATTTTCGTGGCTGCGCCCCGGTTCCTTCGCTGCGCTCTGGATGACAAACTCAAGATTCCTGGATTATGCGTAGCCGATACGCGGCGGTAAAGTCCGCCAGATATTCGTCATCGCGTCTGAAGACGCTCGACAGTAAGAGCGGGCATCACGCTCGGCAAAATCCGAGTTGATCCGTAAAGTCCGCGTTTTCCGCGTTCCTATTGACCCTACGGATGCGTGACATCTGTAATCTAAAATCGCAGTTGCCGCAAGTCCAGCTCCAAGCCGGAACACACCGCTTCGCCGGAGAGAATTCTATCAAAACCGGAGAGCTCGTCCTTTGAACCATCGGCCCGATAAATATAGGTAACCTCCTTTTTCGGATCAATCAGCCAGGCTAAGCGGACCCCGTTTTTGATCCACACCTCGGTCATCTTGCGTTTCAGCCTGCCGATGCGGTCACTTTCAGAACTGACTTCCACTACAAAATCAGGCACGATACGGGCAAATTTTTTACGCTCTTCCTTTGACACAACGGCAAGGCGTTCTTCCGAAACCCAGGACCCGTCGGCGGAGCGGGTGGAATTGTCGGGCAATTTAAAACCGGCGGATGGGCTAAGGGTCAATCCTTTTCTGTGTCGCTCCCACCAGTTGTACAGCGTTGTGGTTACGGCGTTTTCACGGGCGCTGCCATCAAATTCGACAGGGGGCAGGATAATGAGTTTTCCGTTTTTGTCTTGCTCAATGCGCAATTCAGGGTTGTCGGCGCAGAAACGGTAAAATTCCGCTTCGGTCATTTTGCGCGCATATTTTAGTTCTGCGTATCCGCCAAGGCTCCGGGTCTGAATCATCAAATCAGGCTTCTCAACGGAAGGTCCTGGCATTGCCGGCGCGTATTTGCCGTTGCCTTTTCCCGACTTGCCGGATTTGGTTTGCGTTGTGCCTGCTTTTAATTTCATAAAGAAAAATTGGCGTGACAAAGTTAGTTTTTTGTCCGGAGTGCGGCAAGGATATTGTAACACACGGTAAAGGCAGCAAATACCCATCCCCGAAACCGAGCCGCCGCACAGAAAAATTTATGCGATGAAGTTAAATTTTTACCCTGATTTTTACGCTGTTCCAGCAAATCTTCAGCGTTTTAACTGCAAACCATCGCAAAAAAATGTCCATTCAGAAACCCGCATTCCTCCTACTGCTCCTGCTGTCTACCCTGTCTGTTCAAGCCCAGGACAGTTACCACACCTCCCTCAACAACCTCCTCCAAACCACCTACGCCCTGCCCGCCGCGCAACAATGGGTGTTGCCCAATACCGAGACTGCCACCCTGGCAGGATCGCTCAATTACGGCGGTAGTACGACTACTTTTAGCCCCAGCGGCCAGCCTTTTACACAGGGTGTCCGCCGCACCGTGACGGCCGGCGCCAACCCCTGGGATGCCGGCCATCTGTACAAAAACACCACCGCCGTAGCAGCCGGCGACAGGTGCTTGCTGGTCATCTGGCTGCGCAGCGACGCGGCCAATGCCCGCGTGAGCCTCTTTGCCGAAAACGGGATCACATACGACAAAGAAGTGCTGGCCACGGTGCCGGTCGGTAAAGAATGGAAAATGATCGCCGCGCCTTTCGAATCCACGGCCGCTTATGCCGTCAACAGCCTGAACATCGGTCTGCACCTGGCTTTTGCCAACCAGACCATCGAAATCGGCGGGGCGGCCTGCCTGAATTACAAAAACACCGTTTTTTACAGCCAGCTGCCGGTGCTGCTCAACAACGATACTTATCCCGGCCACGAACCCGACGCCCCCTGGCGCGCCACCGCTGCCGCCAGTATCGAACAAATCCGGAAAGCCGACCTTACAGTGCGGGTGTTCGGCTCCAATAACCAGCCGCTCGCGGGCGCACAGGTACACGTAGCCATGCAGCAGCACGTATTCAAATTCGGTACCGCCGTGGTGAGCAACAGGTTCAATGGCGGTTCGGCATTCAATGCCACGTACGAACAAAAACTGCTCGACCTCGACGGCAAAGGCCACGGGTTCAATGAACTGGTGTTTGAAAACGACCTGAAATGGCCAGCCTGGGAACAAGGCTGGTTTAGCAGTAAACCCGAAATTGCCAGCGATGTGCAGTGGCTGAAAAACCGCGGTATCAGCGTGCGGGGGCATAACTTAGCCTGGCCCGGCTGGACTTATTCCCCGTCAGACATCAATGCAACCGCGACGCCGGCTTTTATCAAAAACCGTATCCGAAATCACCTGACGGCCATCCTGAGTTATCCCGGCGTCGGGCAGGAGATGATCGACTGGGATGTGCTCAACGAAATCACCACCAATAACGACTATGCCAACAGGTTTGCCGGCACACCCGGCTACCCGACCGGCCGCGAACTCTATGCAGAGATTTTTAAACAGGCCGACTCGCTGGCGCCCAATGCCGTCTTGTACCTCAACGACTATGTGGCCATCGAACAAGGCGACTCGCCAACCAACGGCATTACCCTATGGAAAAGCCGGATCGACGAACTGCTTAATGCCGGGGCGCCCGTGGAAGGCATTGGTTTTCAGGGGCATTTTTCGGCGGCGCCCACCGGCATAGAAACAATCAAGTCCATTTACGACGACTTTTGGAATACCTACGGCCTGGAAGCCAAGGTGACAGAATTCGACCTGAACAAGTTGCTCCCGGCCGCCACACAGGCCGCTTACCTGCGCGACGTACTCACTATCACCTTTGCGCACCCCAGCATGAAAGGATTTCTGATGTGGGGCTTTTGGGACGGCGCCCATTGGCAGGGCAATGCCCCTTTGTTTAACCTGGATTGGAGTTTGAAACCCAGTGGCGCAGCATTTGTGGACCAGGTGTTTCACCAGTGGTGGACCGATGAAACAGGGGCCACCGCCGCCGACGGCCAACGGACCGTGCGCGGTTTCCGGGGCAAATACCTCGTGACCGTCAGCTGCCCGGATGGCAGCAGCCAAACCCGGGAAGTGCTGTTGGACGGCGATCAAACGGTGGATTTTCAAAGCGCCTGTACGGTAAACGCTGCGGAACCCGATTCGGGTAGCTTTAATTTGGTCTGCTCACCGACGGTCGCCCGGGATCAGGTTTTATTGCGTTGGAATAACACGGGGTTTTCCGGGAAAACAACACTGCGTTGTATCGACGCGGCAGGCAGGGTATTGGCAGTGTATGACCTTGCGCCAACGGAAAACAATCGGATAATCGATACCTCCTTATGGCCTCCGGGGGTTTATCAGATTGTTATGGAAAATGAAGGGCGCATGCAGGTGGTAAGAGTGATTGTAGGGCGGTAATTCAGGTCGCCGACGCCTCACTCACTCCGCAACGTCTTCACCGGATTCACCATCGACGCCCGCAGCGACTCGTACCCGACCGTCACAAAAGTAATCAGGGCGATAGTGCCCACCGCGCCGGCAAAAATCAGGAACGACATCGGCGTCCGGTATTCAAAGTTTTGCAGCCAGCGGTCGAGCAGATACAAGGCGACCGGTATGCCGATAATACAGCCGATCAGCAACAATTTGCCAAAAACCCCCAGCAATAAAGCCAGAATTTGCCGGTTGGTAGCGCCCAGGGTTTTGCGGATACCAATTTCTCTGATCCGTTGCCGGGCCAGAAAAGCGGCCAGCCCATATAAACCCACGCAGGTAATCAGCATGGCCAGCACGGCAAATTGTTTGGTGAGCTCCGCGATCTGTGTTTCGTTTTCGTACATCCGCCCGAACTCCTCGTCTACAAACCAGTAGTCGAACCCGAATTCCGGAAAAACCTGCTTCCAGGCATTTTCCAGCAGGACAATTTTTTCGCCCATGTTGTCGGCCGGCAGCCGCACGTGTATGATCCGGTCGACGGGATGTGGTTTGGGGCATACGGCCAGCGGCTCGATCTTGTGGTGCATGGAGCGGTACGGAAAGTCTTCCACCACCCCGATGACGGTGCCGCTGATGGGCGCCCGGGTGCTGTCGGGCGGCGCATAATTCATGGTATAATCGGGTCGGATGATGGTTTTGCCGACGGCTTGTTCCGGGCTCAGTTTCAGGGCATTTACGGCGGACCGGTTGAGTAATACCGCGGTGGAGTCGGCCGGGCGGTTGGGGTCGAAGTCCCTGCCGGCGATCAGGTTCATGTTGAACGTTTTGGGGAACCCGAAATCGCCGTTCAACTGGAACCACTCGTGCCGCTCCTCGCTGAGGTCGGGAAATTGCATCTGCATATTGATGGGGCCGAAATAATCGAGCCGGGGCAGGTGGTTGGCTAAGGTAGCGGCCTGTATTTCCGGGTCCTGCATCACTAAGTTTTTAAACTTGCCGAACTCCTGATCCGTGGCCGGACCGGAAAAGCCGCCGTAGCGGATGGATACGATTTGTTTGCCCGCCTCATTGAGTTTGGAATGCCGCATGAGGTTCATTTGCCGTACCACGATCACCGAACCGACCAGCAACGTGACGGCTACGCAGAGTTGCACCGTGGTCAGAAATTGCCGCAGGGTGTTGGAGCCTTTGCGAAAGGCAAATTTTCCTTTCAGCACCGTCACCGGTTGAAAACCCGAAACGAACAGCGCCGGATAACTGCCGGCGAGCAGCGTCACCGAGGTCACGATGCCCGCCGTGAGGAGCAACATGGGCCCACTGAACAATTGCGCGATGGCGAAGTGTTTGCCGGTCACGGCATTGAAGGGCGCCAGAAAGAGCATGGCCAGCAACAGCGCGATGAGCATGGCGCCCAGCACCATCAGGAACGACTCGGCCATAAACTGAAAAAACACCTCGTGGCGCATACCGCCGAAGGTTTTGCGCAGGCCGATTTCTTTGGCGCGACCGGCCGATTGGGCGGTGGCTAAGTTGATGTAGTTGATACAAGCCACCAGCAGGATCAGCAGGGCGATGGTGATGAAAATGGAAATGTATTTGCGGTTGGCCGATTTGTGGTCGGTGGCCCAGTCGATATCCTGGTCGAAATGTACGTCGGTGATTTTCCGGATAATCGGCGTGACTTTCAGGTTGGGATCGAAACGGCGGGCAAGTTCGCTGGCCTTTTTTTGCAGGTCGGCCTGGATAGAAGTCAGTTGGCCGGCATCCCGGCACACGATGAGCGAACTGGCGAAATAATTTTGTTCGCCATCGCCCATCGACGTATTCAGCATGATATCCAGCCCGGGCGTGGCGGCCTTCAGGGCGAGGATGTTGCCAATATATTTGGGATTGATGTGGGTATTGGTCGGAAAGTCGCGGTACACGGCGCTTACCATCAGGTCGAGTTTTCGGCCCTGCGTCGTCCAGGTGTGCGACACTTGCAGGGTTTTGTTGACGGGGTCTTCGTCGCCGAATAATTCCTTTGCCGCGCTTTCGCTCAGCATGATGGTGTTGATCTCTTTCAGGGGCGACACCGGATCGCCGGACCGGATTTGGATGGCCAGGATGTCGAACAGCGACGCCTCGGCCCAGATAATGTCTTCGGTGAGTATTTTTTTGTCTTTGACGGGGTAATGCAGGGTCGTGGGCATACCATCGGCCGTAAAGCTGCCGATTTTGCTGATGCCGGGGTAGGTGTTTTTAAGGTAGTTGTCCCAACCGGCCGGCGTGCCACCAAAAGCATTGGTTTCGCCGTTGGGCGCCTGAATGCGCCAACCCATGCGGTACGTGTTTTCCGCATCCGGATGATGTGTATCGAACATGAGTTCGTCGCGCACGTACATCAGAATCAACAGGCCGGCGGCCAGGCCGATAGCGAGTCCAAAGGTATTGATGAGGGCATAGCCGCGTTGGCGGGCGAGATTGCGGGCAGCAATGAGGAAGTAGTTGGAAAACATGGCGGAAAATTGAACGGTGTTTGAACGGTGGGAAAGATGGTTGTTCAAACGGAAAGGTTGCGTTGGGGTGGGGTGGAGGGGCGAAGTTTTGGCTTTAGACTGCTTGATTGCCACTTTCTGACTAAAGTACGGGACAGCGGCGCTGTTGCCAGTGCTCCTGAGGCCTCGGGACCGCGGGAGGAAACGTATTGCAGTAAAGGAGGTCGAATTTAATCCGTTAGGTTGGTGTAATCTTTATGGTGGAATAGTTGGGAGTATGTTGAGTGTTGAGCGACTTCACATCCCACCAGCATGCCCTTGTTAGCGGCAGGTGTTCTTGTATCATTAGATGTCGTTATAGAATTTCCATTTCAGCTTCAAGGATTCATTTGCTTCGTATTCTTTTATTTTTTGCCGTAACGGTTGCCGGTGCTCTCCTGGAATGTACAAGTTACTAAAAAGTCTGATTCAAAACATTCTTGCTTTAGTGCTTGGCTAACCAGTTTTTTACTTCCGCCCGGTATTTATAGAGATCTTCGTTACATTGCGCTGTATCACCATAAACGCGATTTTTAGCAGGGGGCGTTTCCATAACTTCTTGCAATTTTAGAATGTGCGGTTTAAATACCGCTATGCTGCTATTGAATTGTCCTTCCAAAACACGGAGCAAGGCTCCTATATCAAAGGCTCCACCTTTGTAGGGGTTTACAATACCTTCATGCATATCGGCAGTCATCCTGGAGAAACTTTTAACGATAGGTTCAATGAAACGTTCAGGATGTTCTACTTTGTGCTCATCCAAAAATTCGAACACCGGATAAGGGTTACCTCGCTCCAAAATGCCTATCAATTCATCTTCCAAATTTTTATTGGCTTTTATTTTAGCCAATGCCGCATTACGTATTGGTTCATCGTAATAATTGCTTGCATAATATAAGAGTGACATTACGTCTTGATACTTGTCGATGTTGTCCATAGCATGATTGAATGCCAATTCACGCTCGTCAAATTTTTTAAAGGATTTTGATAAATAATTAGACATTTTTTTGGGCGCCAAAAGCAATAAAAACCCAAGAATACAACCAAGTATCAAAGGGGTTTTAAACAAAATTGGAGAAAATGTATCCCGCCATTCAGGTTTCAAAAAGTAGTAATAAGGTATGAGTATCAATAATGGCAACCAAATCGCACTATAAGATATAACAAAGGATAACGAACGAACAAAACCTGTTAATTGATAATACTTATGTAATTCCGTTCTTTCAACTGTACAAAGCGCAGCCGCCATCATGCCCAACCAAAAAATAGTAACAATAGCATATCGTATATATAAATTGTCGGAAATCCAGTTAAAACCTCCGGTTACTAAAATATATATTGTCAGCAATAAGCTACATATACCGTATGCAGCCAATAATACAAAGGCAGAATAAGCGTGGCCAAACTGATCACCACCAGGGTTGGATTTGAGCGAGAACATGCCCAATACGATATAAATTAAAAATGTTATTCCAAATAAAAGATAGCCGATCATTTAATAATCGTTTAAAAAATTTATTGAATAATATGGATTAATTCGCAAACATTTGGTTCATACGGTAGTTGCTTGAGGATGTAAAAGTAAAATACAATTTCAAATCTCCAAATCGTCCAACGGATTTTTTATTTTGTCCCCATTGCTTCCGCCTTCCAATCCCCGATATTCCGCGTCTCGCCGGAGAAGTTGACGCACAATAGCAGGTTGTTTTCAACATCCGGAAAAACCCTGTAGGGTAAATCGGCTTAAGCGTCAGGCGCCCGAACGAAGTTATCTCTTTACAAATATTTAACGGACTTTTACAAACAGTCATTTACTAAATGATTGACCTTTGTGGTTCAAACTAAATAATAAATGTAATGAAGCATTCAACAATATTAGGGAACAGCACACTAAAGGTGAACCGAATTGGACTGGGTTGTATGGGCATGTCAGAGTTTTATGGTTCTTTTAATGAACAAGAATCTATTAATACTCTGCATAAAGCCATCGATTTGGGGGTTAATTTTTTCGATACTGCCGATATGTATGGCAGTGGAGATAATGAAAAGTTAATTGGAAAAGCCTTTAAAGGGCGATGGGATGCTGTAGTTTTAGCAACTAAATTTGGCGTGATGAGAGGTCCAAACGGGGAATGGCTCGGACTCAATGGGCAACCAGAATATATTAAGAAGGCTTGTGACCAGAGTCTTTTAAATTTGGGAGCCGAGTCTATTGATTTATATTATATGCATCGCCAGGATCGCAAGGTGGAGATTGAAGAAATCGTTGGCGCCATGTCTGATTTGGTCAAACACGGGAAAGTGAAATATATAGGTCTGTCTGAGGTTGATCCTGATACTTTAAGAAGGGCACACAAAATTCATCCGATCACAGCCTTACAAACTGAATATTCCTTATGGAGTCGTGAACCTGAACAAGAACTTTTTGATGTTTGTAAAGAACTCGGAATTACATTTGTATCATACAGTCCTTTGGGGCGAGGGTTTTTGACCGGAGCGATTAAAAGTCGTGCTGATTTTGAGGCTTCTGATTTTAGGCTAAGTAATCCACGGTTTACAGAAGAAGCTATTAAAGAAAATTTTAAATTTATTGAAGTTATAGACCAATTAGCAAAAAATAAAGGTGTAACCAAAGCACAGATAGCTTTATCCTGGATATTGAGTCAAAACGATGAAATCACTGCTATTCCCGGCACAAGAAAAATTCACCGCCTTGAAGAGAATTTGGGCGCATTAAACGTGGAGTTAAACCAAGTCGATTTTGATGTGATCGAAGCATCTATGCCTAAAATAACTATTGGAAATCGTTATTAACTATCGTTATTATCATGGATATTTTCAAGGGCATAGCCCTCTAAGCCATTCCAAATACCTGCATTGAAAGGTTGTATTTGCTGGCAATCATTTGTTACATAAAACGTATCCCTGTTTGCTATCGAAAATCGTTATAAAAGCTTGCTCTATTGTATTCGTCTCTTAATAATTTATCGGCTGTTATGCCTAATATGCTACCGCATTTGCCAGCATAATCATTCGGGTACTTGTTCTTAAAATATTGAATGACAATATCTTGTGTGTAAGGGTGGTTAAAATCTTTAGGTTGAAAAGTCAAATCCAGGTCTTTTTGTTTTTCATTAGAGTATTTCCATGAATTGTAAATTCCGAAGAAAAACAGTACTATTTTCAAGCAAACTTCATTGAGTTCTACCGTTTCTATTGTACTTGAGGCAGTCTTTAAATATTGAGATTTTAATATTTCAAAATTCCTATGGATGATATCCATGGTTTCAGCAAAAGTTTGACCGGGCAAGAGTAGTTTGCCATCTGCTGTTGTCAACTGAAGTCCGTGTTTGTTTTCAGTCAATTCTATTTTTATATTTTCAATGTAAAAAGTCACGAAAAAAAATATTCATTTCAATTGTTGCTACCAAATTCAGAAGATCGAATTGTGCTGCCAATTTTGATTTCATCGAAACAGTGGTTTTCTGTCAACTCCCCCTATTACCCCCAGTTTGCATAAAAACCCGCTTCCTCACCGCCACTCTCGCATCCAACAGTTGCGTAAAACCAACCAATCCACCCGACTTTAAGAAACCCCGCGCCCCGCTCGCGTAAAAAACAATGGCGTGAATCCTACCACTCCGGTAGGATTCACGCCATTAACGGGCTGACTAAAAACGGGAAACATTTGGTTCATGTGGTAGTTGCTTGAGGATGTAAAAGTAAAATACAATTTCAAATCTCCAAATCGCCCAACGGGCTTTTTATTTTGTCCCCATTTCTTCCGCCCTCCAATCTCCGGTATTCCGCGTCTCGCCGGAGCAGCTAACGCCGATTTTTATTGATTTCTTCATAAACTTCGTCAAATTCACTTGCTAATTTTAGGAATTCTTCGGCCCAACCATTTGAGATACTGTGCTCCTGGAATGTACAAGTTACTAAAAAGTCTGTTTTCAAAGAATCAAGATTCTCAAAATCAAAATTTCGAATTTTTGTGATGTGCTCGTTGATTTCAGTACGTAATTCTACAGCAGATTCGTATCTGGTCCATGTCATGTTTGAATCGTCAGAGACATGGGATTTTACTTGCTCTAAAATACTAATTAATTGCTTGCTTGCTTCTTTCATTTTTATCAATTGCACATAATCTTACGCTTCCCGAATGTGCGACGCTCAGGAAGCATTTTGTCGAGTAGGCGCGGGAACCGCAATGAAGATATCTGTCCGTTTTTCGTTAAAAAAATGTATACTACAATGCCCATAATGATTTTTTATTGTATTTCATTCACTTTTTTAAGTGCAAAAGACGGTGCTAACCGTGAAAGTAAATAGAGAATTTTTGCACCCCCAACTTTTATTTCTGATTTTCCTTTTTCAAGTCCATTTATCATTTCTGATACCGCTATATCAGCACTAATCGATATTTTAGGGGGGAGGCCTTGATGCCACGGAGTATTAACGGCAGGAAACATAACCTCAATCACTTTGGTTTTTTCATCCTTTAATCGAATTCTAAGGGTTTGTGTAAAGGAATGCAAAGCAGATTTCGATGAATTGTAGAATGGATATATAAATCTTGGTGCATAGATTAATCCTGTTGTAATATTTATTATTGCAGAAGATTCGTTTGCACTGATTGTTGTATAAAGAAGTTTAATCAATCGGATTGGAGCGATCAGATTTGTTTGATATTCGTTTTCGGCTAATTCAATTGCATTTTCATTTGTGATGAAGTCAATTTTATTGACAGTTGCTGCATTGTTGATAAGGATATTTAAATCTGGATGGTTTTCCTTGATTCGTTTAGCAAAATCAGTGCAGTCTTGACTGTCAGAAAGGTTACATTGGTATGTTATTAGTTGTGGTATCATTTTTTTTGCAGCTAGTAACTTTTCGTTTGATTTGCCACAAATGATAACTTTGTTCCCTTTTTGAATGAACACTTTGCTTAATTCAAGTCCAATACCTGAACTTCCTCCTGTAATTAATACAGTACTGTTTTTGAGTTTCATGATATAATATTTAGATAAACAATGCCACAAAACTATGCTGTCATAAATTCGTGCGCATTGACCTAGGTCAAAAAATAATTTTTTTTCGAATTCGGCTCAATGTTTCTGGCTGAATACCTAAATAAGAAGCTATTATTCCCTGTTTAATTCTTTGGTCCATTCCGGGGAATTCTGTAAGAAAGTTCTTATATCTCGTTTCGGCGTCAAGTAATAATAAGTCACGCTCTCTTTTTTCTTTTATGATGTACCCTTTTTCAATAAATTTCATCAGAAATTTAACCCAAAAAATATCCTTGTCTTGTAATTGGTTGAAGTCTGACCAGTTAATCACTAGCAATTGTGAATTTTCTAATGCTTCAATTGAAAAGTAGGAAGGTCTACGTAATACCATTGCAGAATATGAACTGATAAAATTATTTTCAGCCATTATAGCTTTTGTAAACTCATAGCCTTTATCATTGGTATATACATAACGAAATAATCCTTTGCCAACAAATGCTATTTTTGATGGAGTTTCTCCTGCTTTGATAAAACAATCCGAAGACATAATTGACTTTTCCTTTCCTATTGAAAGGAACTCATCAATACGTTCATCTGGCAGTATGTGTTTTAGTTGCTCGTTCATTTTAAAATTATTACTGAACTATTGTTTCCCGTCAACTCCCCCTATTACCCCCAGTTGCATAAAAACCCGCTTCCTCAACGCCACCCTCGCATCCACCAGTTGCGTAAAACTACCCAATCCACCCGGCTTCCCTCAACTGTCGCGCCCCGCTCGCGTAAAAAACAATGGCGTGAATCCTAACACTCCGGTAGAATTCACGCCATTAACGGGCTGACTTAAAACGGGAAACATTTGGTTCATGCAGTAGTTGCTTGAGGATGTAAAAGTAAAATACAATTTCAAATCTCCAAATCGCCCAACGGGCTTTTTATTTTGTCCCCATTTCTTCCGCGAGCGCCTTCTACCAGCAGAAATTAAGACAAACGCTCATTGAACCAAACTGCCTTTTGTTGATTTTATAAGGCATGAAAAAAATCCTTGCCTTCTGTTTGTTGATACTCGCATCCGAGCTTTCGGGTCAAAACTTTCAGCGCGCGTACAAATCCGGTAATGAAGACCCGGATCTGTTAAATATGGTGCTGCTTACATCGGGTAATCTGATTGCCTCGGGCTCTTATGCTTCCCAGCAGTTGCAACCCGTTCTGATCGGTCTTTCCCCCGAAGGCAATCTGTTGTGGCAGCGCGGCATGAGCCCGACTTTGCAACAGAACAATACCTTTTCCGCGCTCAAAATGCTGGCACTACCCAACGGCAATGCGTTGGTGCTGTTGGTCAATCTGAATTCGGTCATTCTCCCTCCGGCATTCATCAGGGCAAAGGTGTTAATCACGGAAGTGTCGGCCGCCGACGGTACCTTCGTGTGGCAACGGTACCTTGGGGACGCGGATGCGCCGGTGGTGTACAACGATGCCGTCCTGCTGCCCGACGGGATTCTGCTCACCGGCTATGTGTCCAGGCAGTACAGCCTGGCTAAAATCAGTTACCAGGGCGATTTGATTTGGCAGAAAAATTTTAGCGGCCCCGATCCGTCCGAAGCGTACCGGTTGGACGGCCTGATCACCAATAGCCAGGGCGACATTTACGCCGTGGGCGGAGAATATGGTACAAATGCCTTTTCGTTGCACAAATTTGACAGCGACGGCAACCCCATCTGGAGCCGGCGCTATGAAATCGCCGCGCCCGGGGATGACCGGATATTTTTTGAAGCCAATATTGCACTTTCGGCAGATCAGCGCCCTGTACTCTGGGGCTCCAGTGCCGACCCCGGCCCGGTCAATTCCCGGGTTTTTCTGATGGAAACCAATCCTAACGACGGCCAGGTGTTGCTGAGCAAGACCTGGGGGATTCCCGGTCAGGCGTATTATGCCTCGGACATTGCTTTGCTTGACGACAATACCTTTTTGCTCTGTATGGGCAACGGTAACAACGGCGTGCTGGCACAGTATATCAAATATGATCTGGAAGATGGACTGATTTGGTCGATTGTAGACGACAAAACCGGTTTAACCGGTTCTGTTGAACGCACCCTGATCAGCCCCGACGGCTATTACTACAACCTGAGCCAGCGCCTTACCTTGACGCCCCTGGCGCGTACCTCCATCCTTACCCGCACCGACCATTTACTGACCAACAAACCCGATTGTTGCCACAAGCAGGCTTTTTTACAGTTTGCGGATGAATCTTTTGATGTTTCCGCCACGGACCTGACCCCTGCCGATGTCTTTTGGGAACTGCGAAATTTTACGCCTGCTTTCGCAACCCCTAACGGCACCTCGGAGCTAATCTGTGCGCCGACGGTATTGCCCGAACTGAATTTCAGCAAAACGGAAATCTGCACCGGCGCTTGCGTTTCGGTGAGCTGGGATACCGGTGTTGCACCGGCATTGCAGTGGCAAGTGAACGACGAGCCGTCTTTTGTAAGCGATTCTGTAACCGTCTTTTGTTTCGATCAGCCGGGGGATTACAGCCTTCTTGCCCGTTCGGTGCAGGACAGTTGTGCGCGCACAGCCACGCGCATACGCGTGCGCGATCAGGCGGCGCCGGGTTTTACGGTGCTCGATTCCATCTTTTGTCCGGGCGAATGCCTTCGTTTCCGATTAGATACCGTTTTCCCCGACGTCAGCTACGAATGGACTTTCGAAGGCGGCACGCCGTCGGAATTTAGCGGTCAGGAGCCGCCCCCGGTCTGTTTTCAGCAAGCCGGCATGTTCAGCGCGCGGGTGAACATCGAAGGCTGTCAGGCCGCTTCGGATAGCATACTGACCATCGAATACAAATCCCTGCTGATTCCGAATGCGTTTACGCCGGACGGCGACGAGGTGAACGACCTTTTCAAGCCGATTATTCGTTGTCCTGCGGTCACGTATCTTTTGCGGGTATATAACAGGTGGGGGCAACTCGTGTTTGAAACAGCCGATGCAGCGGCCGGCTGGGACGGCCGCTTCGACGGCGAGCCGCAGCCTTCCGATGTCTATGTCTGGACGGTTGAAATTTCTGATGTTCGGGCAGAAGGTGTGGTAGTGGAGTCTTTGCGGGGGGATGTGACATTGTTGCGGTAGGTATTGTGTGGTCCGGAAAACCACATTTCTACCCAATCGAACTCCCCCGCATACCCGGCGCCTTGATCATCGGCAACGCCGTATCATTTTCGCACTCCAGAAACACCCGGTACGGACAGGCCCGGCAAATATCCCGGTCTAATTTTTTGTAAATGGAAGCCAGCGCATCTGTTTTGGACAAGAAGAAATGGTCGCGGCCGATTTCATCCATAAAGCCGCCGCTTTCCATCACGTCCTGGGCGATGATTTTTAGGCGGATAATATAGAGGCCGCCGCCTTTTTTGCGCCAAAAGGCCGCCTCGCGGGCGAGCCACTCGGCCCCGTCGAGGTCCACGTAATTGATGCCGTTGGCCATGATCAGCAGGTGTTTTTCCGATCCTTTACGCACCTCGCGCAGGGCGGCTGAAATATGATCGATAGCGCCGAAGTACAGGTGGCCGTCGATGCGGATAATTTTCAGTTGCGGGCATTCCGGTACCGTTTTCCGGATGACGTTGATAAACTGGTGCCGGTGGTGTTCCGAATCGGGCGCCATCACCGCAATATTGGGCCTGGATGTTTTTTTGAGGAAAAAAAAGAGCGAAAGCAGCACGCCGAGATACACGGCAAACTGGAGTTCGGCAAACAGGGTGGCAAAAAAAGTAACGCCCAAAATCAGGTTGTCCTGTTTGCTGGCCTTGCGGATTTCCCGGATGTGTTTAAAATCGATGAGGCCCCAGCCGATGAGCAATATCAACCCGCCAAAGGCCGGAGTCGGTAAAAACCGGGCATAAGGCGCAAAAAGCAGCACGATCACCATCAGTATCAGCGCGGCAAAAATGGCCGACATGGGGGTGCGGGCGCCCGCTTCGTAGTTCAGGGCGGATCGGGTGAACGAACCCGAACCGGCGTAGCAGGAGAAAAAACTACCCGTCACATTGGATAGCCCCTGCCCGATCAATTCCTGGTTGCCGTCTATCTGTTGGCCGGTATGCACGGCAATGGCGCGGCCTACGGCTACCGTTTGAATGATACCCAGGATGGCAATGGCAAACGCTTCGCCCAACAAACTGTGAAAGTTGCCGGCGGAAAAACCGGGCATCGAAAGGGTCGGCAACTGCCGGGGTATCTCTGCGGCAAAAGGAATACCCGCCGCCGGGCCGCCCATCATCCAGGCCAGCAGGGTGCCGCCGGCCAGGCCGATGAGTAAATGCGGCAATTTGGGCGCATATCGCCGCACGAGCACGGCCAGGATCAGCGTATAAGCCGCCACGAAAAAAATCGCCCAGTTGATGCCGGAAAGATGGACGAGGATTTGTTCCCAGGTTTCCAGAAATGCAGCCCGGGAGGAAATGTCGATACCCAATACGCCCCGCATCTGGTTGGTGATCGTGAGCACCGCGGCGCCTGCGGCAAACCCCACCACCACGGCATGCGACACGAAACTGATATAACGCCCCATGCGCCCCAGTCCCAGCGCCAATTGAATGGCTCCCGCCATAAAAGTCAGAAACAACACCTTGCTGATAAAATCCGGAGAACCTTCCGTGGCTAATTTGCTCACCGCGGCAAAAATGACGATAGAGATAGGCGCCGTAGGCCCCGAAACCGCGTGCCGCGACGAACTGAACAGACCCGCTACAATAGGCGTAATCATCGCCGTGTACAAGCCGTACACCGGCGGCAGACCGGCAATCATGGCGAATGCAATGCCCTGCGGCAGTACGATAATCGCGCCGATGATGCCCGCCATAAAATCGGCCTTGAGGGTCTCGCGGTTTTTTAGTTTGCGTGTCCAGGACAGGAAAGGGAAAAAGAGCGGGAGGACGTGTTTGCGAAAGTCAAAGTTTATATCATCGGGAAGGGTCATTTTCACCTCCTCGACAATATGATGCAACTGCGCCTTCAAATAACTGCCCACTTTCATAATCGTAAAATAAAGTCAAAATGTAAAATGTAAAAGTCAAAATGTAAAAGGAACGTAGCTTACACGGTGTGCCGGCCTTTTACATTTTGACTTTTACATTTTACATTTTATATTTTGAAGTAAAACGCATCATCCACCGGTCTTAGCGCCCGTTTCATCCACAAAGGCCGGCGCAAATTGCCGGGCCCCGGCGCCGGGCGGGCCAACTCGAGCCAGCGGCGGTAAACCTCCATGCTTTTATGGGTATCCACAAATATATCGCCATACTGATCGCCTTCCGGGGCTTTTTCCACGCGCACTTTCTGGTGCCAGCAGTGCATACCGGAAATGGGATCGGGATGCACGGGGAAGGTGATGTTCTGGTGTACGCCGCCGTCGCTCCAGAAAATACGGGCGCTGTCTTTGTCGGCGCTCTTGAAAGGCTCGATGCCTTTGAGCGTTTTCATGTGCCAGCCACCCTGCCCGTCAGTTTCGATATTGACGGTGGCGGTGGCCCAGCGATTGCCGGGTGCGTCCTGCGGGCGCCGCCAGCGTCCGAGGTGGTGCGAACAGGCCAGTACGCCGGGTTTCATGCCTTCGGTGACCCAAACTTTATCTACAAAATGACCGATTTCGGTGGTCACGCGCACGAGGTCGCCGGTGTCGATGCCCAGGCGGTTCGCGTCGGTGGGGTGTATCCAGATCGGGTTGCGGTTGGCAATTTCATACAGCCATTTGGCATTGCCCGAACGGGAGTGGATCAATACGGGTAAACGGAACGTTGGCAACAAGGGAAATTCGCCTTTTTCGTAGTCGATCTCGTCGGCGTGAATATGACTTTTCAGGTAGCCGGGAATGGTGTATTCGGGCCATTTCCAGTCCCGCATGGTCGGACTGTAAAACTCCTGTTTGCGCGAGGGCGTCGGGAAACCCACGCAGGGCATTCCGTTCACTTCCACGCCGATGGCTTTGCCGTTTTTCGTAATCAAACCTGTTTCCCGGTCGGTATTGGCGCCGTTCAGGTCTTTTTCCGTCAGTTGGTGTTCGTTCTTTTTGTAGCCCGATTTTTCCACCACGAAGGCGCCGTATTTGCGCATGTATTCCAGCGGGGAAAGCCCTTCCGCGGCGGCCGTTTCGGGCAGGCCTTTGGTGTGTTCGAAGATGTATTGATAATATTCGTCCACGGTGACGCACTCGCCGGGGCGGTAGGGCGATTCGAAATGTTTTTTGATACCCAGCGATCCGTCAGGGTCGATGCGCCAGGAGAGTTGAATCCAGAACTCGTCTTCTTCCCACACTTCGCCGGGATTTACTTCGTAGGTAAAACGCGGGTTTTGGCCGTTGCGCCGCGCTACTTCGCGCAGTACGGGTTGCCGGAAGGCGATCCAGGTGCCGGAATGGGTTTCGTAACTGTTCAGGTCGTGTCGTTCGGAGGCGTGGCCCATGGGCAACACGTAATCGGCAAAATAGGCCGTTTCGCTCCAGGTGGGCGTGAGGGCGATATGGCAACCCACGGCGGATTCATCGCTCAGGGCTTCCATCCACATAAAGCCGTCGGGGTAGGTCCACACGGGGTTGAACACGCGGGTAAAGTAGGTATCGAGCCGCCCGCGTTTGTCTTTGAGAAAATGCGGCAGCAGGAACGACATTTCGAAAAAAGCCAGGGGATATTCTTTCGGAAAATGCATCTCGTTCCAGAATTTCTGGGCCGGCGGCTGGTCGAAAAACGAAGGTTTGAACTTGTTCCAGTCGTTGGGGCTGGTACCGCCCTCGGTGCCTACGGAGCCCGTGAGCACGTTCAGAAAATGCAGGCAACGGGCCACGGCCCAGCCGCCGAGGTTGCCCGAGCCGGCCGAGCGCCAGTTGTGCGAGGCGAAGCGCGAACCGGCTTTTCCGATCTCGATGGCCACCTCCCGAATAGTGGCGGCTTTTACGCCGCTTTCCTGTTCGGCAAATTCCGGCGTATAGTCCGCGTAGGTTTTGCGCATTTTTTCTATAAACTGGTCAAAAACAACCGGTGTGCCCGGGAAATCGTTTTCCAGCCATTGTTGCCAGTTGACCCAGTTTTCGAGGTAATCGCGGTCGTACAGGCCTTCGTCGAGGATGATTTTGGCCATGGCCAGCAGCACGGCGGCTTCGGTGCCGGGGTAGGTGGGCATCCAGTAATCGGCCAGGCTGGCGGTGTTCGAGAGGCGCGGGTCCATCACCACGAGGCGGGCGCCGTTCATTTTGCCTTCGATGATACGCTGGGCGTGCGGGTTGAAGTAGTGTCCCGATTCGAGGTGGGCCGAGATCAGGAGGATGACGCGCGCGTTGGCGTGATCGGGCGAGGGGCGGTCGTAGCCGTGCCAGATAGCATAGCCGAAGCGGGCGCCCGAGGAGCAGATGTTGGTGTGGGAGTTGTGTCCGTCGACGCCCCAGGATTGTAGTACCCGGTCCATATAACCTTCGTGGCCGGGGCGTCCGACGTGGTAAGCCACTTCGTTATGCCGGTTTTCCTGCAAAGCTTTGCGGATGCGGCCGGCGATGTCGTCGAGCACGGCATCCCAACTCACGCGTTCCCACTGGCCTGCACCGCGTTTGCCCGTGCGTTTGAGCGGGTACAGGATGCGGTCCGGATCGGTGATCTGGTTGATCGTAGCCGGGCCTTTGGCGCAGTTGCGGCCGCGGGAGGCGGGGTGGTATGGATTGCCCTCGAATTTGCGCACGGCGCCGTTGGCTTTATCCACGTAGGCCAGCAGTCCGCAAGCCGATTCGCAGTTGAAGCAGGTGGTGGGTACGATGTCGTAGGTCTTCTTTTCGCGGCGCGGCCAGGCTTTGGCTTCGTACTCCGTCCAGTCGTGCCATTGCTCCGGCGGCGGATAGTGCGTGAGGGCCGAGCCGGGTTGCAGGCGGTTTAGTGGTGCTTCTGCCTGCGGTTGGTGGAGGTCGGGGATGAGTCCGAGGGATTCGGCGAGTTTTTCTATGAGAGAGGGCATCTGAGAAATGTAAAAGTCAAAATGTAAAATGTAAAAGTGGCGGGTAAGGGGTGTTGGCGATATTTTTAAATAAAAAGTTTTGAGATATTTTATGTTTAATCCTGCCCGTTCAACCCCTCCCCCATCCCCTCCCCCAAATGGGAGGGGGGCTTGATTTCGTATTTTTATTGGGGTTTTCGTAACTGGAATCAATGAGCGACATGGATGCAAGCCCCGAATGGGAGGAGGGCTTGATTTCGTGTTTTTTGGAGTTTATAGTAACCAGAATCAATGAGCGACATAAGTGCAAGCCTCAAATGGAAGAGGGGGCTTGAATTTGTGTTTTTTTGGGTTTCTCGTACCCGGAATCAATGAGCGACGTAAATGCACAAGCCCCCCTCCCATTTGGGGGAGGGGATGGGGGAGGGGTTGAACGGGCAAGGCGAAATGCCGCATAATTTTATTTATACTATATTAAAAATTTAAGAAGAAGGTATCAACTCAATGCAATCCGCTGCGGCGCTTCAATCCATATCTTCTCTATCTCATAAATTCCATATAACACCAACAATCCGACCACCACAGCGAGCGGCAACGAGGCCGGCGCCAGCATCAGCGCCAGCATCGGCACCACGTTGCCGGTAATGACCGCCCACCAAAACCGGCTTTTATACCGGCCTTTCAAAATCATCCGCACCACCGCTTTGGCGTCGGAAGTGGGGTGGGTGATGGTGAGCTCGGCCAGAATAATCAGCAAGTTGAGGCTGATCCCGATAGCCAGCAGCAGGGCGGGGGAGAAGGAGATCGTGGAACTGTATTTTATGAAAATCCCGAGGAACAGCGCGCTACCGGCCATCAGGCTGTGAACGAGCATGTGGAGGGGAAGCAATGGGCTTTGCCAGAAGTCGCGCCCGCGGGCCTGAGCGAACAAAAATGCCGTGTACACTGCCACCAAAGATGCCAGCAAGAGGCCGGGGAAAGCGAGCAAATAAGGACTTGTTCCCCATTCCAGCCAGCCGCACACCAGTTGCAGGGTGATGATTCCGCCGAACAATGTAAGCGCATAGCCGCCGCGCACCAGCCACGATTTCCACTGCGGGCGCAACAAAACATACACGAAACGTTTGGGCTGGTCGAGGTCTTTAACCAGCAGGGCGGTAGTGAGGATAAGAAAAAACAGGCTGAAACCCAGGCCCAGGAGGTTAACCGTGGACGACCAGTCGCTTTCGGGTTTATAGAACAGATTTAGCGCCGTCATAAAATACGCGCCGGCGGATATGGCCTTCGTAGTCACGTACGCAGGCACTTCCCAGCCCCACAACAGGCCTTTGTGCGGCGCATCGTACACCCGTTTGGCGCTTTTACCGGTGAGCACTTCTATACTTTTTTGCGGCGTGAATGATTCGCCGGCCGGCACTTCCAGGGTGTTGCCGCTTTTTTCCAGGAGTTCTTTTACCAGGTCCTCGCCCTGCCAGGCCATACGTTCGGTGTATTTGGCGAAGTGGCCTACGCCACGGGTTTGGGCGCTCCAGAGGTTGCCCTCGGGTTGGTCGGCGGCAGTGGGGGTGAGGGAGAACGAGTCGCCGTCGATATAAAACAGGTTGGGCACGGTGCCTTTTTCCGGTTTGCGCACGGTGGTTTGGTGCCGGGAGAGGGTTTCGCTGATTTCGGAGTGCGGGTCGTCCATGTCGCCCGAAATAATGGCGTGTTCGGGGCATACTACTACGCAAGCGGGTTCCAGACCTACATCCACGCGGTGGGCGCAGTAGTTGCACTTGGCCGCCGTGTGGGTGTCGGGATCGATGTAGAGCGCGTCGTAGGGACAGGCCTGCATGCAGGATTTGCAGCCGATGCAGCGGTCTTTGTTGAAATCGACAATACCGTCGGGGCGGTAATAAAGTGCCTCCACGGGGCAGATTTCGACACAAGGGGCGTCGGTGCAGTGGTTGCAGCGCAGTACGGAGAACAGCCGCCGGGTGTTGGGGAACGTCCCTTTTTCGACCTGTTTGACCCAGGTTCGAAACACCCCGACGGGCACTTCATGTTCACTTTTACAGGCGGTAGTGCAGGCGTGGCAGCCGATACATTTCCGGTTGTCGATGACGAATCCGTATTTCATGCCGTAAATGTATTCGGTTTCTGGGTTTGGAGGTTACTGGTTTGAAGGTTTCTGGTTTGAAGGTTTGAAGGTTTCTGGTTTGAAGGTTTCTGGTTGGAGCCAACCCTCAAACCAGAAACCCTCAAACCAGAAACCTTCTAACCAGAAACCTTCTAACCTTCCAAACCAATCTTCGACATCGCTCTTTCCGCTATAGCGGTTATGGACAACGACGGATTCACCCCCGGGTTGGCCGAGATCATAGCGCCGTCGCACACCAGCAGGTTCTCGTAACCGAATACCCGGTTGTCGCGGTCGATCACCCCGGTGTCCGGACCGTCGCCCATGACCGCGCCGCCCAGGATATGTGCTGTGCCGGGAATACCGGCCAGCGGTGTGAGGCCGAAGGCCATGGCTTTGCCGCGCAGGATTTTTTCAAATTTCCGCGCCAGTTCGATGGCGCGCGGGATAAAAGCCGTGGGTTTTTCCGTGCCGGAAACTGTGGTGCGCATACCACCCCAGCGGCTGCGGGTGAAGGTAACGGTGCTGTCTAGCGTTTGCATAAAAAGCAGGACGACCGAACTTTTGGCCCAATCTTTCACGGCAAAATACTTCAGGTAGGTCAAAGGGTTCGTCAGTGTTTCCCATACTATTTTTCCAAAACGAACCAGCGCATTTTTCCCATCTACGAAGGGTAAAAAAGCGAGGCGCCAGGCGCCGGAGCCGGCGCCGTACCGGCAAATTTCGAGGTGGCTGTGCGGGTCGGTGTGCAGAATGGCGCCGATAGCGACACCTTTCGAGAGATCGTGGTTGCCGGCTAAACTGGTAATAGCGATCAGGCTTTCGTTGTTGGTGCGTATATCCTGGCCTACCCGGTCCGACAGGTTCGGCAAAGACGATTTTTTCAGGTTCAGCAACAATTTAACGGTGCCCAACACGCCGCCCGCAAAGATGACGCCTTTGGCGCGCAGCGTTTTTTGGGGTTTAAAAAACCGCGTGGACGGGCGAAAATGCACGGTATAACCATCCGAGCCGTCGCTTTTGCCCTGCGGTTTTACATCGAATACCTCGTGTTCGGCCAGGATTTCGGCGCCCAGTTGTTGAGCCAGGTGCAGGTAGTTTTTATCCAGCGTGTTTTTGGCGTTGTGGCGGCAGCCGGTCATGCAGGCGCCGCAAAAGGTGCAGCCGGCGCGCTCGGGGCCTTTGCCGCCGAAGTAGGGGTCGGGCGCCGTTTCGCCGGGTTGGCCGAAATACACGGCCACGTTTGTGGCGTCGAAATGTTTTTCCTGGCCGATGTTGCGGGCGAGTTCCTGCAGGGCCAGTTCGCCGTCGAAGAGCTGCGGGTTTTTCGCCGCGCCCAGCATGCGCAAGGCGGTGTCGTAAAACGGCGCGAGTTCGGTTTGCCAGTCGGCCAGTCCTGCCCAGCTGCCCGACTGGAAAAAGGCCGGTTTCGGCACGGGCAACGTGTTGGCGTACACCAGCGATCCGCCCCCGACGCCCGTGCCGGTGATAAAGCCCACATGCCGGAAAATGGTGATTTTCATGATCCCGAACCAGCGCAGCGCCGGTAGCCACAGCCATTTGGAAAAATGCCAGTTGGTGCGGGGAAAATCTTCGGCGCGGTACCACTTGCCTTTTTCAATGACGAGCACGCGGTAGCCTTTTTCCGACAGCCGCAGGGCGCTGACCGAGCCGCCGAAGCCGGAGCCGATGATGATGTAGTCGTAGTCGAGGTGCATAGGGGAAGGTACGGTACAGGAATTAGATCAGGCTACCGCATAGTCAGTGAATTCCCGCATAGTTGGCGAGAGGAACCCAATGACAATATCAGATTTAGGTACGCCCATTTTCTCCAACATATCACCCACTTCCCACTCCGTCATGTTGCGTTGCACCCAAATTTTGCCATTGATGATGTCAAAATGCATAGGACAATCATGGACGAATCGGTCTCCTTCCCAGCCGATGGTTATAACTTGATACCTGTGGTTCTCCTTGTCGGCGATAAGTTGATTTTCACCGTTTACGTTAGCATACTTAATTTTAGCATATTCGCTGAGAATATGGAGTATTGCGTTTTGATATTTAGTTATTTTATCCATTTTTAAACAGGTAATGAAACTTATCTCGCGCCATTTTTCATTAAATTGAGAATACAAAATTAAGAAATGTTAACCAGTATTAGCCAGTTAAGCCTTCTTTTTCACCCAAAAATACACCCCCACTCCCACTACCAGCAAACCCATCCCCGGCAGCGCCTGCTCGGGTCTTTCGAACAACACATTTATGGCAAAAGCCGCCGAAATGAGTACAAAAACAGCCGGCACAACCGGGTATCCCCAGGTACGAACGGGCCGCTCCGCGTCTTGCTTTTTTTTGCGAAAAACAAAAACCGCCGCACCGGCAAGCCCCATAAACGCGATATCCATAAACGTGACGAAGGTGATGATCTGGTCGAAAAGCCCGTTGAAAAACAGCAGCACGGCGATAGCCCAAACTACCTGTACCAGCATGGCAACCACCGGGGTGCGCCAGCGGGGATGCACGAAGGCCAGTTGTTTGAAAAATATGCCGTCTTCGGCCATGGCAAAGTAGATCCGCGGCGCCGACATGGTGTAAATACTGATGGTGCCGAAAATAGACAGGGCAATCGCCACGGCCACGGCTTTGGCGCCCCAGGGGGCCAGGGTCGCAATGGCGTCGCCGGCAACTTTGGGTGTTTGGGCGATGACGTCGAGCGGCAGCAAAAACATATAGGCGAGGTTGACCAGCAGATAAGTGACCATCACGATGATCACCCCCAGAAACATCGCCCGCGGTACGGTGCGGGGTGCGTCGATGGCCTCGCCGGCCACGTAGGACGCATGGTGCCAGCCGCCCACAGAGAACAACACACCCACCAGGCCCGTCAGCATGGCCGTGGTGAGGTTGGCGGGAACATTTTCGCGCAGGGAAAAATCCAGCTGCACTGTTGCCGGATCGAAATACACGAATCCGGCGACGATGATGCCGCCGATGGCCAGCAACTTCAGCCCGGTGAACACATTGGCCAATCCCTGACTGACGCTGACGCCGAGGATGTTGATGCCGGTAAGGGTCAGCATCGTGGCTGCGGCGATGCCCACTTTTGCATGCTCGCTCATGTCCGGAGCAAAAATTTTCATGTATTCGGCAAAAGCCACACAAAGCCCGGCCAGCGCCCCCGTATTGATAACCAGCAATATAACCCAGCCGTAGAGGAACCCCGTCATGTCGCCGTAGGCCTCTTTCAGATACACATACACGCCGCCGGATCGGGGAAACATGCCGCCCAGTTCGCTGAACGTGAGCGCACCGGTGAGGGCAATGATGCCACCGAGCGCCCATACGGCCAGCACCAGCGTCGCGTTGGGCAACACGCTGACAATTTGCGCCGGGGTAACGAAAATGCCGGAACCGATACAGGAGCCCACGGCGATCATCGTCAGGCCGTAGAGGCTTAATTTTTTTTGAAGTGGAGCCATGTAATAGGTTTGTCGTTTTGTGCGGGCTAAAGATGGGAAAAGGAAAATAACCGCCGGAAAACTTTTCGCGTTTCAGGTTGTTCTTCTCAGCCCTTAAAAAGGGTACCGGCATCGTACACCCCGCAGTTTGTCGAAAAACCGTCGCCGGCCTGCAACCCTCCCACTAATTTTCCATCTTTTCCGGTCGTGTTCTAAATTATAATTGATTTAAAATGAGGATTTTAACTACCCTGTTATGCATGGGCAGCGTATTTTTTGCGCAAGCCCAAACGGCCAGTGTTCGTGGCCAATTACAAAGCGCCGGCGGTGAAGCCGCCGCTTATGCCAACGTGGCCCTTTTCAACGCTGCCGACAGCAGTTTGTATAAAGCCGGAACCAGCGATGACGCCGGCGTCTTCGAGATGAAAAACCTGGGCGCCGGAACCTATTTTCTGAAAGCCGCGGGTATTGGTTTTGAAGACATGCAAAAACCCGATATACGGCTGGAAAACAATCAACGGCTCGACCTGGGTGTGCTGACTTTTTCGGCAAAACCCATCAACCTGGCCGAGGCAACCGTCAGCGCTACCCGGGTATTGGTGGAAACCCGGCCCGACCGTATGATTTTCAACGTGGACGGCACTATCAACAGCGCAGGCTCCGACGCCATCTCCCTGCTGCGCAAAGCTCCCAACGTGACGGTGGATAACAACGACAACATAAGCGTGCTGGGGCGCGCCGGCGTGCTCCTGTACGTCGACGGCAAACGCCTGCCGCTCACCGGCGAGGACCTTACCAATTACCTCCAGAATCTGCCTGCCGAACAGATCGACCGCATCGAAATTATCACCAACCCGGGATCGAAATACGAAGCGGAAGGAAACGCCGGGATCATTGATATTCGGTTGAAACGGGACAAAAACCTGGGCGCCAACGGCTCGCTGAATACCACCGCCAGCCAGGGTCGGTACCACCGAGCCAACCTCACCGGAACCGGCAACTACCGCAACAAACGCCTCAACGTTTTTGGAACAGCCGGTGTGGGCGACGGTGGCGGATATATGGATATGAAATTTTTCAGTTACCTGAATGACTTTGTTCAGGATGAAATCAACAACCACCGGAACGACTGGAGCAACTACAACTACCGGCTCGGCACGGATATTTTCCTGGCCAAAAATCATACGCTCGGGTTTTTGGCCAGCGGCAGCATCAACGATTTTACTTCTAATTCTTTCAACCGTATTACGCTTGCCCAGGAAAGCGCCCCCAGCGAAATCGACAGCATTCTGGTGGCCAACACCCGGGCCGACCGGGACCGCAACCAGCAAACCTACAACCTCAATTACCGCTTCGACAGCGGCAACGGCCGCAGCCTCAACCTCGACCTGGACTACGGCAATTACCAAAACGACAGCAAAAGATACCAGCCCAACCGCTATTACGACGCCGCTGAAAACGAGGTGCTCACGGAAATCATCAACAGTTTTGATACACCTACCGACATCGATATCTACACTTTTCAGGCCGATTATGAAGACAAACTGTGGGGCGGAACGCTGGGCCTCGGTTCAAAAATAAGCCGGGTAATTTCGGACAATACCTTCTTGTTTTATGAAGAACTGAACGGCGTACCGGTGCAAAATGACAAGCGCTCCAACCGGTTTAAATACGACGAAAAAGTATATGCCGGGTATGTCAGCTATAACCGGGACCTGAGCAAAAAATGGAAACTTGCCGCCGGGCTCCGCGCGGAACAGACCGATGCCAGCGGCGACCTCCAGGCCTTCGTGCCGGAGTTGCAGGAACCGCCGGTGCTGCTCAACTACCTGAGTTGGTTCCCCAATGCAGGCCTGACCTGGGACTTTGCACCCAAACACAGCCTTGCCCTGAACGCCGGCCGCCGCATCAACCGCCCGGATTACAATGTGCTGAACCCGTTCAACAACCAGATCAGTCAGCTCTCTTATGAAAAAGGAAATCCGTTCCTGCGCCCGGAAATCGTGAACAACATGGAACTAGGCTACACCCTGGCCTACCGCTACAATTTCAAACTGGCGTACAGCCGCACCACCGACCAAATCACCCGCCTCATTGCCCCCGACGAAGTGGACCCGCGAGCCGGGTTTATCACCTGGGCCAACCTGGCCGACCAAACCATCATCAGTTTCAACGTGAGCGCGCCGGTGCAAATCACGAAATTCTGGAATGCCTACTGCAATGCCAGCATCTCGCACCTCGACAATCAGGCCGATTACGGCGACGGCGCGGTGGTGGACGTGCAAGCGATCACTTATAACATCTATCAACAACATACTTTCGACCTACCCTTCGGCTTCAAAGGAGAGATTTCCGGTTATTTTTCCGGTCCCGGCATCTGGGGCGGCGTGTTCATCTACGAAACCAGCTGGAGCCTCGATCTGGGCCTGCAACGCAAGTTCTTGAACGATCGCCTGAATGTGCGCCTCAGCGCCAGCGATATCTTTTTTGAATCCGGCTGGGACGGCTATTCTGATTTTAACGGTCTATATTCGTTGGGCAGTGGTCGCTGGGACAGCCGGCGTGTCAGCCTGAGCCTGGGTTACCGTTTCGGCAACGATAATGTGAAATCGCGCAAGCGGAGCACGGGGATTGAAACGGAAGCGGGTAGGGTAGGGGAGTGAGGATTTACGATTTACTTTTTACGATTTACGATTTACGTAGAGGGGCTCGTAGTGTATTCTACGAGCCCCTCTACGTAAATCTTAAATCGTAAAAAATAAATTTTTTAAAAATATTATTATTCTTGTGCCGAAATATCCAATGTTAATATTGGAGTACGGATTTATACCAGAATAATTTAAATGTTTTTAAAAATGGAGCCAATACATAATACAAAGCCCGACCTGGCTGCTGCCGGCACAACATCGGACCCCGGTTCAAAAGATAAACACCAGCGCCTCTTTGAGCGCGGTCTGATCTGGTTGGGTATCGGCGTTTTCCTCATGGCTTTAAGTTTTGGGATCAATTTTTTACTTTTTCAGTCGGATAAGTCCTTCCTAAATGCCATGTACATCCTGACCTCCCTGGGTGCAGTTTGTATCATGAAAGGGCTGGCTGATATTCTGGGTTTTTGAACCAGATACCTCTCTTTTTAAAAAAATGGAGTTTAAAGTGCTGTAAGGCAGTGCTTTAAATACAATTTAAATTTAAAAAAATATATAAATCCTTCCCGGAAACCCCACCCGTTTTCCACCGGCAGCCCTAACTTCCACGGCCAGTTTTCACATTGACCACATTTAACTGACCGCCATGCTAGTTAAGACCTTTGCCGGCGCCGTCCACGGGGTGGACGCCAAAACCATTACCATTGAAGTAAACACCGGCGGCTCGCTCGGTACCACTGCCGACAAACCCGGCTATTTCATCGTCGGCTTGCCCGACAGCGCCGTGCGCGAAGGCCAGCAGCGCACCGAAGCGGCACTCAAGAACTCCGGCCTGCGCCTGCCGCGTTTCAAAACCATCATCAACCTCGCCCCGGCCGACATCCGCAAGGAAGGCTCGGCCTTCGACCTGCCCATCACCATCGGTATGCTGGCGGGGACCGGCGTTATCCCGGAAGACAACCTCGACAAGTTTTTCATCATGGGCGAGCTCTCGCTCGACGGTTCGTTGCGGCCTATCAAGGGCGCGTTGCCCATCGCCATTCAGGCGCGCAAGGAGCAATTCAAGGGCTTCATCCTGCCCAAAGCCAACGCCCGCGAAGCCGGCATCGTGAGCGACCTGGAGGTGTACGGCGTGGAGACGCTCAACGAAGCCATCGAAGTGCTCTCGGGTAGCAACGCCATCGCCCCCGTGGTGGTGAATACCCGCGAGGAATTTGCTGCTAACCTCGACAACTACGACGTCGATTTCTCCGACGTGCGGGGCCAGGAAAACATCAAACGCGCACTCGAACTGGCCGCTGCGGGCGGGCACAACGTCATCCTCATCGGTCCGCCGGGCGCCGGCAAAACCATGCTGGCCCGGCGCCTGCCCACCATTCTGCCGCCCCTCACCCTGCACGAAGCGCTGGAAACCACCAAGATACACTCCGTGGCCGGTATTCTCGCCGGATCGGCGCTCGTCACCACACGCCCCTTCCGCGCACCACACCACACCATCAGCGACGTAGCCCTCGTGGGCGGCGGCTCCGATCCCATGCCCGGCGAAATCAGCGTCGCCCACAACGGCGTACTCTTCCTCGACGAATTGCCGGAGTTCAAACGCACCGTGCTCGAAGTAATGCGCCAACCCATGGAAGAACGGCGGGTCACCATCAGCCGCGCCAAAGTGACGGTGGACTACCCCGCCAGTTTTATGCTCATCGCCAGCATGAACCCATGTCCCTGCGGCTACTACAACCACCCCGAAAAAGAATGCGTGTGCGGCCCCGGCGTGGTCAAACGCTATGTCGCCAAAATCTCCGGCCCCCTGCTCGACCGCATCGACCTGCATGTGGAAGTGACACCCGTTTCCTACGACGAACTCACCACCACCCAACGGCCCAAACTCACCAGCGCCGAAATCCGCCAACGCGTGCTGCGCGCCCGCGACATACAAGCCGCACGATTCAAGGACCTGCGCGACGTGTACTGCAACGCCCAAATGCCCAGTCGTATGGTACGCGAAGTATGCGCGCTCGATTCCTCCGGTCTCACGCTGCTCAAAACTTCCATGGAACGCCTGCAACTCAGCGCGCGGGCATACGACCGGATTCTGAAAGTGGCCCGCACCGCCGCGGATCTGGCGGGGAGTGCGGATATCCGGATCGAGGATTTGGCGGAGGCGATACATTTTCGGAGTTTGGATAGAGAGGGGTGGGCGGGGTGAGGGGGCATTCTTCCCGCTCCAGCAACACTTCGACATTCGATATTCCTTGTTCGATATTCGATATTCCTTGTTCGATATTCGGATTTCAAAAAATATCGAATATCGAACAAGGAATATCGAATGTCGAAGGATTTGTAAAGAGTATTAGTACTGAAAAAAATAACGATTCCAAGGAGAGCGGCTAAAATGTACTGCAATGCCAAGATGCCTCCAATGTCCAAGTTTTTAAACCCCAGAGATTTATTGCGGAATTTGCAAATAATTTACCCGGATAAATCCTGAAAATATGGCAAGTCAACAATCTCCTAAAATGCGGACAAAGTCCGCAGGATATGACTTTCGAGTCTGAAGACTCGAAAGAGCATAGTACACTGTTTACTGAGATTTTTGGGGTGGCTGGATGCTGGGCGAAGTCTTCAGACTTCGCCCACATATCTACCGGACTAAGTCCGGAAAAACTTTTAAAAAAGTGGACAAAGTCTGCAGGATATTGCTTTCGAGTCTGAAGACTTGAAAGAGCGAATATTGAACTTTAATATAAAAATGTAAACCATGGCCGGTTATACGATTTCAAGCCAAAATGCATTGCACTACCTAACCTTGACAACTGTCGGCTGGGTGGATGTTTTTACCCGGCAGCGCTATCGCAACATCTTATTGGAAAGTTTGGCTTTCTGTCAACGGGAAAAAGGTTTAATCCTTCATGCCTATGTCATCATGAGTAATCACCTGCACATGATAGCTCAAGCCCAGGAGCCTAACCGATTATCCGACATACTTCGGGATTTTAAAAAATTCACCTCCGCCATGATCATCAAAAGTATTCAGGAAGAACCGGAGAGCCGGCGCGATTGGCTGTTGTTGCTGTTCCGGTATCATGCCCGTTTTAATAAAAACAATAGTTTACATCAGCTTTGGCAACGAGACAATCACCCGATCGAATTGTACAGTCCAGATTTCATATGCGGGCGAAGTCTGAAGACTTTACCCAGCAGGCAAACAATATACCGGCACCGCTGTTTCCTCGGGAATCAACACCTTCGCACCTTATGCCGTTTTCCAAACTCATCCTTAGTTATTTGCTGACGTTCGCCGTGTTTTTTGTCATTGACATGGCTTGGTTGGGCTTTATCGCCAAAGATTTATACAGAAAACACCTGAGCGGCTTTTTGAGCGACGAGGTCAATTGGCCTGCCGCGTTTATCTTCTACTTGTTGTTCGTTGTAGGGGTTTTCATCTTTGCTATTATGCCCGCGGTGGAAAAAGATTCGGTGCGCACAGCCATGATACTGGGCGGGCTGTTTGGTTTTTTCACCTATGCTACCTACGACCTCACCAACCTGGCTACTTTGAAAAACTGGCCCGTTGTTATTGTTGGTATTGATGTGGTGTGGGGCTTTGTACTGACGGGTATGGTCAGTACTGCCGGTTTTTACATCGTCAAATGGATTCGTTGACATGCTGCAATCCGCCACCAACATCGCCGTGCTCCTGCTTTGCTACGCTAGCATTTGGTTTGTCATCGGTATGCTCCGAAAAAGAAACGACGTGGCCGACATCGCCTGGGGCCCGGGTTTTATCCTGATCTGCGTGTATTGTTGGGCCACTCAACCGTATTCGCCCCTTTCAACGCTGGTTTATATATTGGTAATGCTTTGGGGACTCCGGCTCGCGCTGCACATTACCTGGAGAAGCCGGGGCAAAACGGAAGACTTTCGCTACCGGCAATGGCGGGAGGCCTGGGGAAAATGGTTTGTGCTGCGTTCATTTTTGCAGGTATATGTTTTGCAAGCAGGCTTCATGTTGGTCATGAGCGCGCCCATTTTGCTTGCGGCGGAAGCAGCGGCGAACCCTGTTCCCGCCCTTTCCATGGCCGGCGTATTGGTATGGGCGATCGGCTTTTTCTTTGAAGCCGTTGGCGATTACCAACTCTCCGTTTTTGTCAGACACAAATCCAACAAAGGCGACATCATGCAAACCGGCCTTTGGCGCTACACCCGCCACCCCAACTATTTCGGCGAGGTATTGCTCTGGTGGGGCCTCTTTTTGGTCGTGCTGCCCGTGCAGCAGGGTATTTGGGGCATTGTCAGCCCCATAACCATTACGTTTCTGCTGCTTTATGTGTCGGGCATCCCGATGCTGGAAGCCAAATATGCCGACAACCCGCAATTTCAGGCATATATGCAGCGAACGAATGCGTTTTTTCCGTGGCGGCCGGGTGGTTGATCCTTGTCCTAAGGATAAGATTAGCTGTTGGAAGCAGTGGCGGGCCTTTGGTTACAGTGAACAAAATGATTACGGCTAATAATGTGGATATGGAGTGTGATCACCCACGGCCTACTCATAATTCTGAAAATTCCAAGTTAGACTTTTCATCTGGCATTGTTACTTTATTGACTAACCTATGGTCTAAATATTTTCTTCGACTCAATCGACCAATTTAATGTTCTTCGGGAGGAAGTCGGAATATATAAGGTGCCGTACAATCCAGGTACATACCCTATAACCTATACTGCGATCGGAAGGAATGATTCTTTAATTGGAGCACAATTTTTATATGCTCAGCATGATTTGATTTTGGGTTATTATGATGTATTAACCTCAGATAACACCAACTATGTAACTCTTCTTTCTTATGATAGTGTGTCAAGGGAAATAAAAGGAACTTTCGGTATTACATTTATTGCGGCACATAAACCATTTGCCGACGCTCCCGACACTATAAGATTGCGAGACGGAACCTTTCATACTAAAGTAGCAAAATAATGGCTTGTATACCCGGCGGAAAGTGGTTTGCGAAAAGCCATCATAGTTTAACTTTGTAGGATGATGCACCTTGATGATGACACGGTTAAGCGCCTTCGGGTTCTACAACGGGCGCACAAAGACAAGCGGGTGTATGCCGGATATTAGAGGTGGCGCGCACAGCGGCTGATCTGGCGGGCAGTGCGGATATAAGAATTGAGGATTTGGCGGAGGCGATACACTTCAGGAGTTTGGATAGAGAGGGGTGGGCGGGGTGAGGGTAAGATTACATGATTTAAGATTTAAGATTTAAGATTGAAATTCAGATTGAAGGTTAACAAATCAAAATTGATAAAATGAAAATTTTCCTCAAAGAACTTCGGGAAACTTTGGTATGCCTAAAATTAATAGAGCATAGAGGCTGGTTTGCGCAAGGCAAACTATCGGAGCTAATCAAAGAAAACAACGAATTGGTCTCTATATTCGTAGCAAGTGCTAAAACTGCTACTTCAAATCCCGCAATCAACCCTCCCAAATCCAATCTAAAATCTTAAATCATGTAATCTTAAATCTTAAATCAACCAACGGTTAGTGTTCATCAAAAGTACCTTTGCTATGATTCAAAATAAATGGCTGGAGATAGCCTTGTATCCTGGTTGCATCCAGGGTTTCTTCCTGGTGTATCTGCTCTGGCAAAAAAAGAATGCCAATCGGGAGGCCGTTCAGTATTTCAATGCGCTCTTGCTGACCATTTCGATCCTCATGTTGCTGCGGGTGACATATCAGCCTTCCTTTTTCCGGGAGTTTGCAGAAATCATTTTACTGCCGGATGTGATCTTATTTTTGACTGGGCCATTTATCTATTTGTTCACCCGGGCTTTGCTTAGAGTGGACGCGCTCCCAAGATTCAAATTATGGCCGCATTTCATACCCGCTGGCATTCATGTCCTGTTGGTCAACTCCTTTTTGGGCTTGCATTTAAAGGGTGTTTTACATATTCTGACATTGCCCCAGATTTTGGTAAGTTTCAATTTGATAGAATTGGCTGCAATGCTCAGTTTGGGTATCTACCTTTGGATGAGTTTGAGTATTTACCACCGATATCGAGCAGCATTTTATCAAAAATTTGCCGCGCCTTTCATTGGTCAATTTTTACGGTCTTTTCTGATCGTTTGCCTGGGTCTATTGATTTTCTGGGGCGCTGGTTTAGTGCATAAAATTTATCAGCACCAGAGCGATTATTCCATTTATACCTTGTTTTGGGTGTTGCTTGTGGTTGCTATTTACTTTTTAGCCCTAAATATCTGGTCTACTCCCGCCATCCTTGAATTGCCTGTCGTAATAGAGGAGGAAGCAGAAAAAATGACTCAGGAAGAGCCCATTCCGGCAATTGAATTGGAAGCCCTGAACCAATACATGCTATCTGAAAAGCCATACCTGCACCCGGAAATCAAGATTGGAGACCTGGCAGAAGCGCTGGATCAACCCAAACATCGTTTGTCTAAGATTATCAATCAGGGTTATAACAGAAATTTCTTCGACTTCATCAATGGCTATCGGGTACAAGCCTACATCCAGGCACGTCGGGATCAACGTTTTAGCCACCTGAACACCCTCGAACTTGCTTTTGCCACAGGATTCAATTCAAAATCAGCCTTTAACCGCGCCTTTCTGAAAGAAACCGGTCAGAATCCCCGTGAATATTTTGGCGTGAAAGCATCCAACATGCTCTAAAGAAAATACCTGCTATTTCGACCCACTTTACAAAACGGGGCGATGGGTTACCCCATCCCCCTTTTTTTTGCCCCAGATTTTATTGTTCACCTAAATTGTTAAGCTATGAAACACATCACTACCACGATCTTGCTGGTCTGGGCCGGCCTAAGCATGCTCCACGCCCAAACGGTCACCACCATCACCACGAATGCCAGCAAAATTGACGACGACATAATTTTTGACTCCGCTGGAAATCTGTACGGGTCCAATTATGTTGGTTCAACCGTGTATAAACGAACGCCTGATGGCGTAGAAACTGTTTTTACCAATGGAATCGGAAGCCCCAATGGTATGGCATTCAACGACGATGGGACCATTGTATTAGCCGCCAATACGGGCAATAAATTATACAAGATATTCCCCGACGGAAGCAAGACAATACTGATTCCCTCCATTAGCGGGCCGTCTGGTATGCTCCGGATGCCGAATAGCGATACCATTCTGGTAACCACTTACATCCAACACAAAATATGGAAACTGGCACCCGATGGCACTCTGATTGACTACTTAAGTCATCCCCAATTTAACGGCCCAGTTGGACTTTGTTATGACGACGCCGGGAATCTATACGTGGCTAATTTTTCGGATCGAAAAATTTTCAAGGTGACTCCCAATGGTGAAATCAGCTTCCTGACCCAGCCCCCGCTCGGCCAAAATATTGGTTTTCTTGCCCACTCCCACGGCTTTTTATATGCCACAGCCTTCAATGCCCACAAAATTTATAAGATTGATTTGAACGGAAACTACAATGTTTGGTTGGGCTCTACTTTGGGCACTACAGATGGCAATGCTGCTGTCGCGAAATTCAATCAGCCCAACGGGATACGCCCTTCTTCGACGGGTGACACCTTGTATGTCTCAGATTTTGGCTCAAAAAAAGTACGGATGATCACCGACCTGAATGGAACAAGCAATAGTAGCGATCTTGTGGCGCCTGAATGGAATTTGCAGGTTTCTCCCAATCCCGTGGTTCAAAATGCGCTTGTCACTTTTGAACTGCGGGATCCAACCCTTATCAGTCTGTCGCTCTATGATATACAAGGGCATCTGGTCCAAATGATTTTACCGGAAAGGGAACTTAGTACAGGCAAACATCAATATCTATTGCAAAACAATGATTTACAGGCTGCCACCTACTACCTGCACATACGATCCGGTGAAGGCCGGAACAGGGTACATAAAGTGTTGATCCTGTGAAACCTTTCTCCTGGTTTGTTTGAGATGGTTATGGGGCATTGTCAGCCCCATAACCATTACGTTTCTGCTGCTTTATGTGTCGGGCATCCCGATGCTGGAAGCCAAATATGCCGACAACCCGCAATTTCAGGCATATAAGCAGCGAACGAATGCGTTTTTTCCGTGGCGGCCGGGTGGTTGATCCTTGTCCTAAGGAGCTTTTAGCACGAGCGGGCAATTATGCCAAATACAGAGACACGGAGTCCTTGAATATCGAATATCGAACACGGAATGTCGAATGTCGAAAGAACGTAGAGTATGCCGAATCATAGTGTGTGCTAGGGCTGCTTCGACATTCGACATTCCGTGTTCGATATTCGATATTCAAGGACTCCGTGGTGAAAAATTTGTCGCAGTTTTCTGGCAAAAGACTTTAGACACATCATTACGGCAATCGCCGCAACACTACTTTCCTGCTCATACTGCCCGCATCCGTCACCAAGCGTACCATATACACGCCCGAATTGAGCCTGTCACCCGTGTCGGAGCGGCCGTTCCAGACGGTCGTATTCATGCCTTCCTGTGCACTGACCGGACGGCGCACCACCTCGCGGCCTTGCGCGTCGGTAATCATCAGCGTCACCTCCTGCGCCTTATCCAATGTAAACCGCAGTTGCGTTTCGCTGCTGAACGGATTGGGCTGCGCTTCAAAAACACCTATGCCCTCGGGCAAGGAGTTTACTCCGGTGGCCTGCCACAGGAAGGGCACCGGCGCTTCAATACTGCCCTGGTGTTGGTTCGGCGAGAAATACATCGTCTCCGTCAGGTTATGCACCGCATTGTTGGCGTCGTCGAACAGTTTGAACTGCAACTGCTCGCCGGCTGTGTTGGCGTAATAGGTCAGGAAGAACAGGTAAGCCTGCAGCGGTTCGATGTAGATCGCCCGGGCCGCGCCCCGCACTTCTCCGCCAACGAACACGCCGAGTTCCATACCGTCATTTGTGACATTCAGACCTTCATTGCTCAACATACCGATCAGCGTGCTGCTGTGTTCAAATTGCGCGGGATCCACCGACCAGAAAGCCGTTTCCGGACCGCCGCGTTCTTCAATTGGGTTGCCTGTAAACGGATTGTTCGGCGGGTACGTCAATGAGCCGGGTTGGGTCACTTTAATCTGGTAGCCGTTTGGCGGCATCATGTATTTCAGGTTGCCGATCCAGCGGTAGTAGGTGAATGGGCCATCCACTACCTGGCTGTACTGCGCAAACGCTACCTGACTCTTGATAATATCGCCCGGCGCCGCGGGCACCGTGGCCAGGGCATCGTCAATAGGCAGGGAGTAGTTGGGCACATAGCCGATCCAGTTCCAGCCGGCAACGAGCGGGACGGGCGTCAGGGCCGGATCGAGTGGCGTCCCCAGCATGCGCAAAGTATCGGGCTGATCAGCGCGGTAGATGTACATACCGGTATTGTTCAGGTTTGTCAAAGATCCTACCCAACTGCTGCCGCTGTACAGGGAGAAAGGCCCCTGGCTACGGATCAGGTCGTTCTGCGGGTGGTGGAGCGTGGCTAAGGCCGCATTCAGGCTGTTGTCCGGGAAAGCCAGGTTAAATGAAATCCAGTTCCAACCGTAGTTGAACGGTACTTCACGCAGCAACAATCCACCGGTGTTGATCACTTGCGGGTTGTTGGGTGTGCCGAGAATGTTGTCGGGTTGGAAAGTGAAAGCCTCCTGCACAAACCCGTAGCGCTGGCACTCGGAGGCATCCCAGACCTCCAGGCGGATCGGGTCGAGCAGGTCGTCCGGGTCGCCGTAAATGGTCAGGTAAGCCAGGTAGGTGCCGAGCAAGGGTACGTATTGTACATTGGCGCGGCCGCGCAATTCGTCGTTGATGTACGCCGCTACGATGTCCTCCGGATCGGTGGACAACACACCCTCGATATTCACCCGGAGCACCATGCTCATGGTGTTTTCAAACAAACCCGGAACCACGGAACCATAAGGCAGGCGGCAAACCACGCGCACGCCGATGGGCAAACCTTCGTCGCCACCCATGAAAAATGGGTTTTGGCCGGTTTCGGTGTGCAGAACAATGGAGTCCGTCCAGTGCCCGAAGGCAAGCGTGGAGTCAATCTGAAAACTGACCGGCCGAATCTCATTGGCCGCCAGGGTGCCCTGATCGGGTACGACGCGTACCCAATCGGGGATATTCTGGATGGTAAACGGCACCGGATAACCACCGCGGTTGTGGATGTTGGCTACTGCAGTTTTGTTTTCATCCTCAAATTTTGTCACACCCAGGCTGTCAGTCAGCCAGGCCAGTTCGTTGCGGTCCACGTAGAATTCCCAGTCGAGGTACGGACGCACATTGCCGGTTTTGTCCTCGATGTCGTGCAGTTCGATGCGCAGGATTTTATTTTCATAAAACTGGTTCTGGAAGGTTGGGTCGAGCACGATTTTGTTTTCAAAACAGGTAACGGCGATGTCAATCAACTGCCCTGTCGTGGCCTCGTACAGGCCCACGTTGTTGGGTTGGGTGAGGTCGGCGGGGATCAGTTTGTTGCAGTTGATGTGTTTATTGAATGTGAAAGAAACCTCATCGCCCACCTGGTACACGCCGTCCGAGGGTTGGGGAACGCCCACAATGCTGGGCGGTTCGCGGTCAATGCGGCCTTTGATGGTATACGAATAACCCGGATCGGTTGCTGCGTCGCCGGTACAGATAGCCACGGCACGAATTTCGTAGGGGCCGTCGGACAAGCCGGTGGTTTCCCAGAAAAACTGGGTAAAATTGTCGCCCAGATCGGCCTTCAGGATATCGGATTGCGGCGTGATATTGATCCAGGCGCCGTCGCCGTCGGAGCGGCGGTATTGCACCCGCACGAGGTCGAAGAACGGCTCGTTTTTGTTGTAGCCCGAGACGGTGATACGCCGAAGGCTGTTGTCGGCGGCCAATTGCACCCAGCCTTCTTCCGGCACGTTGATGGCCACCTCGCTGCAGGGGCGGTTGAAGCGCACGCCGAGGTACAACGGGGAGTAAAAGTTTGGGTTCCAGTCCACACCAAGCCCGAGAGCATAGTTTCGATCCACTTCACATTCCGAATGTAGCGCCACCACGAGGCTGTCGTAGTCGTACTCAATTGGGCCACGTTCGATGGTAACGGTGATGGGCAGCGATTCGCCGTAGGGGACGATGTATTTTTGGGGCTGATCCAGCACACCGCCGTTCAGTTTGATGACGGCGCCGTGGGGGTTGTATTGGGGAATAGCGGAGATCACATACGGCCAGGATTCGTTGGTGGCGCCGATATTGCCCAGCAGTAGTTGAAAGGTTGCTGCTTCGTTGGCCGGCACATTGGTTGCCACGAACGAGTTACCCGGGGCCAGTTGCAGGTTCACGCCCTCGCGGTTGGCAGTGCCCTCTTCCCAGGGACAGGACGACTGCCCGGCTTTGATGCGAAACACGGGCGTTTTGTACACGGAGTCCATCGCCACATCCACGGAGAACGCATCGCCGGGGTCGTCGTCGGCGAGAATGTAGCCGGTCGTAATGCCGCCGGAGGTTTCCGTAGTGGAGTCGACGCGTGTGTCGCTCGTGGCCGCCACGAACTTTAGCATACCGGTGACCCCAGCTTTATTGAACTCAAATCCAAAATGACTTTCTAAGGATTCTTCGCTGTTAACTAATTGCTGAAGTTGGTTGGTCGTAGTGGTGTCGCTGGTTTCGGAGTATTCGTAGCCGATATTGGCATCGAAGGATATGTTGCGTATAAACTTGGCTTTTTCCTTCAAGGCGGTATTTTGATCAATGATCGCCTGCCAGCGGGCAAAGGACTCTGCCGACTGCGTCCGGATCGAGTCGTCAACCAGTGGATCATTGGCCAGCACGTCCAGGTAGCGCATCACGTTGTTGACGAGGTGGTATTCCGAGTACATGAACACGGTAGAAAAATTGCCCGGCTCAATGTTTAGTACCTGCGATACGGCAGGCGTACAAGTCATTTCGTCAAAAGAAACCTGATCGGCAAAGCCGAAGATGATATTAATCGCTTCGCCCATGTAAATATCGCCGCCCAGTCCCACGGAGCTGTTGCTGCCCACGATGAGGTCGCCATCGTCGGTGGACAGTTTTTCGCTCACTGACATACAGGTTTGGAACGTGCTATCGGTAATTTTTTGGTAGGTAACCTGGAACTCGGCGCCGATATCGAAAATAGGGCCTGCGTTCATGATTTGTATGATTCCTAACCCAACGCCTATTTCCACGTTACCGCCCAGGTGTGTTTCGAGGCCGCCACCGCCACCCACTTCATAGTCGAAACCAACGTGGTACGATTTGCAAGCTTGGGTGTTTTTTTCCAAAAATGCCGAACTGCCGTCGCCCGGAGGGTCGCGCAAAATGAGCGACGGTGTTTCGGGAAGCATGGTTGTGAACGTATTTTCCTTGCTGCGTATGCCGGTCACCACGGCTTGTTTGGTCAGACTGCCTTCTCTGCCGGCTACCGAGGTGCCCAGTACCTGAAATGTTTTCAAATACGGTGGCGACGGGTTGGGAGGGCCAACGATGAATGTATATTTCAACTGTCCGCCACTCATGGTCGTGTCCAAAACCTCGTCTGAAAATCCGTTGATGATCCGGAAATTGGCGGTATCCAAATAACACACCCCGTCGTCGGACATAGTCGCCACATACTGCTCTTTGAGTTTTATGGTCAGTTGGACGTACTGGTCTTTGTCCAGTACGATGATTTCCGGACTACATCCTGCCACAGGATCCAGGCCGCTGACAATTTCCACTTCCGGCGGAGCGAAATAGATAAAATCAACGATGGTGTCGTTGACGGTGAGGTTTACCGTTGAACCGCCTTGCACTTGAAAAGCCGTTTTTATGTCGGGATCGGAGTGTTCCACCACGGCTACCGTCATGCTTTCCAGCGGCGGCAGGCCCGGAAACTCGAAATTACCTTCCTGATTGTCTAGCGTAATTTCCCGCTCCAGGCAGCCGTCTGCCGAACGCACCTTTACCGTGCAAACGGTTCCGGTGCCCGTGCCCGGGGGCGCTTCGATGATGGACTTTTTGCACAAACCGCCGGCTACCTGCCCTTTGACGATTCGGGTGGTGGTCACGTTGAACAAAATACCGGCAATAGGGCTGGTCACGTTGGTTACCTCCCACACCGCAGGGATGAAACTGTATCCCTCAAATTTAGGCTCCAGAAAAGCATTGTCGCCGGGGTTAAAATCAATCAGGAATTTGCCGGTGGAGTCTGTAAAAACTTTGGGTTTAAACGATTCGCCGTTGACCAGAATCTCTACGTTCGGCGCGAAGCAGTCGGTGTTTTGATACCGCACATAGCCCGTGACCGGCACGGTGGAGCGGTCGGTAAAGTCCACCTGATCCACCGAAGTGATGCTGGGGTTGAGCGTCACCTGGCGGGTGACGGGGGAGAACTCGTGTGGCTCCGTGGCTTGTCGGGCGGCAAAAGGCGTCCATTCGGTGCCGGTTGCCGTGCCAAAACCCAGCAGTACCGAGCCGCTGTTGTTCAAGCGGTTGCCGCTGCCTTCGTCAAGTGCAAAGTGGACGCGCAGGCCTCTTTCCTGCATGTCGCGTGGAAACTGGTAGTGGTTTTGGATATGGGATACGCTCAGGGTGGTATCGTAGATGGCCACCTCGTCAATCAGCCCACCGAAGTAGTCGGTTTGGCCGCCGCCACTGGGTCGGGCGCCGAGAACCCAGGTTTGTGTGGTATCCGACCAATTGCCGCCGACCCCGGAAAACGTGTTGCTGCCGATAGACACACCGTCTTTATAGGCCGTCACAGTGCGGTTGCCGCCACTGCTGTCAATGGTGAACGCAAGGTGTTTGTAGCCCATTCCCAAGAGGCCGAAGTTCTTTTCCTGTCCGTTGAGGTAAAATTTGATGTCGTTGTCGGCACCGTTTGGCGTAAGCAAGAGGCGAAAATCGTTGCTATCCCATTTTTTGGAAAAAACGCATTGCGTACCGTCAGGGCCGGCGCTGTTGATCCACAGTTCAATAGTGGCTTTGGGCGTCAAAGAAAAATCGGGCAACGTGGCGTAGTCGTTTTGGCTACGCACAAAACGCAAGGCACTGTACATGTAAAAATCCTTGGACGGGTGAGCTAAAAACGTGGTGCCGGTACCGTAACTGACCGACTCAATGCGGTAAAAACCTTCCTCGTTGGTTAAGCCCGAGTTGCTCACCGGTGGCCGGTCTGTATCGAATTCTGCGCCGCAGAAAAACAGTTTGGTCCGCTGGATCAGGTCGAAGGATTTGGAGCCCTGCTCCTCGTCCAGTTTCCAGTAATATTTCAAGTCGGGCGTAAGTGTAGAGGCCGTCCCCATCATCACATCGGCGAGGTCAATTTCGTCGAGGCGGCGGTGGTACAGGCGCAACTCATCGAGCAAGCCGTTCCAGCCGGATTGTCCGGTGCGGCTGCCAAGGCGCACTTCGGCGGCAGAAGAAATCGGCGGCAGCGTGCCGATGGACACCAGGGTGCCGTCGATGTACAGGCGGCCTTTCGAGTCGGCATCCACGGAAAGCGCAATATTGTGCCAGTCATTCCTGGTGCTATCGGGGAACTGGCCGGCGAGCAGCGTCGTACCGGCAGCCGTTTGTGCAACCTGGATGCCTTCGTGCCCGCCTGAACTGGCGATGGTCCGGAAGAACAACGGGAAGGGCGAAAAGTCGAGCAGGCCGGCATTGGCTGTAGCGGAATCGGTCTTCATCCAAAACGACAACGTCCACTCGCCGTTTGCCGCAGGCAACATACTGACGGTGTCGTAGAAAAACGCGCCGTCCGACGCATCAAATTTTAACGAAAAACCCTGCATGGGCGTGAGCGTGACGAGCGCACCGGGCACGGGGCTGCCATTTACGGTTTGCACCTGGCCGGTCACTACGCCATTGGGTACCTGAAAACCGAGCGCCTTTCCGGCGACGCCTTCTCCGTACACGTTGATGCCGCGCACTTCGTAGTTGTAAGGGCGCCCGGCGATGACGTTGAAGTCGTTGAAGTTGCGAATGTTGTTGGCCACGGTGGCGAGAAAAACGCCGTCGCGGTACAAGTTGAAGCCCTGGGTGGGGTTTGGGCCCAGCGGGTTGAGCACCCAGGAAATCTGGATGCGGTCGAGCAGGTCGCCCTGTGTGGCTGTGACGATGGGCGCAAACGGCGGGATCAGTATCTGTCCGTAAGAGCCGAAAGCCATGTCGTTTTCGGGCGTCGTGACCGGCCCAACGAGCATTTGCCCTACCACCATGTCGGTACGGCGCGAGGAGTTCCGCACGTCAATGCCGGAGCCGTAGTTGAAAAAAACCTGACCGGGGCGGATGGAAAAAGCGCCGGCAGGGCTACAGGCGGGGTCGGACTGGCCGAAACCGTTTACCAGGCTTCCAAAAACAAAAAGGAAAAAAACAAGCAGGCGAGTATAGTAAAGATATTTCATGAGTGGCAGTGATGTTTAAACGAAAGCGGTTCGACGTGATGTTAAGCGGTTTTGTCAAAACCTTCGTATAGCACGGACCCGGAATGTGGAAGTTTTGGCAGACGAACTCTGTGTGCCATCGCTGAAGTTTTGCGACCGGGCAGTAGTACTGCTCACCGCGCTGGAACTCCAATAGGCGGCATTTCCAAAACCGCCCAAGCCGGCGACTTTCAGGTTATCGTACATGAGGTCCAGTTCATCCTGGCTGGGCAGGAACCAATCGCTGTAGCCGTTGAGCACCAGTTCGTCGCATAGCCGGGCCGCGATACCAGCCGTGGCGCAGCTGTCTTTGTCCACAATGGAAGCGGTGTTGGCCTCGCCACAGCCGCGTTTGGTGCCATAAGCATGGGTCATGGGCGTACCCGAGCAGCCCCATTCGGCACCCGTGGACTGGTCGTTCAGCGCCGCCACCAGGCCGTGCTGGCCTTTGGCATCTACATAAAAAATGATGCCCCCGGCATACTGCTCGCCGACCTGCCGAACGCTACCGGTGATGTGCTGCCAAAGCGCTCCGTCGAAATAATAAAACCCCTTGATCTTGTCGGTCTGGAAAACCAGCGTGCCGATGTCGGGCGTAGCGATGGCTCTTTTTTGTGCGTCGGTCATGCGGGGGATCAGCAGCCCTTTTGTCGTAGCCGTAATGTCGAGCAGCGCAGAAGCATTTGGGCTTACGGTGCCAATGCCAACTGCTCCACCAGACGTGAATTCATTGCCGGAGCCCAGTAGTGCCAATCCTGCGGGCGCTGCTGTCAGGCGGGGGCGGGGCATGTACTCGGCTCCGGAACCACTGCCGAGACTTACGCCTAGGTAGTAGGCCTGGTCGAACGGAGCGTTGAGTGGCGTGCCCGAGCCAAGGACAATATTGTACTTGCCGCCGGTGACTTTAACGCTGTCGAAGGTGTCACCCCAGACGGAATCAACCAGGGCTGTGCTGGTGGCGCTTTTCCAGAGTTTGAAGGTAAGTTGGTAAAAGCTGTCAGGAGCGGCCTGGCCGTTGTCCTGTATGAGAATACCCTGGAGCGACAGGCTTGCGTTTTGGGCGTTGCCGGATGTTCCGGTGAACATCAAAGCGAGCACAAACACGAAGAGGGCGTGGACTATTTTTTTCATAAAAAGGGAAGTTGCTTGTGTGTTGGGAGCAAGGCGGTTACGGTCAAAATGCCCGTATCGGGCGCACTCGTTTGTTGTTTGTTTTTTCGGTGGAATTGATGGCGCCACTGCCGAAGTTCATGTACCAGGCCTCATCGGAATCGCTGAACTTGCTGGACGAGCTCCAATAATCGGAGGAGTCGTTCATGGACGCTACAAAGTTGCCGATACCCTGCAAGCGCAGGTTTTGGTACATCAAATTGAGTTCGTCCAAGGACGGCAAAAACCAGTCGCTGTAGCCGTCGGTGACCAATTCATGGCAGACGTATGCCGCCCGCAAATCTTCTTTGTCATCGGTCTGGTCCATCATAGTTCGGGTGTTTTCATATCCGGTCCCGATGGCGGTTCCACTGGCTTCGCTCGCACTGCTGGCATTGGAAGAGGCCCAGTACCAGGTACTGCCCGGCCCCATGGAAGGCGACACTGTTACGTCGGCCGGCGCCGCCACCAAGCCGTGCTGGCCGGTTTCGTCCACATAAAAAACATATCCGCCCTCGTGCAGCGTGCCGAGTTGAATTGGGGCCACGTTCAGGCCGGAAACTTGTTGCCAGGCTGCGCCGTTTCGGAAATAAAACCCTGGATCGCTATTGTTTTGAAAAATAAGCAGGCCGTCTGCCGGGGAAGCAATCGCGTTGCGTTGAGCAAGCGACATGCGGGGAATCAGTAATCCCTTAGAGGCTGATTCCATGGCGAGCAGGGCGCTGGTGGTATCGGGCCGGGTGGCGCCGATGCCCATGGGACCGCTGTTGGGCAGGATATTGTTTTGACCTTGAAGTGACAGCACGAAAGGCGCCGAGGTAAGCATAGGCCGGGGCTGCAACTCTGAGCCGGCGCTCATGCTGATGCCGAGGTAATACGTTTGGTCGAAGGGCACGTTGAGCGGTTGCGGCCCGGTGCCGAGGAGGACGTTGTACACGCCGCCCGTGATCTCCACGTCGGTGAAGGAATCTTCCCAAACCTTGTCGGAGACAGCCGTGCTGGTAGGGTCTTTCCAGAGTTTGAATTTGAGCGTGTACACGCCGTCGTCCACGGCTTTGCCATCGTTTTTGCGCAGCACGCCCTGCACGGACAAAACGGCAGACTGGGCGCCGAGCGCCGAAGCGAATGCCAAAAAGAGCACGAGGGCACAAGTTGCAGATATAAAGGAAGTTGTTTTCATAGGAAGAGACAATACGGTGATTGATTCGATAGAATAATCCTTCCTGGTTTGAAAAACACTGGAAGGATTGTGACATCATTAAGAGCATGTTGGGGATTTTCTGCCGGAGCCAAAAACGAGGGCTTTTTTCGTCAGTTTTCGCGTTTTTGAAGGAGCATAGCGGGGACTACGTGACTGAAAAAAGGTGAAAAATGGCGAAAAAAGAACTGTTTTGGGCCCGGC
>CAUJEY010000301.1 GCA_963169325.1 Bacteroidota bacterium
CACAACGGTACGGCAACCAGCAGTATCAGAAAAGAGAATATGGTTTTCATTGCTTTAATTTGGGGCAAAAATAGGGGTTTAAAAGTGGTTGCAATAACCAATACTTTTGCACTCCAATCAACAAACAAAAGGAATGTCCAATCTTCGTCTTTCTCAAACCGTGCTCTCGGCTTTATTGGCGGCCTATGGTTTGCTCGTCGCGTTCACCAACCTGAGCGATTACGGGGTCAATTTTGAATTTGTGCGTATGGTGGCCGGCATGAGCGATACCTTTGGCGCCCTGAAATCCGGACGCAGTATGCAGCACCCTGTATTTCTAAATGGCATGTACATACTGATCATTGCCGCAGAAGCCGGCAGCGGACTACTTTGCGCCCGGGGCGCCTGGCAAATGTGGCAGGCCCGCCATGCGCCGGATATCTTGTTTGAAGACCGCAAACGGTCCGCAGTCCTGGGTTTGTTGCTGGGGCTGACACTTTGGTTCGGCGCCTTTGTAGTGGTGGGCGGCGAGTGGTTTCTGATGTGGCAATCCAAAACCTGGAACGCGCAGGCAACGGCGTTTTCGTTGTCGATATTTTATGCCGTCGCTTTATTGATTTTACTTCAAAAAGATAACTGACAAGTCATACAATCAGGATGTTTTTTGTTTCACGCAAAGTAAGAGGGGTTTATTTCACGCAAAGGCGCTAAGGCGCAAAGTGAGAGGGGGGCAATACGTTTAGCCCCTCTTACTTTGCGTCTTAGCGCCTTTGCGTGAAATAAACCCCTCTTACTTTGCGTGAAACAAAAAACGTCCATAATATGCTGACGCAATGACAAAAATGACGCAATGACAAAAATGACCATCCTCATCACCGGCGCCAACGGCCAACTGGGCCAATGTTTTCGCGAATTAGCCGCCGGCTATCCGGCCTGGCGTTTTTTATACGTCGATATCAACGAACTGGATATCACCAACCGGCGGGCCGTGTTTTCTTTTTTTGAAAAAAATGCCGTGCAATGGTGCATCAACTGCGCCGCTTACGCTGCCGTGGACAAAGCCGAAAGCGAGCCCGAACTGGCCCGGAAAGTCAATGTGGCAGGCGCTAAAAACCTGGCAGCGGCCTGTGCCCGGCAGGATATTCCGATCATTCATTTTTCTACCGATTATGTGTACCACGGCAGGCAAAACGCACCGTTTCGGGAAGACGATCCGGTAAGCCCCAAAGGCGTGTATGCCCGCACCAAACTAGCCGGCGACCGCGCTGTGCTGAAAGCCAATCCGCTGGGTATGGTGATTCGCACGTCGTGGTTGTATTCCCTGTACGGACAAAACTTCCTGCGTACCATGTTGCGTCTCGGCGCCGAACGACCTTCTATCGGTGTGGTGTTCGACCAGGTGGGCACGCCCACGTATGCGCCGGACCTGGCCGCGGCGGTGCTGCAAATCGTTCAAAAAGTAGAAAACAAAGCGGTGGAACGGGCGTCGATTGCCGGCGTTTGGCATTATTCCAACGAAGGCGTCACCAGCTGGTACGATTTTGCCAGGGCTATTTTCGAACTAAAAAACCTGCCTTGCCGCGTCAATGCCATCGAATCGAAAGACTTTCCCACGCCCGTGGAACGGCCGCCATACAGTGTGTTGAACAAGGCGAAAATCAAAGCGGCGTTTGGGCTGGAGATACCGTGGTGGCGGGAGAGTTTGGAGGGATGTTTGAGGTGAATCATCTCATCTTAACTGACAAATTCCTGCGTTATAAAATTATATCTGCATTATAGCACTTAAAATTATCATAAATTTGCATTAATAAAAATAGTATGAAGCGCCATATTCCATCCAAATGCCCATTATGTGGTGGGAAAATTGAACGAGGAACAACGACGTTTACCGTTGATTTAAAAACGGGAGTTGTCGTTGTGCGCAATGTTCCCGCATTGGTGTGTTTACAATGCGGTGAAGACTGGATTGAAAATTCAACTTCTATTCAATTGGAAGATATTGCCGCAAGGGCCAAAATGCAAAATACTCAATTAGAAATGATTTCCATGGCCTGAAAAGATTCCAATCCTGATTCCACATGGAAATACAAACCATTCGCGAATTACTCCGCCAGGGCGAAACGGGCAAAGCGCTCGACGTGCTGATTTCCCTGCTCGAAAAAGACAACGTTTACAAGGACAACCTGTTGCGTACCCTGCGGGTAGCCGAGGCGAACTACAATGCCGTTCGGCAGCAGGAGCTGAAAGGTATCCTCCCCTTTCAGGAGGCGCAGCGCGAGTACAGCCGCATCACAGACACCCTTTTGGCCGTGCTCGACGATTTCGAAGCCGGCAAAGTACCCGCCGCCCGAACGCCCCGGCCGCAACGGATGACGTGGCTGGTCGGCGGCGGCGTTTTACTGCTTTTAGTCGCGGCGTTTGCCGTATGGAAGCTGCGCGGCAAAAACGCCGGGTGCCCGGAGTTTACCAACAAAGAAGCGTTGCACGTGCTGATTTTGCCTTTCGATAACCTTGGGGGCATGGAAGCGCGGCCGGCCCTGCTGATTCAGCAAAGTATCGAGGATCTCACCGGAAAGGCGAAGATTCCGGCAGAAATCCGGTTTGTTGAACAGGAAAAAAAATCCGGTACTTACTCGCAGGATGCGGAGCGGCTGGGGCGCCGTTGCAATGCCGATTTAGTGCTGTACGGCCAGTACAAAGCATTCGAAAAGGACTCCATCCGGGTAAAAATGGGCTTCCAGTTCCTGAAAGGCGCGGGCAAATCGGGTGACGGCCCTTTTACTACTTTTCGCGATATCACCGCCGTGCAGGCTACGCGTGACCTCGAAGACGCGGTATTTTCCCTCTGCGCCATGATCGCCGTCAGAAACCGGAACTGGCAGTTTGCTAAACGCTGGATGGATAAAATTCAGGTAAAAGACGAAACGGAAACCCGGATGGCGGCGTGGCTGGATAAACAACAAAAAGGCCGGTGAAAGCGGTTATTCACCACGGAGGCACGGAGAATAAAATGACGCAATGGCCCTCAATGACGAATGACCCTCAATGACGAATGGCCCTCAATGACGAATGACCCTAATGACGAATGGCCCTCAATGACGAAATTACCCCAATGACGAAATTACCCCTACCCTCCCCGCTGCTTCAACTCCAACCCATCCAAAAACTGCAAAGTATCCGGCAGCCCGCCCAACACCTGTGCATTTGCGGGCATTTTCACCGGATTGACAAACAATTGTGCGCCGCTGAGCAGCAGGCGCCCCGAGGTCACAATTTGGGCGGCGTTGTCGATATAAGTTTGCACCGATTGGCGGGCCAGCGGTTCCTGCAGAATGGTGAACACGTAGTCGGGGTGAAACGGTTGGCAGGCGTCGCGCAGATCGGGGAGAGAGGTATTGGCGCCGAGGTAAACCACTTTCTGATGCCGGCTGCGCAGCAGGTAGTGCATAAAAAGCAGGGTCAGTTCCTGGCTTTCCCCTTCGGGCAGGAACAATAAAAATTTAGCGCTTTCCTTTTGGGTATCCACCGGTTCCTTATCAATGGCGCACATCAGTTTGCGGCGAATGAGGTTGGTAATAAATTTTTCGTGTGCGGGACTGACGCTGTGTGTGAGCCACAGGACGTTTAGTTTGTCGAGAAAAGGATACACCAATTCCAGCATGGTCTGCTCGAAGCCGTGCTCCCAGGAATAAGACGAAAAAATGCGATCGAATGCCGTTTCATCCAAATCGATCATGGCCAGCGTGAGCGCGTCCACCTGTGAGTTGGCGCTGCCGTTGTTTTCGGCGATTTCCGAAACACGGGCGGCAATTTCCTGCGGTTGCATTTTGGCCAACTTGCTGATTTTGTAGCCATAGCGGTTCAACAAGGCTACATTGAACAAGTGCCGCAGGTTCTCATCGGTATAATACCGGATATTGGTATCCGTACGCGCGGGCGAAACAAGGTGATAACGCTGCTCCCAAATCCTTATGGTATGCGCTTTGATCCCGGTAAGTTTCTCCAGATCTCTGATGGAATAAATCGCCATGTTTCTACGGTTGGATGGACAAGACATGGCAGGATGGTATTACGTTTACTAAACTTAAAAAATGTAGTAAACGAACTGCTACCCGACTTTTTGAACGATACGGTTGATGTTGTCAAAAGAGGCCGCTTGCCCTGTCGGCACAAAGTTATAGAAACAGGATTATGGATTAAATGTTTAAGCGGAAAAATGTCCGGCCGGCCAAATCAGCTTAGTCCATTTCCCCAACCAGCCATTTTTTAAATTCCGCCGATCGTTCGGTACTCACAATAGTTTCCTGATCGGTAGGCGGGTCCATATCCACTTTTACCCGGCTTTTGGAGTACGGGTGCATTTCGCGGATAGCGTGAACATTGACAATAAACTGGCGGTTGATCCGGAAAAATACTTTTTTATCCAACATCTCCTCCAACTTATCCAGCGGATAATCGACCGGATAACGTTTTGCGCTGGAGCGCGTGATGAGAAAAGTTATTTTGTCCCTGGTGTAAAAATAGGCCGCATCTGCTACATCGACCAATTTCAGGCTGTGCCCGAAACGGATCAGCATCCGTTGCAGGTAATTTTCACTCTGCTGACTTTTCAGCGTTTCGAGCAAAGCGGAATAATCGGGCGCCTTGGCCGGTTTGAACACCTGCTTATATTTCTCCAGCGCGGCGGCCAGTTCGACGTTTTTGATCGGCTTCAGCAAATAGTCCACGGCGTTTACTTTGAAGGCCTGCAAGGCATATTCATCATACGCCGTGGTAAAAATGATCGGGCAGCTGACCTTGACGTGTTGAAAAATTTCAAAACTGGCCCCATCAGCCAGGTGAATATCCATAAAAATCAGATCGGGCTGCGGATTGTTTTCGAGCCAGAGCACGGAGGCTTCCACGCTGTCGATCTGGGCGAGGATGGTTGTTTCCGGCGCTAATTCTTTGAGCAGTTTTTCAAGCCGGCGCGCCGCGGCATTTTCGTCTTCAATGATTAATACTTTCATACGTTGTTTTATTTGTTGTGATGTGGGGCGTCCCGATTTCTCGGGATTAATTCGCCTGTGTCACGGGCGAATTAATCCC
>CAUJEY010000302.1 GCA_963169325.1 Bacteroidota bacterium
CACCAAAAAAACGAGGTATTGGAATCCGGTGAAAACAAATCCTTTGCTGAAATAGAGGGGGATAGAGGCAATATTAGTGACCGTCCACCAGAGCCAGTTCTCTAATTTTTTCCGGGTCATCAGGTACATACCGGTGTAGGCCGCAGCCGAGGCGAAGGCGTCGGCAAGGGGGACGGAGCTGTCGGTCCAATGTTTCAGAATCAGATACAGCGCCAGCCAGCAGGCGCTGAAAAAGGCGAGGCTGCGGCCCCATTCGATCCGGGTGGAGCGGGTAATATGCAGTGCGGCCTGGCCGTCTTTTTTTCCAGACCAAAGTATCCAGCCTGCGATACTCATTACCGTGTAGTAGAAATTTACACCGGCTTCGGCGTACAATCCGGCGATCAGACTCAGGTAAATGTAAATCGTGGTGTTCACGAGGCCGGTCGGGTACACCCAGATGTTTTCCTTTCGACTGAACAGAACGCTGGCAATGCCAAAAAATACGGCTGTGAATTCCAGCCAGGTAGTGGCTAAGAGACCGTCGATCAATTGTTTCCAAAAATCTTCCATGTTAAAGGGTTTCGGGTTTGAGGATTAGAAGGTTTCTGGTTAGAAGGTTTGAGGGTTTCTGGTTTGAGGGTTTGAAGGTTTGAGGGTTTCTGGGGAGTGAATTCCCCCATAAACCTTCTAACCAGAAACCTTCAAACCCTCAAACCAGAAACCCTCCAAACATCAAACAGCAAAGCCTTCCGCTGCGCAATGGCAACGGAAGGCTCCGGGCAGTATCAGGGAATGAAACTTATTGCGGAATTGTTTCTCCGCAGCTTGAGTTCCAGTTAAATACTGAACTGAATGCTTTTGAACCACTTTTACCACCTTCCACACGAACCATCTCGTCTTTATCCAGCACAGTCATTGTTTGCTGAAGATTTTCGAGTTGACTTTTCGTGTTGTCGGGTTGGGTTTTATTCGTGGATTCGTCGTTCTTTTTAGAGAAAAATGGAAACATAGGCCTTGGCTCAACCTTTTATGTGCCCCCAAAGGTATGGGGTTTTTCCGAACGGACAAGGATGCGGTCGCTTTTTTGTTTAATAGGCGTCAAAATTAATGTGAACGGTAGGAAGACGCGTATTTTTGTACAGACGATACTTTTTACTCCAGCGTTCTTTTAGCGGCGTTCAGCCGCCCTTTATTCCGGTTGAGCCGAAGTTATTTTTGTAACAAAACTTCTTCATCTTAATTTCAGCCAGTCAATACGTTATGAAATCATTTATGATCTATATTATGTGTCTCGCGGCCTGGCTATCCAACGCTGCCTTTGTCGGAAATGGCAATATTTTGGCTCCCACATTGGAATCGTCGGACAAAAATGTGTACCAAAGCGTAAAGGGCCGGATTCAATTCCGCTCGAACGCACCACTGGAAATTATAGAGGCCCGCAGTACCCGGCTACGCGGTGTGATTGACCCGGCAAATCAAAATTTTGCCTGGACGGTGGAGGTCGCCTCTTTCGAAGGTTTCAATAGTCCCTTGCAGCGCGAACATTTTAATGAAAATTACATGGAAAGCAGCAAGTACCCTAACGCAACCTTTACCGGCAAAATCATCGAAAAAATTGATTTCGGGCAGGATGGCAGCTATCCCGTACGGGCAAAAGGTAAATTTCTGGTACACGGGGTGGAGCAGGAACGTATCATCAAGGGAACCTTGGAAATCAAAGGCCGGAAACTCCAGATTCAAGCCACCTTTACCGTGCCGTTGACGGACCACAACATCACCATCCCCAAAATCGTACACCAAAAAATTGCGGAAGAAATTACCGTGACCATGGAAGCCGATTTGGTTTTTGTGGAATAACAGGTTTATGAAATTTATGGCATTGCACCGGCTATCTGATACTCCAACATCGTTTAAGATTTGAAAAAGGGTTTATACTATATTCTTTTACTGTTTTTGTTCCTGCCTGCCGCAAGGGCTCAAACACCGTGGTTTCGCCCAAAATCCGTCAAGGAATTAGACGGCGCCCAAATGTCCGTAGTGTTGCAGGATCATTTAGGTTGGATGTGGTTTGGCGGCAAAGGCGGTTTATTCCGATATGACGGGCTGACTTTTCTACCCGTAGGGCTTCCCGATTCGCTTTCCCGGGACGAGGTCACAACGCTGTACGAGGACAACGGCAAATTGTGGGTCGGGTTCAACAGTGGCGCCATCGGCTTTTTACCGATAAATACGGCATTTTTGTCCAACAACCGGCCGGCGCCGGAGGGCGGTCAGCCGCCGGTCACACCCTTTCAGCGGTGGATACCCGATGAAGGTAACCCCGCTGCTCCGGTTACAGGGTTTTGTACCGACCGAAGCGGCGGCTTCTGGATTGCCACCTACGGAGAAGGGTTATACTGCTGGAAAAATGACCGGCTTTACCAATTTGATGCAACAGACGGGTTGGCGGGCGCCGACATTTATGATTTGGCTTGCGACGGCCAGGGGAATGTGTGGGCTGCCACCGATGCCGGGATTAGTATTTGCTCCATGCCGGCGCCCGGCAAAAAAAACGTAAAAAACCTGACGACTGCCGACGGGCTGCCGGATGAAATTGTATACACCCTTTTAACCGACCAGCAAGGTAATATTTGGATCGGCACCTACGATCATGGCGTATGCCGGTATAATATCGGGCAGCAAAAATTTGAATATATGCTGCCCGATTGGACCTATGGCCCGGTCACCAGCCTGACCGCTTATGGAAGCCGGGAACTCTGGATCGGTACGGCCGGTTCCGGGCTTATTCGCCTGGAAATTCAGCCCCATCAACACGGCGGCGCCGACCTTTTTCCACTCCCGGAACAGCATATCCTGCGCCGGGAAAAAATTTCAGCGCTTTGTAAAGATCGGGAAGGACTGTTGTGGGCGATCAACAGCAAGGGCGCCATTTATTCGGCGCATGTGCGGACCGGCTTGCTATCTACGCCGTACCCCGACGTGCAGGCCGTGTGCGTGGACCGTGCGGGGCATTTGTGGGCAGGTACGCCTTACGGACTTTTTGTCCGGGAAAAAGGTCAATTCAGGACAGTGCTGCCGGATCGGCAAAATATCCTGTCTTTATGGGAAGCGCCCGACGGCCGGGTGTGGGCAGGCACCTTTGGCGACGGCGTGTTCGTGCTGGACACGAACGGTAAAATATTGCACCGCCTTACCGAAGGCAACGGCCTGAGCAATGGCAGCGTGTTGTCGATTAGCGGCGATGCGGAAAGGGTTTGGCTGGCAACCCTGGGCGGCGTCACCGAAATACGTATGAAAGACCTTCGCGCCAGTACGTATACTTCCGAACTCGGCGCCGGTTATGTGTATAAAGTATTGACCGATCGTAAGGGTAGAACCTGGTTCGGTACGGACGGAGAGGGGCTGATCGTGTTGGAAAACGGCGCCTTTCGCCATTACCGGCAGGCGGCAGGCTCAGCCCTGAAAACCGTATATTCCATTACAGAAGATTTGCAGGGTCACCTCTGGTTCAATTCGGAAAAAGAAGGTTTGTTCCGCTTTGACGGGCAAAATTTTCGGCACTACACAACCGACGATCACCTGCACAGTATGGTTATTAACGGGGTGGCCACTGACGGTAACGGATTAATTGTCCTGACGTATGAAGACGGCATAGACGTGCTGACACCGGAATCCGGGCACGTTTCTTTTATCGACGCGGCAAGCGGAGCGCCCACTTCGGAGGCCAATTTAAATGCCGTGTGCCAGGACGGCGCAGGTAATGTTTGGGTCGGCGGCAAACAGGGGGTTATTCGCCTGGCAGCTTACGACGAACCCTTTGTGTTCGACCCGGAACCGAATATCACCGCCGTATCTGTTTTTTTGCAACCCTTTGATTTTCTGTCGAATACTGTTTTTAAACACAACCAAAACTACTTTTTGTTCAATTTTACCGGCCTGTGGTACACCAACCCCGATCTTGTACGGTACCGTTACCGGCTGGAAGGATACGATCACGACTGGATCGTTTCGAAAGAACATTTTGCCTCCTACCCGAATCTGCCGCCCGGACAGTATGTTTTCCACTTGCAGGCCAGCGAACACGGTGAGTTTGAAGGAACGCCGGTGGCCACTTATGCCTTCAGCATTCGCCCGCCGTTCTGGACCCGTTGGTGGTTCATCACCCTATGCGTCCTGGCAGCGGGATGGTTGCTTTATGTTTATATACATGCCCGGGAGAAGCGGTTCCACCGGGAGGCTACGCTGCGGCGCGAGTCGGTGATGTCGCAATTTGCCGCGCTAAAGAGCCAGATCAATCCGCATTTTCTGTTCAATAGTTTCAATACCCTGATCACGATCATAGAGGAAAATCCCAAAATTGCCGTCGAGTACGTCGAGCATCTGTCCGATTTTTATCGCAGCATAATGGTTTACCGGGAAAAAGACCTGATTTCGCTCAGTGAAGAATTAGAGATGGTGCGCAACTTTGACTTTTTACTCAAAAAACGGTACGAAAACAATTTCCACCTGAACGACCGGCTGAACGGCCAAACCGGGCGCGTGATGCCGCTTGCCCTGCAAATGCTCGTGGAAAATGCCGTGAAACATAACATTATCTCCAGCGCAAAGCCGCTGACGATAGATATTTTTACAGAAAACAATGAATACGTGGTGGTTCGAAACAACAACCAGCGCAAAATAAAACCCGAGCCCGGCACCCATTTCGGCCTGCAAAGCCTCGTCAATCGTTATGCGCTTATGGGCGCCCCGCCGGTAATTGTGGAGGAAACCCCTGGGTTTTTCACCGTTAAAGTGCCTATTCTTTAAAATGCTGTGCTATGCTGTGGGGCGTCCCGATTTCTCGGGATTAATTCGCCCGTGACACAGGCGAATTAATCCCGAGAAAT
>CAUJEY010000303.1 GCA_963169325.1 Bacteroidota bacterium
GCATTTTCGGCCTTAACCGTCCCCTGATTGTACCAGGAAACGGTATAATAGGTGTTTCGGCACGGCCGTAAAAAACCGGTAGCCAGGGACACGTCCAGCAGGGTGCAGAGCGTCGAATCCTGCACCCAAAAATCCTGCACCGCGGTGTCGGTTACGCCGGCCAGGGTGATGGAATACATCCCGTTGTCGCAGGGTTTCCAGAGGCTATTCGGCGGGTGAATTTGCAGGGAATATGCGCCTGCCGGTACATTCAGTTCGTAAGTGCCGTTTGCCGCGCTGCGGCCGGACTCTACGCCATTGGCTGAAGTTGCCGTGATCTGCCAGCCGGCCAGCGGAGGGTCTGTCGGGTTAGTGGTGCAATTATGGTCGCGGTCGTAACGCAACCTGCCGCTGATAAAATGCTGAAAAACATAACCGTTGTAGTCGATTTTGACCAGCGACGGTTTCCAGAGGGCGCCATTGAAGGCGCTGCCGCCCATGATCAGGCCGCCATCCGGGGTGTTGGCGATGCAGGCGCCAGTGGACTGATATTGGTTGTTGGCAATAATTTTAGCATCCAGCGGATCGCCGTTACCGCCGAGTTTGTACCATATCCATTTCCCGAGTCCGCTCAGGGCGCTTCCGCACAACATCAGATCGCCGGCCGGTGTAAGGCATAAGGACGGAAATATAAAATCCAGCTGCCGGACCCAGATCAACTCCCCGTTTTCAGTTGTACGCATAATATAGGAATTATAAGAACTCTGGTTCCGGTTGTTCAGGATAAAATCGCCGTTGGGCGCCTGTAAGAGATTTCCCCGGTTTATGCTGTAGGCTTCATTGTAGATGCGTTGCCATTCCAGGTTGCCGGCGGCATCCGCTTTGATCAGTTGTGGGCGCTGGGTAACACTGGCCGAATCAATAGCGGACTGGATGCAAAAACCACCGTCCGGCGTAGTAACCATGTCGAGCAGGTATTTGAACCGGATGTTCCCTATCGTTAAAGGCTTTTCCCAGAGCGTATTTAAATCGGTATCCAGGCGTTGGATGTAAAAAATACTGTCGGGCTTGAGCATGCCGGCCAAAAAAAATCCGCCGTTTACCGTGCTGACTACGTTTCCGCCCGCAAACAACCGCTGGGTCAGCAAGTGGCCTGCCGGATTGAATATCATCAATGCCAGAGAGTCCTTCGTGTAGCTCGAGGGCGGAACCGAAAGCGCATAATTCCCACCGGATACCAGGAATAGTTTCGGATTTATCATAGCGGCCTGCTCGGGTTTATTGTGTTTCCTGACCCACACCGTATCGCCTTGCGGGTCGGTTTTTACCAGATAAAAGAAAGTGTTGCTACTGCCGGTATTTGCAAAAAATAAAAAACCGCCATCCGCCGTAACGAGAACGGCATCCGTGTTCGAGACTGAACTCAGCGGATATATTTTTCTGAAACCTTGGGCCTGTAAGGCAAGAATGGTGTTCAGCGATAAAAAGACGCTCAGAAGTATTATTCTTTTCATTGATCGTAATTTCATTGATGTGTTGAATCTTCAGGTTGGAGCGGGGAAACATACCCGCCTATTGTCGCAGCATTTTTCCGCGGGTAACGATTACTCCTTCTTTATTGTCAATTTCGAACCAATAATAACCTTGTGTCAGGTCTGCCGCCGAAAGGGTCAATTCGGTTCCGAAAAAGTCGATCGATCGCACCAAACTCCCTGTTGCCCCATACAATCGGAACTGATAATCTCCCGCGGCGTCCGGAGGAAGCAGTATCCGTGTGTAGTCGTGGAACGGATTGGGCGCCACCTGCACCGGGAGGTATGTGTCCCCCGGCGTTTTTAAAACTGTCACCAGATAGAAGTCGCGCCCCAGGCGGTGAAACGTAGTATTCGTCAGCACAGGCAGGTTGAAATCAAAGTAAATGGACGCGCTGTTTTCCAGGAGCGTACCCAGCGGAGCATCTTTTTTAGGCTGAATACGAAATTGGATAAAACCGTGTGAAGCCGCTTCATTGGTGTTGCTATCGGGCAACAGGATATTGTCGAAACGAAACGACAAAGCATTTCCCAGGCGCATGTTCCAGGTAAAATCGTGCGAGGCAGCGCCCACGCGCAGAGTGGCGGGGTCGAACCAGCTTGAAAGGGTGTCGCGTACCTCCACATAAAAAGCCGTGTCGGTACCTGTGTTTTGAAACCGGATCAGGTAGGTCAATTCCGACTCCGGTTCAATCAGGTGTTCATCCGAGTATCCGAAAGGAAAACCTTGTTTGTCGTTCGGATCGAAACTGGAGGTCACCTCGCGGCAATCGATATCGGTAAAAGGATCGGCGTCGTTCAACGAATACCGGTTGATTTGTCCTGCTGCGTTCCAGCCGCCGCAGCCTTCAATAGCCGCCGAAGGCATGGAAGGAAAGGGGTAGCCGGGCTCCTGTTCCGCCTCTATACGCTGGGTGGAGCCATTCGCCTGGCGCTCCACCATCATGTCCTGGCCGGGCGCCAGATTAAAGTTTTGGTTGTATAAGACCACATGGTCCTCGGTAATGATGTAGCCCAGCACTTGCGTGGGCGCGTCGCCGATATTTTTGAGCGTAAATTCGACGGTGGTGTCGCCCACGCAACGCACATCCGCCACTACTTGCGCGCCCGACCAGTTGGACGGCCGCAAACACAGCGTATCCGGAAAAATATGCGCCTTGGTGCAAAGTGTTTGGCCTGCCTGAGCAGAATCACAATTGACTTTTACCTGTACATTGAAGTCGCCGCATTCTGAAAAATCAATATTCCCCAGGTTGTACCAAAGGGTATCGCCCGCATGCAACGCAACCGGTATGGAAGAGGAAAGGAAATCCAGTTCCGGCGGAAGAATTACAGCAATCGACGCGTCCTGTGCCAATGCAGTACCCTTGTTGCACCAGGATACTTTGTAAACGGCATTAAAACAAGGCCGCAGCAAAGGTGCGCCCAGCGACACGTCGAGCAGCGAACACAAGGCCGAATCTTTAACCAGGAAATCCTGTTGCAACGTATCATGGTAAACCGTCGTCAGCGGGTACGCCCCTCCGTCGCATGGATCCCAAATCGAAGCAGGCGGATGAATTTGTACCACGCAATCGCCTACCGGCAAATTAATTTCATAAAATCCGGTCGAGTCCGTAATGGCCGATTCGGTATAAGTCCCGAGCGTGGCGGTCACCAGCCACCCGGGTAGCGGTTTGTCCAACGGACCGGTTACACAGTCGTGGTTGCGGTCGTAAATGGCATGTCCCTGGATAAAAGCGTCGTACAGGTTTCCGTTGGCATCCGTTTTAGCCAACGCGCCATCGGGCGACACGTAAGCGCAGCTCACCAGCCCGCCGTCCGGCGTAGGCTCGATATCGGAGCCGATCACGGAAAAACTGCTGTTGAAGGGGTATAGACTTTTTGTAAATAGGAGTTCGCCGTTGGCGTCCAGTTTGGTCAGCGCCCAATTCGGCGTGCTTCCTTTGCCGATTCCGATCAGGGCGATACCGCCGTCTTGCATCAGGCACATTGACCTGACGGTGTGTAAAACCTGTTTCGACCAGATTTGCTGGCCTGCCGGGTTGGTGCGAATGATGGTGGAACCGATTGTTCCCGTGACGTTTTCAAGGATAAAATCGCCGTTCGCCGCTTGCGCCAGATGGCCGTAATAAATAGCGTTGGGCAAACCGAACCCGCGTTCCCATTGTACGTCGCCGTTCGCGTCGAATTTGATCAACCGGGTTGTTTTTGGAAATATAAGACTCGAATCGAAGGTGGTCTGGAGGCATAAACCACCGTCGGAAGTAGTGGTCATATCCAAAATGGATTTATCGGGCAGTACCAAAACCGGGGCAGTTTTTACTTTTTTTTCCCACAAAGTGCCCAGGGCGCCGTCCAGCCTGATAATATTGTAGGTGGTATCCCAATTGGGCTGCACTAGGTACAACTCATTATTGACCGGACTAAGCGGACAGGTACCCAGAAAAGTGCGCTGCCCCAGCGGATTTCCAATCGCATCATAAACCATGACCAGGGTAGTCGCGGTAATGTTCGGATAAAGTCCCAGGGCATAATGTCCGTTCGGCAGTACAAAGAGGTCGGTAGTCAGATAATCATCCGGCCCGGGCATCAGGTGCGAACGACTCCAGACAACATTGCCTTCCGGATCGGTTTTAACCAGTGTTGTGGTATCCGATGCCCGGGTATTAAAAATAAAACCGCCGTCGGCCGTGGCTGCCACGGCATTAATATAAGATTGTGGATATAAACGCCGGAAACCCTGTGCGCTCAGGTCCGTAATGACTATACATGCAAAGGCTACCAGGAGTTGAATATGTTTCATTTCACAAGATTTCGATTAATTACGAAGACAAAAGTCCGGCTCATCTGCAAGATCAACAAACACAGATTTCCAGTTTTGCCAAGATGAAATCTTTAATTGCTTGTTTATCTAATTGAAAAACAGGCATTAAATTTGAGTGCTGTTTCATAAGTATGTTTTCTTGTAAAAAAATAACTCAACAATTTTTCAGACCCTTTTACTCCTGAACCAATCCGCTTCTTCAAACTTCAAACTTCGAACTTCAAACTTCACCGACGGTACTTTCATATCATGCAGCAATCACCTTTAGTTCGAACCATTGCAGCGCTAAGCACCCGGGAACGCAAAGAACTGCGAAATTGGGTACAATCGCCGGCATTCAACCGCCGCCCCGAAGTGGAACAACTGTACGACTGGCTTTGCACGCAGCTGGAAAAAGGCGACGAAGAAACGGCTTTGGCAAAAACAGCAGCGCGGCAACATCTTTCAACCGAAGAACCGGGTTTACGGCATACCATGTCTTTCCTGTTCCAGGTGGTCAAGCAATACCTGGCCTGGAACGAATGGTCGTCCGACCCTATAGCCAACAGGTTACATCTATGCCGCGCTTTGCGCAAAAAAGGCTTGGCGCAGGTTTTTGATAAAGAATTTAAACCCTTACAAACCAACGATCCAAACCAGCCGCAAAACGCTGATTTTCAATTGCAACGTTATCAGTTACACTTTGAACAATGGGAAGCCCAACACCGCACCGGCCAAACCGATGCCACCCAGTTGGCGGCTGCAAATGAAGCCTTCGGCCTTTTTATTGCCATGAAAGCCCTGCGCCACGGCTGCGCTGCGCTGGACCAGCCCGGATTGCTGGCGGCGGAACAAATCGCCTGGCTCCCGGAAACCCTCACAGCCGTCGAGGCCGGCCGTTTTGCAGCAGCACCGGCTGTGCAGGTATATTATCGTTGTTTCAAAATCATGCAAACAGGCGAGGAAACACATTTCCTTCCTTTAAAAACCCTGTTGGCCACACACAATGACCTCCTCCCTCCACAGGAACTGCGCGACGTGTACCTGGTGGCCATCAATTTTTGTATAAAAAAACTCAATACCGGGGCAAGGCATTTTATTCGGGAAGCCCTCGACCTGTATCGCGCAGGGCTGGAACGCCAGGTCATCCAGGACAATGGCATCCTGGCCAAAGCAACCTACCAAAATATCCTTTTGTTGGCCATTGCGGTTGAAGAATGGGATTGGGCGCGCGATTTCCTGGAACATTATCGCCCGGCATTGCCTTCCAGCGAACGACACAATACCTACCACTTCAACCTGGCCTTGTATTATTTTCGGAAAAAGGATTACCCGGCAGCCCAGGACATTCTGCGCCGGGTGGAATTCCGCGACGTGTTTCACAACCTTGACGCCCGGCGAATGCTGGTGCGAATTTATTACGACAGGGGCGAACTTCAGGCACTGGACGCCCTGCTGCACAGTTTCCGCATCTACCTGCAGCGCCACCGCAACATCGGCTATCACCGCGATCTGAATGTCAACTTCGTACGAAACGTACAACGCCTGCTGAACCTGGAGCCCGGTGATACCGACACCCGCGATAAACTGCGCCGGCGTATTTCCGAAGAACCTTATCTCGCCGAACGGGAATGGCTGCTCGGACATTTAGACCGATAAACCTTGATCCGGAAGACTGCATTTGACAAAATTTCCCATTTCAGGCAAAAGGGGTTGTTCATTTGCCCTCAAGTCATTTACCTTGGATTGTTCAAATCCGATAGGTCAACCTAAACATGAATATACTTTCTGCCGTCTCACCACTCCGTGAAACCAAACACGCGGTGTTGCGCGCCTTGTGGTACTTTGAAATTTTTCAGCATCCGCTGACGGCAGCAGAACTGTACGCGTATTCCAACTGCCCGGGTATGGCGCAGGAAGACTTTGCAGAAATACTGGAAACGCTGCTGCGGGAAGGAGCCGTTTTTCAATTCGGCGCCTGGTACCAATCCCAAAATAATCCCGCCTGGGCGCCGCGCCGCCTCGATTACAACCGGCGTGCCGAGCAATTTTTACCCATTGCCCGGCGTATGGCCCGGCTGATCGGCGCCTTCCCGTTTATCCGGGCGGTGTTCGTATCCGGTTCTTTATCTAAAAACTGCATGGCGCCCGACGGCGATATCGACTATTTCCTGATCACCGAACCGGGCCGGCTCTGGCTGGCGCGCACCCTGCTGGTTATTTTTAAAAAACTATTCCTGTTTAACTCCCATAAATACTTCTGCGTCAACTATTTTATCGACACGGAGCACCTGGAAATTGAAGATAAAAACCTGTTCACCGCCACGGAAACGGTGACCCTGCTGCCCTTGTATGGCCGGGACTGTTACGAACGTTTCACCGCGGCCAACCACTGGGCGAAGGATTATTTGCCCAATTTTCCCCAACGACCCAAAGACGAGGCCATACCCCACCGCTACAATACAATCAAAAAAGCGGCCGAATGGCTGTTAAGTGGCCGCATCGGCGCCTGGCTCGATACGATGGCCATGCGCGGGACCGTGGCCTATTGGCGACGCAAATTCAAACACTTCGACGAGCGCACCTTCGACGGGGCATTGCGGTCGAGGCGGTATGTGTCGAAACACCATCCCTTGTATTTTCAGCAGAAGGTGATGCGGGCGTATGCGGAGCGGGTGGAACAGGCGCAATAGAATTTGCAGCATGTTACCCGTTAAAAGGGATTTTTCTATTTTACCCCCAAAATTTTGCCGATGAATATCCGTGTCGCTTGTCCCCTGTTTCCCGTCCATTCCATTTTTCCGCTGGTCTTTTGCCTCTTGTCCTTCTTCCTCCACGCACAGGAAAAGCCCATCCTCATCTACTACCTCCCCGACATTACCTACAACCCCGCCGTACCCACTCCTGCCCAATACCTCGGCGCCGAAGTAGGCGAATGGCACGTTTCGCACGACCAACTTGTGGGCTACATGCGCGAACTCACCCGCGAAAATCCCCGCATCCGTTTGCAGGAATACGGCCGCTCGCACGAAAACCGCCCCCTGCTTTGCCTCACCATAACGGCGCCGGAAAACCAGGCCCGGCTCGACGATATCCGCCGCCAACGCCGCCGGTTAGCCGACCCTTCCGACACGGCGAAGCCCGATCCCGCCAAGTTGCCCGCGGTAGCCTACATGGGCTACTCCATCCACGGCAACGAAGCCAGCGGCAGCCACGCAGCATTGCTGGTGGCCTACTACTTAGCCGCCGCGCAAACGCCCGAAGTGGAACAACTTTTGAAAAATACGGTCATCCTGTTCGACCCCTGTTTCAATCCCGACGGCCTGCAGCGGTTTTCATCGTGGGTAAACAGCCGCCGGAGCCAGTCGCTGATGCCCGATCCCGCGCACGATGAGTTCAACGAACCCTGGCCGGGCGGCCGCACCAACCACTACTGGTTCGACCTGAACCGCGACTGGCTCGTGATGCAACAACCCGAAAGTCCCGGACGCGTAGCCATTTTTCAGGATTGGCTGCCCAACACGCTCACTGATCACCACGAAATGGGCAGCAACTCCACCTTCTTTTTTCAGCCGGGCGTGCCCAGCCGCGTGAACCCGCTTACGCCGGCGCGCAACCAGGAACTGACCGCTAAAATCGCCAACTACCACGCCCAGTTCCTGTCGGAAAAAAAAGTGCTGTTTTATTCCGGCGAGAATTACGACGACTTCTACTACGGCAAGGGCTCTACGTATCCCGACGCCAACGGTTGCATCGGTATCCTTTTCGAACAGGCCAGCAGCCGGGGTAGCGCCCAGGAAACGGAAAACGGCCTGCTCACCTTCCCATACACCATCCGCAACCAGGTGCTGACCTCGTTATCGACCCTCCGGGCAGTCGGCGACATGCGGGCAGAATTGAATACCTACCTGCGCGATTTTTACCAACTGGCCCTCGATGATGCCCGCAAGAATGAAACCCGCGCGTACCTTTTTGGCGACACTTTATACGACCGACCGACACAGGAGTTTTTGCGCCTGCTCCTGCACCACCGGATACGGGTGTACCCGCTGGCGGAAGACGTCCGGCTAAACGAAAAATCCTTCCAGAAAAACAAAGCCTGGGTTATTCCGCTCGAACAACCGGCCTACCGGCTGATCGAGGCCATGTTTCAACGGGAGACCACTTTTCAGGACAGTATCTTTTACGATATATCGGCCTGGACATTGCCCGATGCCTTCGGGCTGCCCTGGGCTGCTGCCGACCGCCGCGTTTTCCAACCGCGCTGGTTGGGGCAGGCCCTGACCGGATTGCCCGCGCCGGCCGGAGTCGCAATACCCGCGCCCGGCCCCGACGCATACGCTTTTGCGGTGGAAAGCCAGTCGTACGACCTGCCGCGCCTGCTCTCGGCATTGCACCGCGCCGGTCTTCGGGTGAAAGTGGCGACGAAACCTTTTACGGCAAACAATCAGCCGTTCGACGTCGGGAGTCTGGTTATTCCGGTGGAAAAACAACCGCTCGACGCCGGCAACATTTTTAAATTACTGAATAACAGCGGTACGGAAGGTGTGCGCATACATGTATTTTCTAACGGCCTCACCCCCGACGGCCCCGACCTGGGCAGCAGCACGTTCGCCACCTTACGGGCGCCCAAGGTGGTGTTAGTGACCGGCCGCGGTGTCAGTCCGGCGGATGCCGGTGAAATTTGGCACCTGCTCGACACCCGGTACGGCCTTGCGCCTTTGCTCGTTGATGCGACCCGCCTCGGCAACCTGAACCTCGACAAATACAATGTGATTATTTTGCCGGATGGCAATTTTGGGTCAATTTCCACAGAAAAACTCCGCGGATTTGTAACGAATGGCGGCACGGTTATCGCCACGGGCGCCAGCCTGCGCTGGCTGAAAAGCGCCGGGCTGGTGAATCTCGAATTCCGAAATCAACCCCAGCCTTATGGGCGGGAACGCCGGCCATACGGCAGCCTGAATGAAGATCGCGGCGCCGTTAATCTCCCGGGCGCCATATTCGAAGTTGAATTGGACCGTAGTAACCCCCTTTGTTATGGGTATAGCCGCGACCATATTCCCTTCTTTCAAGGCGACACCATTTTTGTGGAAACGGCACAAAACCCATACGCCACACCGGCTGTTTTCACTGAAAATCCACTCCTGGCCGGCTATATGCATGAAAGTCAGAAAGAATTGGTGTCGGGCGCCGCTGCCGTGGTGGTGGGCGGTATCGGCAGCGGACGTATTATTTGCTTTTCCGGCAATCCGAATTTTCGGGGGTTTTGGTACGGCACCAACCGGCTGTTCGCCAATGCGGTATTCTTTGGAAATCTGATCAGCGGGCAGGCGATTGAACGCAAATGAGATAAAGTCTATTAGTTTTGCGTCAAATTTGTCTTTATGCGCCGCAATTTCTTCTTGTTTTTATCGCTGCTCGGTTTGTCGTTTGTATTGTCCTGTGTGCCACCGGAGCAACGGCGTTCGGGCGATCAAACGATCAATCTGGATTTGGCAAACGGTGCGGTACAGCATTTGTACGACCTGCGCGACCAGGGCCGCACCGATAGTTTATTGACCTATCTGAGCCATACAAATGCCACTTTTCGCTACCTGGCGGCCTTATCCTTTGCCTCGGTGCGCGACTCGAACGCCGTGGAGCCGTTGGTGCCCCTGTTGAATGATCCCCTGGAAGAGATACGTATTGCGGCGGCATTCGCTTTGGGCCAGATTGGGTCGGCGCGCGCCGAGGCGCCGCTGCTCGAAGCATTCCGGCAAGACGATTCCCTGTCGCAGCATCAACGGTTCAACGCTATCGTACTGGAAGCCGTTGGCAAATGCGGAAGCCTGACCAATTTGCGGAATATCGCTTCTGTCACCACCTATTATCCTACGGATACCCTGCTTTTGGAGGGTCAATGCCGGGCTATTTACCGGTTTGGTTTGCGGAATATTATCGACAGCTCGGCTACCGCGCGTATGGTCGGCTATGTCGCCAACGAGCGTATCCCCGAATCGGCCCGCTTGATGGCGGCGCACTATATGGCCCGAACAAGGGGCTTAACCCCCGACAGTGCCCAGTCGGTGCAATTAGCTGCCGCTTTCGTACGGTCGGCCAACCCGGATATCCGGATGGCACTGGCCAAAGCGTTGGGTAAATCATCGACGCCACAAGCCTTCGGCATTATGTCGAAAGTGATCAATACCGAACAGGATTGGCGGGTAAAGTGCGACCTGATCCAGGCACTGGCGCCTTTTGCGAAAGACACTGTGCGCGCAATGGTGGTTCCTTTTATCCGCGACAATAATCCGCATGTTGCCCGAACTGCTGCGGAGTTTTTTGTAGCCAACGGCCAGTCGCCGGATGGCGACTATTATTGGCGGATTTCAAGGGACAATCCCGATTTGCCCTGGCAAGCCCGTATTGCCTTGTATCGCGCTTCGTATAAATGGATTGCAGGCGAGCCTGAAAAAAAAGAGTACCTGAATTATCGCTTGCGCGATTTTTTTAACAAATCACAAAATCCGTATGAACGGGCGGCATGTCTGACTGCGCTGGCGGAATTTGGCTGGCAATACCGCTGGATTTTTGAAAAAGGGGCGAAAGACCCCAGCCTTGTGGTAAAAAGCGCCGCGGCCGAAGCATTGACCACTATTTGCCAACGGCCGGATTTTTACCGGATTTTTGGCGAAAATGGCCGAAGCGTGCGGAACGAACTGTTTTATGCACTTCGGGAACTGGTAAATTCCGGCGACCCCGGCGTTATTGCCGCCGCTGCCGATGGCTTCCGTGCCGAAGCCCTGGATTATGATTCCATGCGCGACTCGAGCGCCCGGCAGGACCTCGACGCCGCCCTGCAAAAATTAAAATTACCCCGAGATTATGAAGCCTTTACCGCCCTGGAAAAAGCCATTGCCTATCTGAACGGCGTCCCTTTGCCCACTGCGCGCAAACCGACCTACAACCATCCGCTCGACTGGAAGATACTGGCAGACCTAACGCCGGCCCAAAGGGTAGTGCTTCAAACGAAAAAAGGGAACATCAGCCTTCAATTATACCCCGTTTGGGCGCCGGGCTCGGTGGCTAATTTCCTGGACCTGGCCAAAAAAGGCGTTTACAACGGAAAAACCTTCCACCGGGTGGTGCCCAATTTTGTCGTTCAGGGCGGCTGTCCGCGCGGCGACGGGTACGGCGCGTTGGATTATTCCATCCGCACCGAAATAGGCCTGGCCTGGTATGACGACGAAGGGTATCTCGGCATGGCCTCTGCCGGCCCCGATACGGAAGGCACACAATTTTTTATCACCCACTCCCCAACGCCCCACCTCGACGGCCAGTACACTATTTTCGGAAAAGTGGCCCAGGGCATGGACGTCGTCCATCAATTACAGGTGGGGGATGTGATCGAAAAGGTTTTGATTCAGTAAAACAGTTTGAAGGTTTCTGGTTTGAGGGTTTCTGGTTGGGGGCCGCCTAAACTTCCTTTAGTCTACAAGAACCTGGCGTTAGACAGGGCGTATGAATAGTTGGCCGAATCGAAATTTACCAACGCGATCAACTATTGTTAAATCCTGGCTCACTCCAACCAGAAACCCTCAAACCCTCCAACCAGAAACCTTCTAACCCTCCAACCAGAAACCCTCAAACCTTCAAACCAGCAACCTCTTCCAACCTTCAAACCCGTTTCATTTATGTTAACGACCACACACCTGACCAAAACATACAAAACCGCAGGCGGTGCTCAACTGACTGTTTTAGACGACGTCAGTTTTGATCTGGCGCAGGGCGACACTTTTGCCATAGTAGGGCCTTCGGGCAGCGGAAAGACGACGTTGCTGGGCTTGTGCGCCGGGTTGGACCGGGCCAGCAGCGGCTCCGTGACGCTCAATGGTATTCGCCTCGACGAACTGTCGGAGGACGAACGCGCCGAAGTACGCAACCGGTATGTAGGTTTTGTATTTCAAAATTTCCAACTGATTCCCACCCTGACTGCCTTGGAGAATGTTATGGTGCCCCTCGAATTGCGGGGCGACGCCGGCGCAGAACAAGTTGCCCGCGGATGGCTCGAAAAAGTGGGGCTTAGCAGCCGGCTGGATCACTATCCCGCCCAGTTGTCGGGCGGCGAGCAGCAACGGGTATGCATTGCCCGTGCCTTCGCGAATAGTCCAAAAATTCTTTTTGCCGACGAGCCTACCGGCAATCTCGACGCCGATAACGCCGCCGGAATTGTTGATCTGATTTTCGAACTGAATCGCAGCGCGGGTACCACGCTCGTATTAGTTACGCACGACAGCGATCTCGCCAAACGAACCGGGCATATCCTGCGACTTAAAGGAGGAAAAGCGGAGTGATTCCGTATTCACTCCACCACTGTCACCTTCAACATATTGGTGCGGTAGCGTTTATGAAGCGGCATGGAGGCGGTGTTGATGATGATATCGTCAGGCGCCACATAGCCGTTATTTTTTAGTATTTCCACAGAATCCTGGATGCTATCGTCGGTGGTGGTAAAACGATCGTAGTAGAAACATTGCACGCCCCACAGGAGGCTCATGGTATTGAGCATGTGCATATGATCGCTGAAGATGAAGATGCGGGCGTTAGGACGAAAGCTGCTCACTTTAAAGGCAGTATAGCCGGAGGTTGTCATACCGACGATGCCTTTGGCGCCGATTTCTTCCGCTACCCGGCAGGCATTGAAACAAACGACGTCGCTTTGGAAGGTGCGGGCTCGGTCGGCAGCGCGGGGGCGTTTTGTTTCAATTTGCGGCCAGTAGTGTTTCTCAGCCTGTTCGATAATACGGGTCATTGCCTCCACCACCAGAACCGGGTGGTCGCCTACGGAGGTTTCACCGCTGAGCATCACGGCGTCGGCGCCGTCAAGCACGGCATTGGCCACGTCGGTGACCTCGGCGCGGGTGGGCGAAGGGTTTTTGATCATGCTGTCCATCATTTGGGTGGCCACAATGACCGGGCGTGAAAATTGCATACACATTTGTACAATTTCCTTTTGCATGATGGGCAAGCGCTCGATAGGCATTTCCACACCCAGGTCGCCCCGGGCGATCATAATGCCGTTGGCCGCTTTGACGATTTTGCGGATATTTTTGATAGCCTCCGGTTTTTCAATCTTCGCCATTATTTTAGCGGGGTGGTTGCGCGCTTCCACGCGCCGGATAAGATCGAGCACATCTTCGGCAGTGCGGACGAAGGACAGGGCAATCCAGTTGACCGGCTGAGTCAGGATAAAGTCAAGGTCCTCCAGGTCTTTTTCCGTAAGAGAAGGTTGTTTGATATTGGTGTCGGGCAGGTTTACCCCTTTGTTGCTGCTCAAAATACCTGGGTACAGGCAGCGTAGTTTGACCGTATCCACTTTATTGGTTTCGGTGACTTCGAACACTAATTTTCCGTCGTCCATGAGGATACGCTCACCGACGTTGCAGTCTTGCGCAAATTGTTCGTAAGACATGTATATTTTCTCCCGCGTGCCGAGTACCTCTTCATTCACCAGGGTAATGATATCGCCGGCTTGCAAGGGAAGTGCATTATTTTCAATTTTACCGACGCGCAATTTTGGACCTTGCAGGTCGGCCAGGGTGCTGACATGCGTGTTGTACTTTTCATTGATGTACTGGATGTGTTCAATCACCTTGAGATGATCCGCATGGGTGCCGTGGCTGAAATTGAGGCGGAATACGTCAACGCCGGCTTTTACCAATTCCAGTAATTTATCATACGTGTTGCAAGCGGGGCCTACGGTGGCTACAATTTTCGTATTTTGCGTACCGTCTTTACGCATAATTGAATTATTTTTGGTCAACAATATATCTGTTTCTGCGTGTGACATTGTCCGGCGAACGATTTTAAAGTGTAAAAAATACAATAAGATGTCGCAACAAATGTACACACCTGTGCTGAATACTACAACTAAAATGCCTTTTTTTAGCGTTTAAAGCCTAAAATGTCCTTAAAGTGCCATTAGTGTTGTGGCGTAGAAACGAGAGACTAAGTGTAGTTTTTACAAAAATTAAAAAAAGAGTCGAAGAAAGGTACATCAAAATTTCCGCGATAAAAATTTTTTTAAAAACCGGGATAGCCGTTTCTTTGCCCCTCGAAAAATGTATCTTTTTCACTTAAAGTCAGAAGTATATGGCAAACGTAGCCGATCGTGTCAAAAAAATCATCGTTGACAAACTGGGTGTGGACGAAGCGGAAGTAACGCCCGAAGCCAACTTTATTCAGGACCTCGGAGCCGACTCGCTCGATACCGTAGAGTTGATTATGGAATTCGAGAAGGAGTTCGATGTATCGATCCCGGATGAGCAGGCCGAAAAAATTCAAACGGTTGGCCAGGCCGTCGACTATCTCGAAGCGCATATCAACGTTTGATAAAGCTCCGGCGCACCTGATACCCGGTTTAACAAACAAAAAGGTTCAAAGCGGCCCAGCTTTGAACCTTTTGTGTTCTGACTGAAGCTCGTACCTTTGCTCGGAATCTAAGGCCGTGCTTTGGCCGGATTAAATCGAACCTAACCGAATTCGCTGCATGAAACGAGTCGTTGTTACCGGCCTTGGCGCCATCACTCCCATTGGCAATACACTCCCGGCATTCCTCGAAGGGATGCAAAAGGGCGTCAGTGGAGCTAACCCGATTACCCTGTTCGACGCCACTTTGTTCAAAACCCGTTTTGCCTGCGAGGTAAAAGGGTTTGTACCAGAGGAGCATCTCGACCGGAAGGAAGCGCGTCGCCTCGACCGCTTCACCCAGTTTGCTATGGTGAGCGCGGCTGAAGCCCTGCAATCTTCCGGGCTCGACCTGGAAGCCATCGACAAACAACGCGTCGGTGTTATCTGGGCTTCCGGTATCGGCGGCATGACTACGCTGGAAAAAGAAATCGAAGACCACGTACTCGGCTCCGGGGTGCCCAAACACAATCCCTTCCTGATCCCTAAAATGATATCCGACATCGCTGCCGGGCAAATCTCCATCCAATACGGCTTTATGGGGATCAACTACGCCACGGTGTCTGCCTGCGCTTCTTCGTCGCATGCCATGATGAATGCGTTCGATTATATCCGCATGGGTCGCGCAGACATTATCGTGGCCGGCGGTTCGGAAGCTGCCATTACTAAAACAGGTGTCGGCGGTTTCAACTCCATGAAAGCGCTCAGCGAACGCAACGACGGATACCTTACCGCTTCCCGCCCATTCGACAAAGACCGCGATGGCTTCGTGTTGGGCGAAGGCGGCGGCGCGCTCATCCTGGAAGAATACGAGCATGCCCGCAAACGCGGCGCCCATATCTTCGCGGAAGTCATCGGCGCTGCGGCTACGGCAGATGCCTACCATATCACAGCGCCGCACCCGGAGGGTATCGGCGTAATCAATGTGATGAACCTGGCGCTCCAGGATGCCGGCATCCTGCCAACTGATATCGATTATATCAACGTACACGGCACCTCTACCCCCTTAGGAGATATTGCCGAACTTAAAGCCATCAAACAGGTATTTGGCGACCACGCCTACCAACTGAATGTTTCTTCCACCAAGAGCATGACGGGCCACCTGCTCGGCGCTGCCGGCGCTGCAGAGGCTATTGCCAGCATCCTGGCCATTCAGCATGACTTTATTCCGCCCACAATTAACCATTTTACCGATGATCCAGACATCGATCCGAGATTTAACCTGACCTTTAACGAAGCCCAACAGCGCAAAATAACCGCTGCTATGAGTAATACTTTCGGTTTTGGCGGGCATAACGCTTCGATTATTTTCCGGAAAATATGAATTTTGATGGGCAGTTGTCAGTGGTCTGAAACCGTTAACAACTACCCGCACTATATAAATAGATACCAAAAACCTGTTCTCCTGGCGGCCTGCTGGCCCCGGGCTATTTTTCTTTCACTGACCACTAATACTTTAACGTGCGGTTCCTTCGACGCCTTTACAACTACTACCTGCATCCGGAAAAAGAACTGGCTCGGCGTCTGACCACCTTGCTGAATTTTACTCCGGTGCATCTTTCGCTGTTCAAACTGGCTTTTTATCACAAAAGCACCTTTACCTCCCGTGATTATGCCATTTCCAACAACGAACGCCTCGAATTTCTGGGCGATGCCGTGCTGAGCACCATCGTTGCCGAGTACTTATTCAAAAAATATCCCAACAGCGACGAGGGGTTTCTGACCAAAATGCGCTCCAAAATTGTGAAGCGCAACTCCCTGGACGATATTGCCGACCGAATGGGGCTCGACCTGTTTTTAGCTAATTACAACCAAACCAGGCTGTCCAAATCCATGCTTGGCAATGCCCTCGAAGCGCTTGTCGGCGCCCTGTACATCGAAGTGGGCTACGATAAAACCAAATATTACGTCATCAGACGTATCCTGCGCCGCTACCTGGATATTCACGAACTCGAACAGTTCGACGATAATTACAAAAGCCAGCTGCTCGAATGGTGCCAGAAAAACGGCCGCCAGATCGACTACAAAGTTCTGGCGAAGTACAAAAGTGACAAACGCGACAAATTCAAGGTCGCCGTTTTCGTGGACGGCAAAAAACTCGGTACCGCCGACGATTACAATAAAAAAAGCGCCGAACAAATGGCCAGCGAACGCGCTATGGCGATACTGGGTATCCTGGCCGCCAACGGAACGGTTACTGTGGCGCAACCGTATCCGGAAGAGGATGAAACGGCAGGCTAATATTTAGAATATCGAATATTGAACAGCGAATATCGAATATCGAAGGAACGCAGAATGTCCCGAGATGTCGTACACGCAACACGCCTTCGATATTCGACATTCGCTGTTCAATATTCGATATTCATTATATGCACGCACTCATTATCGGCGGAGGCATCATCGGACTCAGTACGGCGTACTTCCTCCGGGAAGATGGCTGGGAGGTGACCGTCCTGGAAAAAGGCGACCTGAGCAACAATTGTTCTTTCGGCAATATGGGCTATCTGTCGCCCTCGCACTTCGTACCACTCGCGGCCCCGGGTATGATAGAACAGGGCATCCTGTGGATGTTCAACCAGAAAAGCCCGTTTTATGTGCGCCCCAGCCTGCGCTGGGATTTGGTGGACTGGGGCTGGAAATTCATGCGTGCATCCACCAAAGCACACGTACAGCGCAGCGCCCGCCCGTTTGTTGACATCCTGATGCTGTCGAAAAAACTGTTTCAGGATTGGGCCGATGCCGGCGAAATGCAGTTCGAACTGACGAAAAAGGGCTGCATTATGTACTACCAAACCGCCAAAACAGAAAAAGAAGAACTCGAAAATGCCCGGGCAGCCGAACAACTCGGCCTGCAAGCCGAAGTGCTCGACCGCGAACAAATCCAGGCGCTCGAACCCGATCTCCGGCCCGACGTACGCGGCGGCGTGTGGTTCAAAGACGATGCCCACCTGTATCCGAACGCCCTGATGCAGCAGTTGCCCGCGTTGCTGGAAAAACGCGGCGTTACCATTATCCGCAACGCCGAAGTCACCGGCTTCGAGCGGCAAAACGGAGCAATTAAAAGTGTTCGCTACAAACTCACTCCAAACTCCGAACCCCAAACTTCATCCCGAGGCCTCGGGACCAACCTTCAAACTTCAAACTTCGAACTTCGAACTCCGAACTCCGAACTTCAAACTTCAAACTTTGATCTCGTCGTGCTCGCCGCCGGCTCCTGGTCCCCCCAGCTGGCACGCTTAGCCGGCGAATATCTGCCGCTGATGCCCGGCAAAGGCTACTCGATGACGGTGGATAACCCGCAAAAAAAATTGAATTACCCCTGCATTTTGCTGGAAGCCAAGGTAGCCCTTACCCCCTGGAACAACCGCCTGCGCATCGGCAGTACCATGGAAATCGGCCCCATCGACGAGCGGATACTTTTCCCACGCGTGCAAGGCATACTCGAAGCCGTGCCGCGTTTCCTGCCCGGCTATTCCGACGATCCGGCTTTTCAGGAACTGGCTGATTTAGAACGACTTAAATCCAATCTTAAGGAGAAAGTATGGTACGGCTTTCGCCCGGTTTCGGCCGACGGATTGCCCTATATCGGCTTTGCCCGTAAAAACAAAAACCTACTCATTGCCACCGGCCATGCCATGCTCGGCCTGAGTATGGGCGCCGGGACAGGGAAATTAGTGGCGGAAATGGCGGGCGGGAAGCCGACGAGTATTTCGGTGGCGGCTTTTGATCCGAAACGGTATTAGCCCCTGATAATCAATTCACTGCTGAATTCGTTTACCTTTGCAAACGAGTTTTCCTAAGAACAACCACACAGCAGTGCCGAAAACGTTTGTTTTTTTATTGATCTTCCTGATCGCGGCGCCGGCGCTCAACGCGCAAAAAACGCCGCCGGAAGAAAAACCGTTAGTCGTCCGGTTTTCACAACCGGGTGGGTTTTACCGGCAGCCGCTCTCCGTGGCACTGGAGGGCGGGGGGGCGACCATTTATTACACCACCGACGGCACTTACCCGACCACCCGCTCTATCCGGTACACGGGTCCGTTTACCGTAGCCAATACTGCCGTTATCCGGGCGATGGCGCGGCGCGGCAACATCTCAGGCAGGCCCTTTGCCAAAACCTATTTTATCAATGAACCGCCCACTGATCTTCCCGTCATCTCGGTCAGTATTGCGCCGGGGTTGCTGTTTAACCCGGAAACCGGCATTATGATGGACGGCCTGGGGGCCGATTCGGCTTTTGTGCATAAACCCGGCGCCAACTTCTGGACGCGACGGGAGTTCAGTTGCAACGTGGAAATATTCGAGGCCGACAAAACATGTGTGTTCAATAGCGGCGCCGGGATGCGCCTGTTCGGTGGGTACAGCCGTATTTATCCGCAAAAAAGTATCGTGCTGGTTGCCCGTGACCGCTACGGCAAAAAGTTTTTCCGCCACCGCATTTTTGGCGCGAATGCGCCGAAAAAATTCCGCTACCTCGTGCTGCGTAACGGCGGCAGCGACTGGAACGGCGCCCACTTCCGCGATGAACTGATGAACCGCCTCACCGACGGCTGGGATATGGAAAAACAAGCCTTCCGCCCCGCCCTGCTCTACCTCAACGGCCGCTATTGGGGCCTGTACCATATCCGCGAAAAAATCAATGCCCGCTTCCTGGAAGACCATTCCGACGTGGACCGCGACTCCATCGACCTCATGGAACACCAGCGCAACGTGCGCCAGGGCAGCGGACGCCACTACCAGCGCATGCTCAAATATATGAATGAGCACGACCTGGCCGAGCCCGGACACTATGCCTGGATTCAAAGCCAGATGGATGTGGACAACTTCATCGATTACACCGTAGCCCAGATCTATTGCGACAACACCGACGCCGGCGGCAATGTCCGTTATTGGCGGCCGCGCAGGCCGGGCGGGCGCTGGCGCTGGATCCTGTTCGACACCGACTGGGGCTTCGGACTTTACAACAACCAGGCCTGGCAACACGATGCCGTTCAGTTTTTCACCGATCCGGAAGGCCCCAACTGGCCCAACCCGCCGTGGAGTACTTTTCTGTTGCGCAGTTTGCTAAAAAACAAGGAGTTCAAACGGCAATTCATCAACCGGCTTTGCGACCGGCTCAACACGAGTTTCTCCCCGGAACAAGTACTGGCTGAAATCAGCTGGTTCGAGCGCGCGCTGGGTCCTGAAATGCCGAGGCACCTGCAACGCTGGCGCCAGTCGGGGGCGGAATGGCAGCGGCAGGTAGCGCTGTTGCGCGAATTTGCTGAAAAACGCCCCGACTTCCTGCGCGGCTGCCTGAGCCGGCATTTCGACACCGGCGCTCCCGCGCGCCTCGAAATTGAGCCCGCCGAAGGTGGCAACGTGGTCGTCAATAATTGTATAAATACGGGCGCCGGCGGTTTCCGGGGAACCTATTTTGAAAAAATCCCCGTAACCGTCATGGCCGTGCCGGGCTTTGGGTATCGTTTTGTGGGTTGGGAAGGAGTGGAGCGTGAGGAGCGCCTGCTGCGGCTTTATTTAGTGCCCGGCGCCACACTCCGTCTGCGCCCGCGTTTCGAGCCGCACGTACATCCGTTGAACGACCAGGTGTTTATCAACGAAATCAGCCCTGCCGGGCAAAAGTCGGGCGACTGGATTGAACTGTACAATGCCTCGAAAAATCCGGTACAATTAGAAGGCTGGACACTCAGCGACCGGCGCCACGAGTGGACGATACCCGACGCCGTCATTCCGCCGAAAGGGTACCTGGTATTGTGCCAGGATTCCGCCGCGTTTCGGCAGCAGTTTCCGCACAAGGCCCTGCTTGCCGGAGATTTTCGTTTCGGTATGGATAAAAACAACGAACGGCTGGCGCTTGTAGCCGCCGATGGCGCCGCAGTAGACAGCGTCGTGTATCACATCGACCCGCCCGACGGAGCGTTTACCATCGACCTGCTGATGCCCACGCTCGACAACGCCGACGCCGGCAACTGGGCTATTCACCGGGGGACGGGGTCGCCGGGGTTCCCAAATCCGTTGTATTGGTCGAAAGTGGTGGAGGAAAAAAAAGACCGGTCCATGCGGTTTGGGCTGGCAATCGGGCTGCTGATAATCGCTGTGGGGGCGATATGGTGGAAGGGGCGAAACAATAAGTTTTCCGTATAATTCTTCCAAAATTTCAGCCAAATTGCTACTTTTGTAAAGATAATTTGTGCCTACTATGAACACCGTCGAACAAGTCAAAACATCTATCAACGGCCTTTCCGCATCGGATCAAACGGATGTCCTGCTGTATGTCTTGCGTCTTAAATACCACGCCATTGTGCAGGAGATACGGGATTCGGCCGCAGCAGAAGGCGATATTCCGCCGGGCGAATCGTTGGAACAACTGTCCTACGATGAGTTGCTGGAGCGTTTACAACTGCTCGAAGGAATTCGGGAGGGATTGTCGACTGCCGGCGATGAACCGCTTGTCAGCCATGAGGAAGTGAAAAAACGCTTTGAATCATGGCGCAAAAAGTAGTCTGGACACGTCGGGCTACGGATGATTTGTACGCCATTTTTGAAAATTTGTCCGCATTTTCAGATACCCGAGCGGAAACCATCACTGAAGAAATCATCAACCGGGTTTTTCTGCTCGAACAATTTCCTGCATTGGGGCGCGTCGTTCCTGAACTCAATATTGCAACAATCCGCGAATTGGTGGTGCGCCAATACCGGGTCGTGTATTCACTCACTGGGCATGGCGTAGTTGAGATACTGACCGTACGTCATAGTGCTCGCCCGCTTTCAGAGATTTGATTTTCCCTTCACCAACCGGTTATTATCATCCGGGAAAAGCGTAATCGGCCGGTGGGCTTTCGCTTCCTCCGGCGTCATCAGGGCATAAGAAATGATGATGACGATATCGCCCACCTGCACCATGCGGGCGGCGGCGCCATTCAGGCAAATGACGCCACTGCCGCGTTCGCCGCGGATGGTGTAGGTTTCCAGGCGGGCGCCGTTGTTGTTGTTGACGATCTGCACTTTTTCGCCTTCCGCAATATTGGCCGCCTCCAGCAATTCTTCGTCGATGGTGATACTGCCAATGTAGTTCAGATCGGCCTGCGTGACGCGCACGCGGTGGATTTTGCTTTTAAAAACTTCAATAAACATAGTCGATTCCTTAACGAAAAAAACAGCGTGAAGCCAATTTGGGTTGTAAAAGTACATGGTTTTTCCATTCCGGGATAAAGCCGCATCTTTGCGGCCGCTTTATACAACCATCATCACCAGATACGAATAAAAAACATGAGTTTAGTTGCCGTAGGAACCGTCGCTTTCGACGATATTGAAACCCCTTTTGGACGCGCCGAAAAAGTGATCGGCGGCGCCTGCACGTACATTTCACTGGCTGCCTCCTATTTTGTCAAACCGGTTCGCATCGTTTCGGTCGTGGGCGGCGATTTCCCCGTCGAAATGCTGGAATACCTGAAACGCCGCGGCGTCGACCTGGAGGGCCTGCAAATCCGCCCCGACGAAAAATCGTTTTTCTGGGCCGGAAAATATTACCGCGACTTCAATACCCGCGATACCCTGGATACCCAACTCAACGTGCTGGCTACTTTCGACCCCGTGTTGCCCAAATCCTACAAGGAGCCCGAATTCCTGATGCTCGGCAACCTTACCCCGCAAGTGCAGATGCGCGTGCTGGCTCAGCTCAAGCGCCGGCCCAAACTGATCGCCATGGATACCATGAATTTCTGGATGGATTCGGCCATGTCCGATTTGCTGAAAGTGATGAAAAAGGTGGACATTCTGACGATCAACGATGAAGAAGCCCGGCAACTTTCGGGCGAGCATTCCTTGGTAAAAGCCGCCAAGGTGATCCACAAGATGGGTCCCCGGTTTTTAGTCATTAAAAAAGGCGAGCACGGGGCGTTGCTGTTTCACCGCGGCGAAGTGTTTTTTGCACCCGCCCTGCCGTTAGCCGAAGTCATAGACCCCACTGGCGCCGGCGACACTTTTGCCGGCGGTTTTATGGGTTGGCTGGCCAAAACCGGCGACATCAGCATGCCGAATATGCGGCTGGCTATCATTTACGGCTCGGCCATGGCTTCTTTTTGTGTTGAAAAATTCAGTATCGAAAATCTTCAGGGCCTCACGCCCGCTATGATCCAAAAACGGGTACGGCAATTTGCCGACCTGGTACGATTTCAAATTTAACCCCAACATGCCTTAATACCGGGAACGCTGATTCTGGCATACTTTCCCCGGTTTACAGGCGTTTATTTGTCCAAAAAATTCGATTACGAATGCGACTTTTTTCACTTATTCTTTTCTGCTGCTTTCAACTGGCGCTTTCGGCGCAAAACCCTGCTGAAAAACTGGTGGCTTTTTTCCCGTTCAATGGTTGCAAAGCCTCCGATGAAAGCGGCAACGGCTCCAGCGGAGCGCTCATCGACGATATCTCCTGTGTTTGCGGCGTACGCGACTCGGCCATGAATTTCGATGGCGACGGCGATGCCATATTTTTTGTGGGCCCGCTGAGTGATGTATTTACCACGAGCGACTTCACGGTGAGTTTTTATTTTAAACCGACTCCCGTTGCCGCAAATGAAGGCGGCTCGCAGGTATTGTTTTCCAAACAGGAAAACTGCAATACCCAACGCGCTTTTTGGGTGCGGTTTAATCCTAAAAGCAAAAAAATATCGTCGGGACTCAGCCAAAACGACACGCTTTTTGTGTCGGTCACGGCCGATCTTGATCCCACGGCTTGCTGGCAATACGTCACGCTGGTGCGCAGCAATACCGTCTACTCGATCTACATCAGCGGGGTTTTGCAGGATTCAAAATCCTCCGCCGCGCGTATCGATCTGACCTCCAACGCGGTACTCAAAGTGGGCGAGCCTATTTGTACGCTCGACAAAAGCTATAAGGGCGATATGGACGAAATCCGGATTTACAGCAGAGCCCTGAAGCCCGAAGATATCAACGTGATTGACCTGAAAGCGGACAAAATTCTGAACGGCGATACCCTGCTTTACCTCGGTAATTCGATACAAATGGTCACTTCGGAAACTTGCGCCCAAAATTTCCAATGGTCGCCGGCCGACGGTAGTATCGCCGATATTTCCATTCCCAACCCCATTGCAACACCTACCCTGACGACTACCTATCAGGTAAAATTCATCTACCAGGGTTGCACGGCTTCTGATACTCTATTAGTAAAGGTGATCGACCCGGATACCCTTGATTGTAATAAAATATTTATCCCCAATGCGTTTACACCGAGCGCTTCCATGGGCCGAAATGACTTTTTTGGCATCAGTAACCCATATAATGTGGACGAATTTATCACTTTCGAAGTGTTCGATCGATGGGGTGGGCGAGTTTTTGCGGCGGAAACAGCACTGGATACCTGGGACGGCACTTTTCAGGGCAAACTGCTCAACCCCGGCGTTTTCCTGTACCGGCTTCGATACCGGTGCGACGGTGTTGAACGGGTAAAAGCCGGCAATTTGACGTTGTTGCGATGACCGCACTCACTCCGTCTCCGCCTCCAATTCTTTAAAATACCGTACGGCATGTATTTTTAGCATTCGCTCCTGTTCGACAACCGGCTGTGAAGACATTTCCCGCACCTGTCGCCAATGCGGCCAGCCGTCTTCGTCGCGCCCCACGAATTCGAAATAGTCGTCGTATCCCAGCAGCCGGCACACGGCAATGTGCATCAGGTCTTGTTTTTCTTCTTTGCTGAAATTCTTTTTCCAGCGGCCCAATTCCTGTATGCCAATCAGCAGCAGCACGGTATTCAGGTCGGGCAGCGTATCGCGCCGCATGGAGTCTTTTACGATGTGTTGCACCCGCAACCACTCAAAATCAAGTTCCCAATTTTCCATTTACTCTTCTTTAGTGTCTTTCCGGATGCGTTTGTCGCAGTTTTCCAGGATTAATTTTTGCGCCTTTCGGGGGTCTTCGATGATGCTGAAAAATTCTTTCAAGTAATCCTGCATTTGCCTGCGATTGGCTTTTTCGATATTTGCCGCCTTATTACAAAGGTCCAGTACTTCCGGCTTTTTGGCTAAAAATTCCTTGCACAGTTGATTGTAACTGGCGGCAGTACGGCAAAGGCCCAGGTAATACCGCTCCTGTACATTCTGAAGCGGCAGGTCTTTGGAGGGTATCGCGTAGTCGGCGGCAACCAGGCCGCTGTAATCGAAATCGTACGGCACCGCAATGGCCGGCCGGCCTTTAAATCCGATTACTTTCATATTATGCCGGGTGTAGGCGCCCCAATCGGTGTTGCCGATCATGAACTGGAACAGGCACATACGGTCGTAAGCAATAGAATCTAAACCTTTGGGGCTGATGATACGGGGTTTTACGGGCCGGCCGCCAAGCCTGGTCGCCAGTTCCTGCTCGCTTTCAATAAAGAAGGCCGTGCTCACCAGCCCGCCTTTTTTCTTTCCGGGCGTTTGGATACGCACGGAGGCCTCCTTAACCCGGAAACTTTCTTCGGTAAACAGGTTGTACAATTTATAGGTAAGGCATTCTTTCAGTACCAGTTGGTCGTCGACATTCGAATTTCGGCAACCAATCACTAATTTTAGCGCATTAATGTCTTCAATACTGTCGTTTTCCAAATCGCCTTCGTAAAACCGGATTTTTACCGGTGGAAAATCGCAGGTTTTTCTGCGCATGTTGCCCCGGGCGGATACCTGAATTTTTTGTTCGAAGACAACCGTTTTATCTTTCATTATTTTAAAAACGCCACTTTGCCACTTTTTTTCGGCGCCTGCTTCCGACTTCAACTGTTTAATATCGGTCTCGATCACCACGTCCAGTGGGTCAAATTGTTGAAGGCGGCTGAAAATATTTCGTAAAGAGTCGTTTTGCGCCGGAAGGCGGGACGATATCAAAAATAATTGCGAAAGCGAAAATGCAAAAAAAAGTAGTGTTTTCATCCCGGTATGTTTTATGTAAACGCCTGTAGTCCTGCAAATGTAATGCAGGGCTTGAGAATCCGTCTTCGAAAAAGAGATAACCGGAAAACAGGAAATCCCGGGTGCGGACGACGAAGCAGCGCACCGGAACATTAATCCCGAAATCTTCAGATCGTTATCGCTAGTTCACAGAAAAAGCCGGGGCGAAAGGCTGTGCCGAATGAAAAAACATCAGTTCGCTGACGTGTACCTTCATATACCGCGTCAGGGGGAGGGAAGAGACGAGCTCCATCAGTTCGGCTTCGGAGTGGGCACAGAAAGCGGCCCAAAGTTTCGAGTTTTCGAGGGAAAGCGCGTAATTCAGAATTTTTCCTTCTTGCAATAATTTATTTACTGCCTGGCGCTGCTGCGGAATGCGGCTGATAAACTCTTCGCTCAGTGGTTGCGGTAAGGAAAAAACCACCATGTACTGGGTAAGACCGGAATCCATGTATGTTATTTGGTGTAGGTTGTTTACGCTTAACGTGCAGTAAAACAGGCAACAAATGTATAAAATAAATACATTATGTCAAAACGTCGTCCCTGAACGGATTATGCATTGGTTATTCTGTTGTCAAAAACCGTGCAAATTTTCCGAAAAGAAAGGCAGTACTGCCATATCGGCGGGCGTATTTAACATAAAGAAAATGCGGGAGGGATGATTCGTTGATTCGTTGATTTGATGCGGGGAGCGTTCAAACCAACCAATCGACAACCTTAATAACTAATCCCCAATGCTTGCAGCGTTTCGATATCGATGTTACCGTCGGCAGGCAAATCCCGGTCTTTTTGAAACTCGGCAAGGGCGGCTTTGGTGCGGGCGCCCAGGTTGGGTTCGGGCGCGCCTTTAAAATAGCCGAGCGCTTTGAGGGCTTCCTGTATTTGCCGGACGGTGTAGCCGGTAATTTTTTCACCGCAAACAATTTCCCGCCATTGGGAGAACCCGCCTTTACGCACTAATTTTCTTTTCACCACAGGGGCATATTCCGCCGGAACCGGCTCGTAGACGACCGTTGCCGGGCTTTTCAACGCCTTACGTTGTATGGGCTTGTATTCCGCCGGCACATATTCCTCCCGAACGCGGGCCGGGCGTTTCAGGACTTGTTTCGTGACGGTTATGAATTCCGCCGGCTCGTCGCCTTGCGGAGCGGGAGCGGAAGATTTTAAGACTAGTTTGCTGATCGTTTTGGTTTCTGCAGGTATCACAGATTCCAGCGCAGCGGCCGGTTTTTTTACTTTAAGTACGGCCATATCGGTTGTTTTGGGAGCGACAAAGGTTGTTTGCACACAGTCATCGGCCCCTTCGCTACCGCAGCCGGCGAGTTCCTTTTTGGTAAATTCCACGTATTGCGCCGGCGTTTCCACCAAACACCACACAAAACAATCTTCCGGATCGGCGCCGAGGCAATCGCGGTCGGCCTTTTTGCGTACCCACCGCGTAGATGCCGCCCGGATTTCTACCACATCCGGGATGAACGTGTATTGCTGTGGCAATACCTCCAGCACTGTGTAGGCATCCTCCGTGACGACAGGGGCGCTACCCGGCTCGAATACGGCTTCCGTTACCGTGTACTGCCGGGTTTCGGGCCTGATGACAATCACTTCCCGGACCGTATCGTAGGACGATGCCGGCAAACGTTTGCCCGGCGGCGCCACCATAATTTTTTCCGTCACCGTTTCAAATTGGGCAGGTTCCACCGCAAACCGGGTGGAGGCCTCCTTTGCCACCACATAAGCCGTTATGGTTTCAAACTGCGCCTGCACCGCTTTGGCCTCTTCCGATGCTTCCCGGAGAACAACCTGCTCCGTCACCGTTTCATATTTATCGGGAGTAAAACACTTGGCGTAACATTTTCCCGGCTGCGCAAAGGGGATATCGTCCGGTTGGGCAATTGCGGCGACGCAAATACAGCCCCAAAAAGATAAGATCAAACAACTTTTTATCATAAAATCGAATGGTTCGGGTTTTGTGCTCCGGCAAAAGTACAGGGAAAAAGAAAGAAGGAACACGGCAAACCGGAATTCTCCCGTCCTTTGTAGTCTATGCTCAAATATTCATCTCTTTCCGCTATTCAATCCGCCCTGCTGAACGGTGAAATTACCTGCCGTGCGCTGGTGGAGCATTATTTATCCCAAATTGAAAAAACGCGACACCTCAATGCCTGGGTGGAAGTATGGCCCGAGGAAGCGTTAGCGCAGGCAGACGCGCTGGATGCGCGTATTGCCGGTTTCCAGGCGCAGGGCGATTCACCGTCCACCAAAATGGGCCGCCTGTTCGGCGCCGTGGTCAGTTTGAAGGATAATATTTGTTATGCCGGCCACCGGGTCTCTGCCGCGTCCAAAATATTGGAGGGTTTCACCTCACTGTATTCCGCCACGGCTGTCGAGCGGATGCTGGCCGAAGATGTTATCATCATCGGGCGGACGAATTGCGACCAATTCGGGATGGGTTCCTCCAACGAAAATTCCGTGTACGGCCCCGTGCACAATGCCATCGATCCGGAGCGGGTGTCGGGCGGTTCGTCCGGCGGCGCTGCGGTAGCCCTGCAAACCGGCGCCTGCCTCGTGGCCCTGGGCAGCGATACCGGCGGCTCCATCCGCCAGCCCGCCGCATTTTGCGGACTTTGGGGTCTGAAACCCACCTACGGACGTATTTCCAGACACGGCCTGATCGCTTATGGTTCGTCGTTCGATCAAATCGGTTTTCTGGCAAACAACCCGGAAGATATCGCCCGCTTTCTGGAAGTGACCGCCGGACCCGATGAATACGACAGCACCGCCGGAATTGCGGAATATTCCGGGGACTCGGGGCGGAATGCGGTGGATGCAGCGCCAGAAATGGTGCGGCAGGTAAAAATCGCCTATTTTCCACAGGCCCTGGAAAGCGAGGGAATGGACGCCGGCGTTCGCGCAGTCACCCTGAATTTTATGGAAAATCTCCGTGCTGCCGGCCATACTGTGGAACCGGTATCTTTTGATTTGCTGGATTTTATCATACCCACCTACTACGTACTGACCACGGCCGAGGCTTCCGGCAATCTGGCGCGCTACGATGGTATTCGCTTCGGATACCGCTCGCCTAATGCCGGCAATCTGGAGGAAACTTACTTTCGCTCCCGTACGGAGGGCTTCAGCGACGAAGTAAAACGCCGCATTTTGCTCGGCACCTTCGTGCTCAGCAGCGGCTACTACGATGCCTACTACGGCAAAGCCCAACAGGTACGCCGCCTGATACAGGAACGCACCTTGGATATTTTGCGGAATTATGATTTTATCCTTATGCCTGTCACGCCGTCGGTGGCCTGGCGTTTTGGTGAAAAATCAGACGATCCGGTAGCCATGTATTTAGCCGATATTTTCACCGTGCAGGCCAATCTGGCCGGGGTACCGGCAATGGCCATACCGGCCGGCCGGCATCCGGAAAACGGCATGCCGGTCGGGGTACAGCTGATGGCCGGTTTATGG
>CAUJEY010000304.1 GCA_963169325.1 Bacteroidota bacterium
TAAACCCCCAAACCCTAAACCTCCAAACCCCTAAACCCTAAACCCTAAACCTCCAAACCCCTAAACCCCCAAACCCTCTTACGCTACCGGCGAAAACTCCTTCGCCGAGTGTGTAGCCATTTCTTCATACGTTCTCCAGCGCAAATCCACCAGTTCCTGCGCCAGTTGCATGAGGCGTTCGGCTTCTTCGGGATTGGTGCGCGTGAGAATTTTGTACCGCAGTTCGTTGTAGGCGTATTCGCGCAGGCCGATTACAGGGCGCGGCGAATCGAGCACGAACGGATTGTTGCCGGCTTTGCGCAGGGCAGGGTTGTATCGGATGAGGGGCCAGTAGCCACTGCTGGCAGCCAGTTTTTGCTGGGTCAGGCCTTTTTCCATGTCGATGCCGTGGGCGATGCAGTGCGAATAGGCGAGGATGATGGACGGCCCGTCGTAAGCCTCGGCTTCACGCATAGCCAATAGCGTTTGTTGAGGGTTGGCGCCCATGGCTACCTGCGCTACATATACATTGCCGTAGGAAATGGCTTGCAGCGCCAGGTCTTTTTTGCCCACCCGTTTGCCGGCGGAGGCGAATTTGGCCGTGGCCGCCGTGGGCGTGGCTTTCGACGATTGTCCGCCGGTGTTGGAATACACCTCCGTATCGAGCACCAGCACGTTCACGTTGCGGCCGCTGGCCAGCACGTGGTCCAGTCCACCGGAACCGATGTCGTAGGCCCAGCCGTCGCCACCTACGAGCCACACGCTGCGGCGCACCAGTTGGTCGGCTACGGAAAGCAGGTGCTGGGCTTCGGGCGACTTGATGTTGGACAAACGTTCCCGCAGCTCATCCACCCGCCGGCGTTGGGCCACGATTTCCGATTCGGTGCCCTGCGGCGCCAGGAGTATTGCGGCTGCGAGGTCGGCGCCAATTTGTTGTTCCATTTTTTGCAATAAATCGCGGGCAATACCGAGTTGTTTGTCGGTAGACACCCGCATGCCCAACCCGAATTCGGCGTTGTCTTCAAACAACGAGTTCGACCAGGCCGGCCCCTGGCCGTCTTTGTTCATCGACCAGGGCGTGGTGGGCAAATTGCCACCATAGATCGAGGAGCAGCCGGTAGCGTTGGCCACCAGCAGGCGGTCGCCAAAGAGCTGGGTCAGTAGTTTGATATACGGCGTTTCGCCGCAGCCGGCGCAGGCGCCTGAAAACTCAAACAGCGGTTCGAGGAACTGGATGCCATGTACCGTGGAGAAGTTTACCGCGGCGCGGTCGTTCATCGGCAGGGTTTCAAAAAACGCCATATTCTCGCGTGCCGAGTCCATCAGCGGCATTTTGTTCGCCATATTGATGGCTTTTTTGCTTCGGTCGGTCAGGCTGGTTGCCGGACAAACTTCCACACACAGCGTACATCCGGTACAGTCTTCCACATATACCTCGAGCGTAAACTTCGTTTCCGGAAAACCACGCGCATTGATCGGGGCGGATTTGAACCCCGAAGGCGCTTGCTCGAGATAGTCGTCGTGATAGTATTTGGCCCGGATGACGCTGTGCGGGCATACGAAACTACAATTGCCGCATTGGATACACAGGTCGGGCTCCCAGACCGGTACCACGTCGGCAATGTTGCGTTTTTCCCATTTGGTGGTGCCGCTGGGATAAGTGCCGTCTACGGGCATCGCGCTCACCGGCAGATCGTCGCCATGGCCCGACATCATGGATGCGGTAACTTGTTGGATAAAATCCGGCGCCTCCGCAGGCACCACGGGTGGGAAATTGTTCTGATTAGTCGCCCGCGTCGGCGCCGGTACTTCGTGGAGATTGCCCAGCGTTTGATCCACTGCGTGGAAATTCTGCTGGATCATCGCCTTGCCTTTTTTATAATACGTTTTTTCAATAGCCTTTTTGATCTGCGCAATAGCCTCTTCGCGGGGCAATACCCCCGAGAGGGCAAAAAAGCAGGTTTGCATGATCGTGTTGATCCGCCCGGCCATACCCGTTTCGCGGGCCACGGCGTTGGCGTCGATCACATATAATTTTATCCCTTTTTCCAAAACGGCTTCCTGTACCGGCCGGGGTAGCTCGTCCCACACTGATTCGGGGCCGAAGGTGCTGTTCAGCAGGAAAGTAGCGCCGGGTTTTGCCCAGGAAAGCATATCGCCCTTTTCCACAAAATTGAACTGGTGGCAGGCGATAAAATCGGCTTTTCGAATCAGGTACGGCGCGCGGATCGGTTGCGGGCCGAAACGCAGGTGCGACACGGTGCGGGCGCCGGATTTTTTGGAATCGTACACAAAATACCCCTGTGCGAACAGGTCGGTATTTTCGCCGATGATCTTGATGCTGTTTTTATTTGCCCCCACGGTACCGTCGGCGCCCAGTCCGAAAAACAGGGCCTGCCGCCAGTTGGACTCGTCGAGGTAAAATTCCGGATCATAGTCCAGGCTCGTGTGCCCTACGTCGTCGCGGATACCCACGGTAAAATGGTTTTTCGGTTGCGGTTTTTTCAATTCGTCAAAAACGGCCTTTACCATAGCCGGCGTAAATTCTTTGGACGACAGGCCGTAACGGCCGCCAATAATACGCGGCAGGGTGGCCATCTGGCCTTCGTTATGCGCCTCCATAAAGGCGGCCACGACATCCTGGTACAGCGGTTCACCCGTGGCGCCCGGTTCTTTTGTGCGGTCGAGCACGGCAATGGCCCGCACCGTTGGCGGGAGGGCTTCCAGCAAATACCGGATCGAAAACGGCCGGTACAGGCGGACTTGCAGCACACCCGTCTTTTCGCCATTTTGGTTCAGGGCCTTGGCCGTTTCTTCGGCTGTTTCACCGCCCGAACCCATCAGGATGACCACCCGCTCGGCGTCGGGTGCGCCGGAATATTCAAAAATCCGGTATTGCCGTCCGGTGAGTTTGGCGAATTTATCCATTTGCGCCTGCACGATGCCCGGCGTTTTGTCGTAAAACGGATTGACCGTTTCGCGGCCCTGAAAGTACACGTCGGGGTTTTGGGCGGTACCGCGGATAAAGGGGTGGTCGGGGTTGAGTGCGCGACGGCGGTGGGCCAGCACGAGTTCATCGTCGATCATGGCCCGTATGTCCGCATCGGACAGCAGGAAAATCTTGCTCACTTCGTGCGAGGTGCGGAAGCCGTCGAAAAAGTGGATAAACGGAATCCGGCTTTCCAGCGTAGCCGCCTGGGCGATGAGCGCGAAATCGTGCGCTTCCTGCACGCCGGCCGACGACAACAGGGCAAAACCCGTGCTGCGGGCCGCCATCACGTCCTGGTGGTCGCCGAAAATAGACAAGGCCTGTGCTGCCAGCGAGCGCGCCGCAATATGGAACACCGCCGCCGTGAGTTCGCCGGCGATTTTGTACATATTGGGCAACATCAGCATCAAGCCCTGGGAGGCTGTGAACGTGGTGGTGAGGGCGCCGGATTGCAAGGCGCCATGTACGGTACCCGCCGCGCCGCCTTCACTTTGCATTTCCACTACGTCGGGTATGTTACCCCAAATATTGGTGATGCCTTTTGCCGACCATTCGTCAGCCCATTCGGCCATGGTAGAGGAGGGCGTGATGGGGTAAATGGCGCAGACTTCGTTGACCCGGTAGGCCACATAAGCGCAGGCTTCGTTGCCGTCGAGCGTTAAAATATTTTTTTGATCAGCCATGATGCTTATTGTTCAGGAATCATTTCTATCGCATGGCACGGGCACTGCTCGTAGCAGGTAGCGCAGCCGGTGCATAGATCGTAATTGAATTTATATCGTTGTCCGGGGCCGAGTTTGATAATGGCGTCTTCCGGGCAGGCGCCGTAGCAGCCGTCGCATTCGAAGCAGTTGCCGCAGGAGAGGCAACGTTGCGCTTCGTAGCGGGCGGCGGGTTCGCTCAGGCCGGCCACCACTTCGTCGAATACCCGGGCCGCTTCTTCGGCCGACAGGTGGGGTTGTTCCCGTTGCGGGGCGTGGGTCTGGAACCACACGTGCAGGCCTTCGAAGCCCACGATCTGATGTTTCTCCGGTTTGCTATATGGCGTGGCGCGCAGATAGCCGTCGATGTAGCGGGCGGCTTTTTTGCCGTGTCCCACAGCGATGGTCACCGTGCGATCGCTGGGAACCATATCGCCGCCGGCGAAAATACCGGGCGAGCCGGTCATCATATCGGCGCCGACGACCACGGTGCCGTCGTCTTTAAATTCGATGCCCGGCACGGGGCGAAGGAATCCGGTATCGGTATCCTGTCCGAGCGCCAGGATGAGCGCGTCGGCCTCCAGGGTTTCAAATTCGCCGGTGGGGACGGGTTTGCCGTTTTCGACGCGCATGACCTCTACGGTGAAAGAAGTTTGGTCGATGGATTTGATGGTGCGCAGCCAGTGGATTTTGACGCCTTCGGCCAGGGCCTCGTCGGCCTCGAAGTCGTGGGCGGGCATATTTTCGCGGTCGCGGCGGTAGATGATGAGGGCTTCGTCGGCGCCGAGGCGTTTGGCGATACGCGCGGCGTCCATGGCCGTGTTGCCCCCGCCGTAGATAGCCACGCGGCGGCCGATCTTGGGCGCGTTGCCCATTTCCACCTCGCGGAGGAAACTGACGGCATCGAGAATCTGGCCGGCATCGCGGGCAGGAATGGCGGTTTTTTTACCAATATGGGCGCCTACGGCTACAAACACGGCATCAAAACGGCCGGCTTCTTTTTCAGCGATCAGGTCTTCCACCTTGTAGTCGAAGCGAAATTTTACGCCCATCTCTTCGATGCGCTGCACCTCGGCGGCGATGATGTTGCGCGGCAACCGGTAGGCCGGAATACCGAAGTGCATCATACCGCCGGCCATGGGTCCGGCTTCGAATACTTCCACCGCATGACCCATGCGGGCGAGGTGGTAGGCTGCCGACAAGCCGCTGGGGCCTGCGCCTACGACGAGCACCCGTTTGCCGCCGGGTTTGGGGCGGAATTGTACTTTCCAACCTTCTTCAATGGCTTTATCGCCCAAAAAACGCTCTACGGCGTGGATGCTGACTGAGCTGTCGACGAAAGCCCGGTTGCAGCCATCCTCGCAGGGGTGGTAGCACACGCGGCCGTGAATGGCCGGCATCGGGTTTTCTTCGATGAGTTTTTGCCAGGCTTCGTGGTATTGCCCGGCCTGGGCAAGCCCCAGCCAGGCTTGTATGTTTTCGCCGGCAGGGCAGGCATTGTTGCAGGGGGGAAGAAAATCTTCGTAAACGGGCCGCCGGGTGCGGCGGGCGCCGGTACCCTCGGCGTGGGCGCCGAGGTCGATCGGCGCGGTAAGATCAGTGCGGAAGTCAGGCATGGTTGTGCTCAATTCGGAGGCGCTTTTGGCAACCTCAATTCGGGGCGCAACCTAAGCCTGTGGGCAATTTTGATGGGTGACGGCAGGCAGTGGGGAGGGTGATGTTGGTCAGTCGTTATTTAGCCGGATCCCGCAGTTTTTTTCTTCTCCCGCAGTTTTTTCTTCTCCCGCAGATTTTTTCTTCTCCCGCAGATTTTTTCTTCTCCCGTAGTTTTTTTCTTCTCCCGCAGATTTCGCAGATTACCGCAGATTTTTAAATGTTGTCGAAAGAAAAAATCTGCGGTAATCTGCGTAATCTGCGGGAGAAAGAAACAAATCTGCGAGCGAAAGAAAAAAATCTGCGGGAGAAGAAGAAATCTGCGGGAGAAGAAGAAATCTGCGGGAGAATAAGAAAACTACGGGAGACAAAAAAATCGTCGCAAGAAAATTTTCTGCGAGAATCTATTAGACAGCCTCCATAAACCACAAGACCAATTTTTCAACACCCGAACACCCGTACGGCATAAACAATCCGGCCCGAGACGGCCAAATTAAACGTTTCATTCTCCTGGGTACTGGCGCGCACGAGTTCCCATGTTTTGCCGCTGTCGGCCGTGCGGAAAATACCGGCATCGGTGCTGCAAAAGAGGTAATTGCCCGCCTGCACGATATCTTGAATATCCCGAACCAACGGAAGCCCCGTATCGATACGCTGCCAGGTTTTGCCTTCGTCGGTGGAAATGAACAACTTGTTCGGCTTGCCATCCTGCCAACGGCCGCCGTCGGCGATAGTGATGAAGCCGCCTTCGATACGTTTCGTACCATAGGCTGAGCCCTGCCCGGTCATCACCCGGTCCCAGTGTTCGCCGCCGTCGGTGGAGCGCAGCATACCGCCGGTGATGCCACAGACCAGTACATCGCCCGACATGGCAAGGCTGTTGATCTCCGTTTCGGCAAACACCTGTTTCCAACTGTTCCCGCTGTCGGCAGATTTGTAGAGGCCGCTTTCGCAGCCCACGAAAACGATTCCGTCGGTGGTTTCCAAAACGCTGCGCACGGTTTTGTCTTTCAGGGCATCGTGCATGGACATCCAAATACCTGTGCCGGGTAATCCTTTAAAAAAACCGCTGCTGTAAATGCTGGCATACAGCCCGTTTTGTCCGGGAAAAATATTGGTGATTTTATCGTCCGGGAAAAATTCCTTTGCCCATACCGGGGCTACAAGGGCGGCGCTTCGGTAGTACAAACCACTTTCAGAGGCCAGATAGACCTGGTTGCCGTCGGCAAAAACACGCCCGACCGCTATCTTCGCCGGCAGCCCCGTGCTGACATCCTGCCACGATTGCCCGTCGTCGGAGGATTGAAAAACGATGTTGGCTGCCGGGGCATTTTCCAACATTTGCTGGAAGTCGGTGAGGGGTTGAAACGCGAGGCCGGCTGTCGGGAGACTATCCAGGGTTTGCTGGAATTCGGTGAGGGGCTGAGACGCGAGGCTGGCTGCTGCCGTTGGTTGGCTTCCCCCCTGATGCTGCTGACAAGCGACGAGGGATTGAAAAAAGAGTAAAAGAGCAAGGATGTGGATACGCATGATGTTGTTTTTGTTTGGTGAAACCATGCGACAAAGGTGCAAGCTCGCCGGGCGCGGGCAGCTTTTTGGGTGTAAAAGGATGTATCGGATATGTAAAAGGTTGTTTTGGGAACCAAAGGCTCATTCCCGGTAAATACGCAACACAGGCCGAAAACCCACCGTTGAACTCGCCCGCTCCGGATGTTGAATTTTCAGGACGCCGATTTGCATATAAAACGGCTCATCTGCCCAGGAGCCGCCTTTGACGATTTTATACTCATCGTATGTGCCGGGAGGGAAACCCGGGGTGTACCGTTTCAGCGCTTCCGGCTTATCCTGAAACTTCAACTGCGCCGAAAACAGGCGATCGGTATCTACCGAATAATTGTCCCTGGTCCACTCCGCCACATTGCCGGCCATTTGGTAGAGGCCGAATTTGTTCGGCTCATAAGAGTTGACCGCCACGGTGTAAAGGCCGCCATCGGAAGGGTGGCCGGTTAAATCAAACTGTTGAGGTGTTCTGATTGGGCCTGAGTTGCAAGGCAGTTGCAAACCCTGTCCTGAAGGATGCGGGGCTAAAAACCCACCATCCCATGGAAAAATATTGACATCCCGGACCTTGCCATTTTCTTCCATTGGGCCTGGCCCCACAGCGGCATATTGCCACTCCGTATCGCCGGGCAGCCTGATGTCCACCTTATAACCGCTATTTACCAGCAGCGCATTGACCTGTTCCGCCTTCCACTGACAATAACGCATGGCCTGTGCCCAGTTAACCCCGACGGCAGGATACTGCCGGAAAGGCGGCACGGTATAATAATTACGGGTCATCGGTTCGTTGTAGGAGTAGGGAAAATCCTTCGTCCATACGGCCGGGTCATACTTATTCTGCGGGTCGCCTGTTTCTTCATAAAAGCGGACGTATTCTTCCACCGTTATTTCAAAACGGCTCATGTAGAAACTATCCACGGACGCCGTGGCCGGGAGTTGGAATTGCAGGCTGTCAAATCCGTTGTACACGTTTTTTGTGAATACTCCCCCGGGAATCAGTACAAAGTTTTCGAGCAATGCCCGGGCAGGTTTGGGCAGTACCCGCAGCGGGAGCGTTTGGCTAAAAAGGTCAGCGGTGAAACAGGCAAGAGCGAGGAGGTTTAAAATCAGGGTGCGGGTTGTATTTCCGGCTAATGGCATGGTTAAATTTTTGCTTAAGTTTTTACAAACTTAAGTGTTTTTTACTTCTCAAAAAACACTCTCCCATTGCGATCCACATAGCTACCGGTTTCTGCGTAATATCTGCGCCACCCATTCTGCGTAACATCTGTGTGAAATTACTATTATTCGGCGCCCGACTTAGATTATTTCACACAGATGTTACACAGAAGGGTTTGCGCAGATGTTACACAGAAAAGGTTCAATTGTACCCGGCGGAAAGTTGTACGGATCACCCTCCCTGCCCTTCCATCAACTCCTTCGAAAACGGCTGCTTATAATACCGTTTCCCCGTTGCCCGGTACAGCGCGTTGGCCAGCCTGCCAAAAACAAGCGGAAACGGCGGCTCGCCCAAATAGGTTATCTACATTTGGGCATCTTTCCCGAAAACAAATCAAACCAATCACAAAGCAAGTTAACCATGCATCGACTCATCGAGCATTTCGAATCGTATCTTCCGCTCAACGCGGATGAAAAGCAGTTGGTGGA
>CAUJEY010000305.1 GCA_963169325.1 Bacteroidota bacterium
GTTCACTTTGCGCCGGATTTTTAATCCAAATTCAATCTGAAAAAAGTGTTCAGTTTGCTCCGGAAAAATGGCCGCTTTTGACCCTGAGTTTACTGTTCACTTTCACCGGCTATGGCTGTCCACTTTGCGCCGGATTATGCACTATACTGTATCTTATCGTATCTTGTCCCTTTAGATTGCCTTGCGGACTATTAAGTATAGTAGGCTCAACGAATAAATTGTCAATAGAGCAGTTTACACTTGTATTGCTTGAAGACATTATGATGTCATCATTTAATTTTTCACAGAACCTACTTTCAATACCTTTTATAATTTTTAGATTTGCTTCAAAAACTTCGAGTTTGTCATCTTTTAAAATCGGAAAAGATTTTTTACCGTCCTCTGTGCCAATATCCGTATTTGGCACAAAGTTGCCATGTGTTTCAATAAATTTTCTGTAATGAGTTACTATTTTCTGGTTAGGCTCAAGGTCAACTATTGTGTAACCGTTTACATATTTTCTTTCCTTAGGAAAATCACCAATGGTTGAATTAGCAATTGAGATAAAAATATTTCCCAATAAATCAGACGTATATGATGATGCTAATTCGTGCACATGTCCTGTAAAGAAGATGTCATAATTGCGATAAATGGATGTTTTTAATGCCTCCCTATCAAATTCTTTAAAAAACTCTAAAGGGTGATGAGATAGTGCTAATTTAACTTGGCAATCGATTATTTCTGAAAGAGAATTTTCAATTTGATTTTTTCCAAGTAGAAGGTTTTCTTTATCAAATTCATCTTTACATAGCCAAGACGAGTTTAGGCATGTAATTCCAACTTTATATTCGCCAAGAGTTAATTTGTAAGAAAATTCAAAATTGGTTGATTCTTTTGAGTTATATCTTTTGTAAAAATCGTTTTCCCATCTTTTGTAATCTTCAAGTCTGTCAAGATGTTTTGATTTTAATCTATTTGATTCAATAAAAGCATCTAACCCTTTTACATTGTCTAATTCGGACTTTAGACCACTTTCAGAATATTTGTCAATTTTATCTCTGTAAACGTCATGATTTCCTGGAACAACAAAAATTTTTCCATTCAAGATTGGGTTCTCGTTGAGTATTGGGGCAATGAAGACTTTCTCAAAAGCAAAAAAAGCATTTGGCTTATCTGTAAAGTTAAAAGCTCCTTTATCAATTAAGTCGCCAGTAAAGAACAAAATTGTATTTTCATTAATTTGTTTTTTTAAATCTGTAACTAGGGCATTTATGATTGCTGTCTTTTCAAAAGATGGGCTTTCTTTCTCAAGATGCAAGTCTGAAATATGTATTATTCGTATCATGCTTTTTTATTGTGTATATCAGTAGTGTCCGGTTAAGAAATTAAAACATTGATGTAAGTCGTTGAATATCATCTATTCATGAAGGTATTTGATTTAAACGATTTGAAATGGATTATCCTGAATTGATAGAATTTGATATAATTGGGTGTGAAAACTCATGTTTTGGTAATGGAAGCCTACACTTTTGACAACCTTACTATAGATTGAAATTAATTGATACTGGAGTGTTGGCATTGATTTGTTACGAAAGTCAACAGCCGTTATTTTATAACTGCCTGAATATCTGAGTCTTTTAACCGGACACTACTGTGTGTATATCTGTTTTTTGGGTTGCTTGTAACGGTCTGGCTAAACGCAATAGGCGACGAATAGAGCCTATTGCCGTTTTAGCCTTTGTTGGGTGTAGTTATATTTCATAATCAGTTCTCCTCCTTTTTTCTCCATATTCATATATGTATTCTTTTATCTTATCTTCATTTCTAATAAATGAATAATAGTGCATTGGTATTCTATATATGTCTACAATTTGTTTAATTGACTTATCTAACTCTGAAAAATTCACTTCAAAGTTATTTAACCTTTCAAACATAAGTAGCATAGTTGGCCACATCGCAACAGCAACTATTTGGTCAAGGTCTTTAGGAGTGCCGATTACAGAATAAGCGCCTTTCTTTATAAAGTACTTAGCGATAAGGAATGAACCTCCCCTGCAAGAAGACATAAATATTCTCTTGTTTTTTAGATTCAGCTCGATGTCAAATAAATCATAAGAATTAACTGATTCATTGATTAAGTGAAGATTTTCCTCATCTCCATGTGTAGAGATCAGTAAATACTTATAATTTGATTCTGCGAACTCATTTAACCTTTTCTTTAATTGAGTAAAATTATCAATACCGTAAAATTTGGGCTTAAACCCTTTAATTGTTTTTAGGGAGTCATAAAAGATTTTTCCATCTTTTATGTCATCTTTACCTAAAGATTCAATTATGTAAAAATCATCAACTTGATTCATTACTACTATTTTCTTGGTTACAACCAACGGTCTTTTTAAACTTTATATCAAACAAAAGAAGGGCATGGCCGTTATGTTTTGTTAAGGATAGATTTTTAATTTTCTCTCCAATCTTCGAAGTACTCCTTGTCGAAGTTTGACTTATCCATTCTTGATTCCCATGTTTCGTTAATGTATTTTGATAATACAATTTCTTCTTTTTGAGTAACTTTTTTTAGTAATAATTCAACCACAATTACTAAATCTGTTGCAACTCTTTCTGAAACACCTTTTCCTTCGTGAACGAGTTTATTTCTTGCTTTCCTTGCTGGATGGAGGTTCGAAATGATTTCTTCATCCAAAATCCCTATTTGAAAAAGTAATTCTTGTTTTACTGACGTGCTCCATGTTCTATTATCATTTTTTAAAGAATATTTTCTTCCATCTATTGATTTAATTGGATGATATTGTTCTTCATCTAAGAAGCATGAATACCAAAGAAAGTCTATCAATTGCTCTACTGTGATCCATAAGTTAGATAATACTAAATCCCAATTTCTGTATCTTATTTCGGTTACGCCTCTTAATAAAAATTTTGGAGTAAGGTTTGGAATGAAATCCAGAATCTCTTTTCCTCTTGATGCTTTTTCGAGAAATTCACTTATATAAATGGAGTTTGGGTTTGTCAGAATTATACTATCTAAGTTACTACTAACCCTCATTCTCAATTTTGAATGCATTTGAGATGATGCACTATTTCCAAAGTCAACTGGCCAAATTACCCTCTTTTCGTGCAGTTGTCCATTAACTAAATCTCTTCTATCAATACATTCACAATCAACACCACCTAAAAGCAATTCGCAAAAAACATTGTTAAATAAATCAACTGCTTTTTCCTTTTCTGAAAAATTGCCATATTTTGGGATGGCTAAAGCGCCATCATAACAAATTAAAAGTTTGTAATCAAAATTTGTTACAGATAAATTCGATACGATTCTGCATAATTTTCCATGATTGTAAGTGTTTGAATTAACCTCTTCTAATTCAACTTTCAAGGGTTCTTCGTCATCAGGAACAATAATCCTAAAAGGATTTAAATAGGTAACCCAGCACGGATTATTGAAATGTTTTTTATGTTCCTCTTTATCCATTGTTTTCTTTTTTCGTCATTACACCCAACTTTTGTGCTACCCCCATTCTTTAGCATGTATGCCACCAATTTTCAAATACTCCCGCCACATCATGGCCGGTAATTCCACTTTGTCAACCCCAGCCACGCATACACCACTTCTATAAACCCAACCCACCCAACTATTTTCACCCAATCGCCACAGCTCCCGTTCGCGTAAAAAAATAATTGCGCAAATCCCAACCAATCCGGTCGGATTCACGCAAGGAGCAGGCTGATATAAAACGGGAAACATTTGGTTCATGTGATACCGGCTTGATGACGTAAAAGTAAAGTACAATCTTAAATTTTCCAAATTTGCCTCATCGCAGCACCGTCACATCCCCCGTCAACTTAATCTCTTCACCATCAGCCAATTCCACCACCAGGTGATAGACATACACCCCGGCCTCCACCGCTTGCCCCCGATAGACGCCATCCCAGCCCAAACTCTCGTCATTAGGGAGGAAATCGCGGCGCTCAAACAGGAGTTCGCCCCAGCGGTTGTAGAGGCGGAGCAGGCGCACCTGCCGTACATCGGCGCCGGCGTACACCGTGAACACGGTGTTACCGGCCTGCCCTTCCGGCCGGATGGCGTTGGGCAGGTACACGCCCGTTTGGGCAACCCGCACCAGGATATTCGCCGAGGCCGTACAGCCCTGTGCGTCGCTGACGCGGATTTCGTACCACGCCGTTTCACTGGGTTTAAACCGTTGCTGGAGTTCCTGCGAAGCGCCGAACAGGTCGGCCGGCAACCACTCGATGCCGGTCACCAGGGCTCCGGGCGGCAATATCGTGGCACGCAGGCGCAGGCTCTGACCCAGGTTGAGGGTGGTATCCGAAGCCGTTAAAGTAACCGTAAAAGAATCCGGTTCGATGATTGTTATACCGGTCTGCCAGCTGCAGCCGGCGGCGTCCTGCACCTGTAAGGGATAAACCCCCGCAGGTAAGTTATTGAATATTGGGTCGGTACTAAAAACCTGGTTATCGATGGAATACCGGAAGGGTGGGGTACCGCCCGTAACCTGGTTCACCCGGATGCTGCCGTCCTGCCGCCCGAAGCAAGACACCGAATCGGCCATCCAGGATACGGTATCGATACCCGCGGCCTGAATAACCTGCACCGAGTCGATGCCTGTACAACCGGTGTTTTTGTTCTGCACCTGGAGCAGATACAAGCCCGGCTGGTACACCGTCACCACACGTGCCAGGGTATCCCAGCCCCACTGGCCGTTTTCCAGGCGGAACCAGCGTGTTTCGATTTCGGGGCCGCCGGCCGAAGCCGAACCGTCAAGCAACGCGGTTTGTTGGCCGCAGGGGATCAGGATTTGATCTGCGGCCGCCAATGCCTGCGGGATACTGTTATTGGCCGGTACGTTCAGGTTTTGCACGGCGGAGCATCCGGCCGCGTTCGTGACCGTGACGGAATAATCGCCCGGCGTACCCACCGTTTGGTTGGCCCCGGTCAGGATACCGCCGGTGGGTGTTTGCCAGCGGATAGTCCAATCGCCTGGCGCGGGCGTTACTGCGATGGCCACGGCCGGCACGGCGCAGGTAATGCTGCCGCCACTGAGGTCGAATACCGGGTTGATCTCCACGGCCGACACAACGGTGGTTTGTTGCGCGCTGCATCCCCGGGCATCGGTCAGGGTAAGCGACCAGGTTCCTGCTGCCACCTGAACGAGGTCTTCACTCTGTTGCCCGCCCGACCACAAGAATTGATAGGGCGCTACGCCTCCGCCGGCACTCAGGTCGATGGCGCCGGTGTGCCGGCCGCAGGTATCGGCACCAATCGCAAGGATTCCGGCTTGCAAAAGTGCCGGTTGTCCAAGGGCAAATTGGGCGCTCAGGGTGCAGTTATTAGCATCTGTAACCGTGACGGTGTAGGTTCCGGCGCTGAGTCCGCTCAGGGTCAGGCCGGTTCCGGCGTTGGACCAGCCGGCTTGATACGGTGGCATGCCATAGTCAATACTCAATTGAATCTCTCCGTTGCTCTCTCCAAAACAACGCACTGGTGTGAGTAGAGTATCTGTCAGGGCCGGGGCGTTGCCGGAGTTCAGGACAAAGGATTGTGTGATCGAGCAGCCGTTTACATCGGTGGTCGTGACGGTAAATGCACCGGCAGAAAGCCCCGAATTCGATATACCCGCAGATACGTCGCTCCAGCTGAAGGTATAGGGCTGGGTGCCGCCTTGCGGGGACAGGGTGATATTGCCAAGGCTGTTGCAGGAAATGGAATCTACGGTAGCCGATTGGCTCAGGGTGGGTGGTTCGCTCAGGTCAAAATGTTGAACCGCCGAGCAACCGTGTGCATCGGTCGCGGTAACGGAATAATTGCCGGAAGCGAGATCGCTGCGTTGCGCATCGGAGCTGCCGTTTTCCCAAAGGTAGGTGTAGATACCGGTACCACCCTGTGTGTTTGCCTGGAGCCCACCGGTTTCTCCGGCACAAAGAATGGGCGTTGTAGTGGCCGATACCGTCAGCGCAGCCGGTTCACCCAAATCGAACTGGGTCGTGAAGGAACAACCGTTGGCGTCGGTGGCGGTGAGCGTATAGGTTCCGGCGGGCAAGTTGGGTAGTATTTCCGTACCGGGGCCGGTAGACCAGTTGAACTGGTACGGCGCCGCGCCGCCGCTCAGGCTGACCTGAATTTGGCCGTTGCTGTCGCCAAAACAATTGACCGGGGTGAGCTGGGTATCGCTCAGCAGGGGCGAGCCACCTGGAGCGATGTCGAAAATCTGTTCGACACTACAACCATTGGCGTCGGTGAGGGTAACCGTATAAATACCGGACTGTAAACCAGACAATGTAGCCGTTGTTTGACCGCCACTCCAGATATAATTATACCCGGCGGTTCCGCCCTGTGCAGTTACGGAAATGCCGCCAGTTGTGCTGGTACAATCGGTGGAATCCACGGTGGCCTGAACCGTCAACGCCGGTGGTTCGGTGATGCTAAATTGCGCGGTGGTGGAACAGCCGTTGCTGCCCGTTACCGTTACGGTATAGTTTCCTGCGGCGAGGTTGGCCAGCGTTCCGTTGCCCGGCCCGGTGGGCCAAACGTACTGGAACGGCACGGCATCTCCGCCGGCACTGATTTCAATTTTTCCATTTGTTTCTCCAAAACATCGCACGGGTGTCAACAGGGGATTATCCAATTCGGGCGAGCCCCCGGGAGCGATATTGAAACTCCGCTGCGCGCTGCAACCATTGGCGTCGGTGAGCGAAACCGTGTAGACGCCGGGGTGTAAATCAGACAATGTGGCCGCCGTTTGGCCGCCACTCCAGAGGTAGTTGTACCCGGCAGTTCCGCCCTGTGCGGTTACGGAAATGCCGCCTGTGGTGTTGGTACAATCGGTAGAATCCACGGTAGCCTGTACGGTTAACGCCGGTGGTTCGGTGATGCTGAATTGCGCGGTGGTGGAGCAGCCGTTGCTGCCTGTTACCGTTACGGTATAGTTTCCTGCGGCGAGGTTGGCCAACGTTTCGTTGCCTGGCCCGGTGGGCCAAACGTACTGGAACGGCACGGCGTCTCCGCTGGCACTGATTTCAATTTGTCCATTTGTTTCTCCAAAACAACGCACGGGGGTCAATAACGGATTATCCAATACGGGCGAGCCACCGGGGGCGATATTGAAACCCTGCTGCACACTGCAACCATTGGCGTCGGTGAGCGAAACCGTGTAGACGCCGGGTTGTAAATCGGACAATGTTGCCGCCGTTTGGCCACCACTCCAGAGGTAGTTGTACCCGGCGGTTCCGCCCTGCGCGGTTACGGAGATGCCGCCAACTGTGCTGGTACAATCGGTGGAATCCACGGTGGCCTGAACCGTCAACGCCGGTGGTTCGATGATGCTGAATTGCGCAGTGGTGGAACAGCCGTTGCTGCCTGTTACTGTTACGGTATAATTCCCTGCGGCGAGATTGTCCAGCGTTCCGTTGCCCGGCCCGGTGGGCCAAACGTACTGGAACGGCACGGCATCCCCGACGGCACTGATTTCAATTTGTCCATTTGTTTCTCCAAAACATCGCACGGGGGTCAACAGGGGATTATCCAATACGGGGGAGCCACCGGGAGCGATATTGAAACCTTGTTGCACATTGCAACCATTGGCGTCGGTGAGCGAAACCGTGTAGACGCCGGGTTGTAAATCAGACAATGTTGCCGCCGTTTGGCCACCACTCCAGAGGTAGTTGTACCCCGCCGTTCCACCCTGTGCGGTGACGGAAATACCGCCTGTGGTGCTGGCACAATCGGTGGAATCCACGGTGGCCTGCACCGTCAACGCCGGCGGTTCGGTGATACTGAATTGCGCGGTGGTGGAGCAGCCTACCGCATCGGTAGCCGTAAGGCTGTAAGTTCCGGCGGCTATGTTTTCCAGTGTGGCGTTACCCGGGCCGGTGGACCAGTTGTATTGATAGGGCATCAGGCCTCCGTTTACAGTTATGTCTATTTTCCCGTTACTTTCTCCAAAGCACCTTACAGGGGTTAACACCGGGATATCGAAATCCGGGCCATCGCTGGGTGCAATCAGGTAATTACCAAAATCCTTGCAGCCCTGCATATCGGTGACGGTCACCAGGTACTGGCCGGCGGCCAGGCTATCAACCAGGGTACCGCTCAGGCCACCGGACCATTGTATGATATAAGGCGCAGCGCCCTGGTCGATTTGCAGGCTAATGGCGCCGTTGTCCAGGCCGCAGTTGGTAGGTGTTAGTTGTGCGTCGATCTGTGGCAGGGGCGCCACCATCAGGTTCAGGGTATCGCGGAGGGTGCAAACGCCGCTTTTTCCCGTGGCCCAGAGCGTAAGATCGTTTGTTGGGAGCAGGGTGATTGCCGGGCAGTTGGTACAAACCGGACCGGCAGCGGAGGCCCAGTCGATTTGATCGAACCCGGGCAGACTCAGGATCAACGAATCGCCGGCACATAGGGTGCGGTCGGCGCCGAGTGCGATGGGGGGCGTCGGGATGGCCGTAATGGAAATAGTGTCCGTGAATTTATTGCCACATACGTCCCAGGCATCCACCCAATAATTCCCGGGGCTTTGGGCGGTGAAGCTGCTGTTGGTGGAACCGTCCTGCCATTGATATTTACTGAATCCGGGTCCGGCGTGCAGGGCGGTAGTGGCGTTGCTGCAGGCCTGCCGATCGGGGCCCAGATTGAGCACCGGGATAGAAAAGGAAATATCGACTGAAAACAGGTTGTTGGTATAGTCGCATTCGAGTTGGGTGGTGGAGGGGAAGGCTGTCGCGAGGTTGAAGGGCGCGGTTTTGGAACCGTTGTCGTTCACGACACCCCAAAGTGTGCCGTTGGGCGGCATGGGCAAATTGGCAGTCCAGTACACGCATTGTCCTGCCGGCGCCTGAACGGGAATTTGTAGCGGCGCACCGTATTTGGCAGCAGCCGTGGTAACAGGATTGCCGAGGTAAAATTGCACGAAACCTCCGGTGGGCAGTTTGGCGTCGCCGAAATTGCAGACCTGGATTTTTAGCGCCAGTTGGTTTTGATTACAAGCCACGCTATCCACGTTTGCCTGAAGGTCCGGCAAAGGTAACACCGGCAGTTGGTTGGGCCCCAGCAAGGGCAGCTGGCCGAGGTGCATGTTTAGCGGGCGGTTGCCGCTTCCGGCAGCCGGTAATTCCAGCCAGTTTTTTTGCGGTTGGGCGGGAATAGTCAGGTCATCATTTACATTGACAACGTTGTAGTTATGTTGGTTCCAAACGGTTCGACTGGGTGGCCAGGGCAGGCCGCTGCTTTTAAATACAGCGAGCCATAAACCGCTGGTATCCATACCGAGAATCAACGAATCCCGCAAGACGGCTACGATTTCTGTTTGTCCGTCGTTGTCAACATCGACCACGACGGGGTACGTATCCCGGCCGCTGATTCGTCCCGGCGAAGTAGCCCAGTTTCGATTGGCGTCCACCCCCGGCGGAAAGGGCAGGTGGCCACCGTACAGAATCCGCAGGTCCTTGTCATCGCTATAGACGACTTCGGCATACCCATCGCCGTTAAAATCGAAGGTTGATGAACTATTACCCCAAACATAATAATCCTGGTAGTTGGCTTTTGATATATACCACCAGGCGGAATAATCGGTGAAGGAGGTGCCGTGCAGGTTCTGGCAAACGAGGTTTCCTAAACCGCTGGAAATAACTTCCGGATAATCTTTTGCCAGGCCTCTTTTGCGGTCATCGAACACATTGGCAATGTTTGGAAAACCATTATACTGGTAATTAAAGTTTACGTTGTCGGGAACGCCCGGCCGGAGCATAAATTTGATCAGGCCGTTTTTGTTCCAGACGTAAACACCCATTTTGGTATTAGCGCCCCCGGGGTTCAACAAGCCTGAAACGACCACATCCGGTATGCCGTCCAGATTCATGTCGGCAACAGCAGTGTACCCGTCGCTGTATTGGTCCGGTTGTGTTTGCATGTTCAGGTTCCGCTGGATTTTTATCTCAAAACCGTCGCCGTCGGTGGTATCTATATCGACAGAATAAATAACCGGTCCCGCGGCAATTTCCAGGCCTTCGCAATCCGGGTCGCCCCCACAGTCCGCAGGTGTCAGTATATCCGCCGTGGCCACACAATTTAACCGGGGGGTGTATGCGCTTGGGTCGGATCCATAGTAGCTATTGGCATCCAGCACTTTGCGCAGCAGCGGTCCGGCCGGATGCGTTAAATCGACGATAAATACCTCATCGCCGGCAACGATTTCCGGCGTACCGTCGCCGTTCATGTCGGCCAGAATAGGGCGGAATCCTCCCGTCCGGGTCTGTTTATCTGATTTAAGCCAGTCTTCCATTGGTGGATTTGCGCCTGGGGTGTAATTCCGCATCACCCGGATATACCGGTCCCACGCCGTATAGATCAGTTCGGGTATGCCATCGCCGTCCACATCGCCGATCGCCGGGGTAACGTCAAAATACATGCCGCCCGAAAGATCCATTGAATCGGGTTGTGCGGCATTCGCCCCATCGCCCCGGAAAAAGAATAATTGTATATGATTGGTAGAGTAGTTGTTTGGGATGATGATTTCCGGGATGCTATCCGTTTGCGGATTCAGGTTTCCGACTATCGTAATAGCGGCTGAATAGGATTTGTTTCTGGGTGAGGTCCAGGCTGGTTCAAGGGTAATTTTGGTGTTTGGCGGATAAACCAGCGCGCAATCGGGCAAAGAATCCGTGTTGGCGGAATCGGCGCCGGGTGCTTGTTGAGCGAAGATTGTGGAGCAGGAGAAAAGGGCAAGGAAAATCGGCGCCAGGCGTAAAGAGTGGGTCATACACAGGTTGTTTTGCCAAATGTACCTAAAAAAGGGTGGGAATGCCAAATGATCTGGATTGTTTTGTCGATTTTGACGGGGGAAATGACGGGAGGGCGACACTAGTGCCGCGTCCGGCAGTTGGCGTATGAATCTGCTGCCCTATTTTCCCTTCCTCTGCGTTGTTCGTCGGTTAAAATATCCCGTATTTCGCCCTCCTTTGGAGCCTGTGTCGCAGGGCTGATCCGTTCTCCGAAAGACTTGGCAATGCACGGGTTGTCATTCTGAGCGTAGCGAAGAACCCGAGGCCGTAGGCCTCAAAAACAAGATAAAAACAAGGCCTACGGCCTCGGGGTATTCGCTACGCTCAGGATGTCAACCCGTGCAGTGACAAGTAGTTCGGAGAACGGATC
>CAUJEY010000306.1 GCA_963169325.1 Bacteroidota bacterium
GGCGGCTCGTTCGGGGTGGGTATCCCGTTGGGCGACGGCGGCGGACTCGAATCGCTGGCTTTTTTTCTGGGCCCCAGCCTGGTGCTCGGTCGCGGCGAACGGATCGTGTTCAGCGCCGGGCTCCTGGGCGGCAAAGTGCAACACCTCAGCGACGGCTATTCGGAGGGCGATCTGTTCGAGGCCGATGCCAGCCTGCTGAAAACCGCGCCGCGGTACGAACTGGGTTATTTTGTGGGATTGTCGTTTAATTTGCTGGGGAGCGGGAAGTAGTGCATAGCCATCAACTTAATACTACTTTGCCACGTTAAAAAAGTGTGCTGTTTACCGCATTTTAATTCCCGAAGGGAATCCATGTTTATAGCAATTCGGCAGGTAGATGGTATTTAATCCCGAAGGGATTGTATGTTTTGCACGCTGTTTCGACATAAAATCCCTTCGGGATTTGCAAAACACACCTTATTCCTGGCTAATCGGGTAGGAGGCGGCTTTCGCCGCCGTCCCCCCACACCACCGGACGTACGTGCTCCGTATCACGGCGGTTTCCGCTAACGTTTTAACCGCGTCATTTCTGTGTGAATTGATCGTAGACCCATTTGTGCGAACCATTGGTTGTTCATCGCTTTGTTGACCGCTTGGCGGTTGGACATCGCCCACCATCCTTGCGAATACATTACGACATTCCAACTTGTACCTTCCGGTATGCCTAAGTGGTGCAGCATTTTGAAGATCGTGTACTTGCGACCGCATTGTTTGAGGCGGTAGCACCTCAACTTACGACGCATCCAACTGTCTATCTGATGCATCGTGCTTAGCCATTTGTTAGCCAATCGGAAGAAGTTCGTCCAGCCCGTTATGGCGGCATTTAGTTCCGCTATCACTTGCTCGAATTTTACCCCCCGATTCCTTTGGCATATCTCCCGGATTTTCCCTTTCAGGCGCTCTGTTGACTTGTCCGATACCCGAAGGTCGCCCCCCGGCAGTATCGTGTAGCCTAAGAATTTGACGTTCCCGCAATGCCTTACCCCGCTCTTTTCCCGGTTCACTCGCAACTTCAACTTCTTTTCTATAAACTCGATCACAGAGGCCATTACTCGTTCCCCCGCCCGCTGGCTATGCACATAAATGTTGCAATCGTCCGCGTAACGGCAGAACTTGTGGCCCCGTTTCTCCAGTTCTTTGTCTAATTCGTCCAGCACGATGTTCGAGAGCAACGGTGACAGCGGGCCGCCTTGCGGTGTCCCTGCGGTACGCTGTTCCATCAACCCATCGGCCAACATTCCGGCTTTCAGAAAGCCGTTTATCAGACGTAGAAGTCGTTTGTCGCCTATCCCCTTGCCCAGTCGCTGCATCAGGCGGTCGTGGTTGATTTTGTCGAAGAATTTCTCCAAGTCTATATCCACAACCCACTCCCGTCCTTCGCTGACATAATGTGCCGCTTGTGATACCGCCTGGTGTGCACTGCGTCCCGGTCGAAAGCCATAACTGCTCTCGCTAAAGTAGGGATCGTAGTATTGGCTCATCTCCTGATGGATGGCTTGTTGCAGCAGCCGATCTTTTACTGTCGGTATGCCAAGCGTTCGGGTGCCCCCATTCGGCTTGGGTATTTCTACCTTTCTTACCGGGCTAATTTCGTACTGCTCGCTTAACACATCCCTACAGAATTCCGCCAAATGTTCCACCAGCCAGTTCTCCAGTTCCTTTACACTCATGCCGTCCACTCCGGCGCTTCCGTCATTTCGCCTTACTTGTTCGTACGCTTCTTTCAGGTTCTTGTAATCTACGATCCGTTCCAGTAAATGCTCGGTCAAGGTCCGCTGTTCTACCAATCGCGAAAGCAAATCCATTACCCCTCCTGCCACATCTCCGGTGCCGCCGGTTGCCCGCTGGTTGGGTGCGTTTTCGGGCCCTACAAACAGTCTTGTTTGTTTGTTGTCCCTTTCGCTTTTCCATTTCTTCTCGCTTTTACGCATTGACATTAGTTTGCCTTGTGTTCTCGGATTCGGGCCTTCCCTTCATTTTTTCTTTTTTTTTTTTTTCGGTACTATGCCCTCTGCTGATTTCTCCACTCACAGCGATTCTTCGGCACTCGCTCGCGCCTCCGACATCTCGCCGCCTGTGGAGACCTCCCGGGGTAAGCCTCATCTCTTGCTATTCGTCGCGCCAGATTTACCCAAGTCTCTTCCGCATGACTATCGGGCGTCGCGGTTCATAGGCCGCTTACCCAGATTCCCAGGCCTTTTATCTGGTTTCTGTGCGTCGCAACAAATATTTGTCTCCGGCTTCCTTCAGATTCCATCCCGACGAGTCGGGAACACCCTTGCCTTCAACTATAAGATTCCGGTCATAACGGCTCTTGCAGGACTTGAAGGTTTATCTTCGCACCTGTTAGAGGTGTGGCATGCCCGGCACACCAACCCCGAGGACGCCAACAACGGCGAAAAAAATAAAAATCTGCGTTGATCTGCGAAATCAGCGGGAGACCAAATAATCGTCGCAAGGAAATTATCTGCGGGTATCTCTCTCCCGGACCGCCGTCCACAAATACCACACCAGCGTCCCAAAAATAGCGCCCAGGGTAATCCACAAAAAAACCGGTCCCAGCGAGGCTTGTCCCGATAGTGCCCCCTGGATCATTCCCCAACAAATATAAGCAAAAAGCAGCATGATCGCGGCTTTTAATATCCGGATCAGGCGGGTGGCTGTTTTGTACTGTTGTTCCGCGTTTTCGGGCGTAATCTTTACCGGATAATTAAAAATATGCGGCCGGCGGTTGATGAACGTCATCATCAGGTAAATCCCCAATCCAATCAGGGGCAGCATCCATACCATGGATTTATCTCCATAGCCATCGGCTGCTCCTGCAGCGTTAAAATGGGTGGGAATCGTGCCGGGCAGTTCCTGGTAATATACTGCGGGTAAAACCAGCAATATCAGCAGGCCGGCGGCTGCCACCCCTTCCAATATCCGGTCGGCCGGCGTTTGTTCCAAATCAATTTTAGGTCGTTGTTCGTTTGTCATGGCATTTAGCATATCGTGTACAGGTTATTCAAAGGTAGAAAAAATCTTTTCCCCTCCGATACGTTTTGCTACTGTACGGCATTGCTGTTCCCTAAAAACTCCCCACTTTTACAAAAAATCCGGCTCCTCATGCTCAGCATACTTCGACATTCCATGTTTCACTGCCTGCTGCCAACCGCCAACCGCCCACTGCACACCGCCAATCGCATACTGCCAACCGCCAACCGCCTACTGCCAACCGCCTACTGCCTACTGCTCACTGCCTGCTGCCTACTGTCAACCGGCGCCTCGGCGCAAACCACCTCCCAAACCTCTTTCGGCAAAAACCGGGTGCAGTACCACCACCAGTTCGACGAGTGGATGCACTACGAAACGGCTTTTTTTGATACGTATTGGTACGGCGATGCGCGGAATATTGCGCAATCGGCCCTTCAAATGGCTGAATTCGATTTTGTGTACGTCCAACAAATGCTGGAGCACCAGATGTCGGATAAAATCGAGTTGCTGGTGTTCAGCGATGTGACCGACCTGAAACAAAGCAACATCGGGGAAGACGATCTTTTCATGATGCGGGCCGGCGAAACGAAGGTCGTGGGCAATAAAATTTTCGTGTACTTCAACGGCGACCACAGGCACCTGCGCACCCAAATCCGCGAGGGCGCGGCCGGGGTACTCATCAATTCGATGCTTTTCGGCGCTAATTTGCAGGAAATTGTACAAAACGCCGTCCTGCTCAACCTGCCGGCCTGGTACACCGTGGGCCTCACCGCCTACTGCGGCGAAGAGTGGAACACCGAACACGACAACCAACTGCGCGACCTGATGCAGTCGGGCCGATACGACAATTTTGATAAATTAGCCAAAGACTATCCCCGGTTGGCCGGACACGTTTTTTGGTACTACATCGCCTTACACTTCGGAAAAGGCACGATCAGCAACCTGCTTTACCTCACCCGCATCAACCGCAGCGTGGATGCCGGGTTCCTGTACGTACTGGGCGGCGGCTACCGCCGTACCACCGACGCCCTCCTGGAATATTTTCGCAAACGCTACCGCGACGAAACCAAAGGCATGAGAAAGCCGGAATCCTCCGGGCAAATTACCTTTAAAAACAAAAAAAACCTGCCGCTCACGCAACTCCGGATCAGCCCCGACGGCCAACGCGTAGCCTGGGTCAGCAACGACATCGGCAAATGGCGCGTATGGGTGCTGGACCTGCAAACCGGCAAACGCAAACGTGTACTCAAAGGCGGTATCCGAAATGCCCTGCAAACAACCGACTACAATTACCCGATACTCGCATGGAACCCCGACAACCAACGCCTGGGCGTCCTCTACGAACGCCGCGACGTCGGACACCTGGCCTTTATCGACCTGGCCACCGGAAAAAAAGAACTCAGCGTGCTCTCGCCGGAATACCAGCGGGTGTACAGTATGGATTTTATCAACCCCATCGACCTGGTCTTTTCGGCCTGCGTCAAAGGCTATTCCGATCTGTTCATTTATCACACCATCAACCGGAATACCGAACGCATCACCCAGGATTTTTGGGACGACCTCGACGCCAGCGTAGCCGTTCTGGACGGCCACAAAGGCATTCTGTTTTCCAGCAACCGCCTCACCGATACGCTGTCCACCCGAAGCCTCGATTCTATTTTGCCCCTGGGCAACCTCGATATTTTTTTCTACGACCTGGAAAAACGCGGCAACGAACTGATCCGCATGACCAATACGCCAATGGCCGACGAACGCCTGGCCCTGGGCGTCGACAGCACCCATTTTACTTACCTGAGTGAAGAAAGCGGCGTAGTGAACCGGCAGGCAGGTTACCTGGAAACGTACATCGCGTATTACCAGGATATTATTTACCTGAAAGACGGCGTGGAGATCAAGGCGCTCCATACCGGGCAAAAAGGAGAATGGCCTGTGGAACGCGCCCTGTACTATCTCGCTCCCCTAGATACGGTTATGTTGAATGTGGACTCGACGCAGATCGACAGTATTCGAACCTTCCCGGTGCCCAAAAAACGCCCGGTCACCTACAATCAAACCAACTACGACCGGAATATCCTCGACCAGCACCTCTCTACCCGCGCACAGCGCCTTGTGGAAATGCTCCGGCACGACGGCAAAACGGAGTTTTATGCGCGGCCCATCCGCCCCGATGCCAAAATGCCGGCCTGGATCACCCGTTACCGCGAGTTAACGCTGCGAAACGCCGGGCTCCCGCTGCCGCCCCAGCCTTCGCAGGACGGCTCGTTCAATACTGCCCCGGGCGCTCAGGAACCCGATTCCCTGAACGGCGTTACCATGCGGGTCCTTTCAGATACGCTCCAACCGGTACGACCCGGCTGGCTGTTTCAAGTACCTGAACGCCTCTTGTCTGCCACACCTGCCCCAACTGCCGAAACGCCAAAACCGGATGAGGAACCGGCGCGTAAAGAAGAAACGGCGGAAGAGGATACGCCCGACCCGCGCTCCGACACCATGCAGCCCGAACCGGAACGCGCGCGCACAATCGAACGGCCGGCTTTCGCACTGGGGCGGCAAAATGCCGTGATCCGGTTCAACCCCTCGCAGATCGTCCCCTATCGTACCCGCTTCCGCACCGACTTTATTTCCACTACCATGGACAACAACCTGTTGTTCGAAGGATTGGACAGCTACGCCGGCACGCCCGACGGATTCAGCACCCCGCCGCCGGGAGTATTGCTGCGCGCCAACTTTAAAGACCTGCTGGAAGACTATGTCATTGAGGCCGGATTCCGTTTGCCCACCACTTTCAACGGCGCGGAATACTACCTGTGGATGGATAATAAAAAGCGACGCCTCGACCGGCGAATCGCCCTGTACCGGAAAACGGTGGTCAATTCCATCAACGTCGAGAACCTGCCCAATCCCTTGCAATTACGCACCAATACCCTGATGGGGCAATATGAGGTGCGTTACCCGCTGGACGCTTTCTTCAGTCTGCGCGCGATGGGCACGCTTCGGCAAGACAAGTCGATCCTCCTCAGTACCAACCGAAATAGCCTGGAAACGCCCGATTTTTCTGAACAACGGATGTCGCTGCGACTTTCCGCCGTGTACGACAATACCGTGGACGTGGACCTGAACCTGCGGACGGGCACCCGGGCCAAACTGTTCGTAGAAGCTGTGAAACGGTTTGAATTCAATACTTCGCCGAAGTGGGACCTGCGTTTTAACAAAGGTTTTATGACGGTTATCGGTCTCGACGCCCGGCACTACCTGCCGCTCGACCGGCGCTCTATTCTGGCCATGCGCCTCGCCGGCGCCACCACCTTCGGCTCCGAACGTATCTTGTATTTCCTCGGCGGCGTGGACAACTGGCTGTTTCCCTCGTTCAACAACTCGATACCGGTGCCGCAGGGCGGTGATTTTGCCTACCAGACCCTCGCCGCCAACCTGCGGGGGTTCAAACAAAATATCCGCAACGGAAGCTCTTACGCATTGTTCAACAGCGAATTACGCGTCCCGATTTTCAAATATTTTTCGAACAAGCCGGTGATGGGTTCATTCTGGCGCAATTTCCAATTGATCGCGTTCTTCGACATGGGTACCGCTTGGCAAGGGCGCAGCCCGTACAGTGGCGACAACCCGCTCAACACCATTTACGTGTATAACCCGCCCACCGTGGCCGTCAAGGTCAATTATTTCCGCGACCCGCTGGTGGCCGGCTATGGCATCGGGGTGCGGGCGCCTATTTTCGGCATGTACCTGCGCTTGGACTACGGCTGGGGCATAGAGACCCGGGTGGTGCAGGACCCGGTGCTGCATATTGCGTTGGGGACAGATTTTTGATTTATTTTCTATGGCTTAATACTACGTTGACAAAAGCCTGTTTTTTAAACCACAGAGTACACAAAGTGCACATTAGTTTCTCCAATTTGTGTTACTAATGTGTACTTTGTGTACTCTGTGGTTAAAAAAACAGGCTTGTGTCAACGTAGTATTGAATTGCGGAAAAGCCTCACAGTACGGCCACCTCCGCCATTTTTTTCTCCGTCACCGCTTCCGCCAACCAGCAAAAATGCCCCAAAAAATTGTCTATGTTTTTTTCAAACAAGGGATCCAGCACATTGCCATCCGCATCGAAACGCTGGCTCACTTGGCCTACTGTCAGCATCTGCGGAAGGGCGTAACCGGCAATGCCCAACACGAGTTGCTGCATAGCTAATGCGGCCCGGATGCCGCCGAGCATGCCGGCAGTCACCGACGCTACCCCGATAACTTTCCCGGCAAACTCCCGCTCTTTCAGGTAGTCTATCGCATTTTTGAGACCGGCCGTGTAACTCCCGTTGTATTCGGGCGACACAAAAATAAACGCATCGGAGTGCCGGACCTCCTCGGCGAAATCAGCCAACCCTGCCGGTGGATTGGGATGCCGGTGCAATACTTCTTCCATCATTGGGAAGTCGTACCGGGCCAGATCCAACACGCCCGCCGTGTGAATACCTTGTCCGTTTATGATTTTTTCAAGGGCCAGAGCCACGCGATGCGACTGGCGGTTCAGGCGGGTACTTCCGGAGAGAATGGATATGTGCATTATAAATTTAGATGTTTTAATTTTTAATTTACACCTAAACGGCTAATGCGATGGTTTGTTCACCGGCCCTAAACATGTTTCTTTGCCGGGAAATGAAAAATAGTCTCACTCTCTTCCTCGACCGCGACGGCGTGATCAACCGGCGCATGCCCGGCGAATACGTCAAACACCCGGATGAATTTATTCCGGAACCCGGCATGCCCGAAGCGCTGCGGTTGCTGTCCGGTCTTTTTGGCCACATCGTCGTGGTCACCAACCAGGCCGGCATAGGCAAGGGTGTTATGGATGAACCCGATTTGGACCGGGTACACCGCAAAATGTTTGAAATCGTGCAAGCCGGTGGCGGCCGCATCGACCGGGTGTACTACTGCCCGCACCGCCCAGATGCCGGCTGCGATTGCCGCAAACCCGCCACAGGCATGGCATTTCAGGCAAAAGCCGATTTTCCGGATATTGATTTTTCCCGCGCCTGGATCGTGGGCGACTCGGTCGCCGACATGAAATTCGGCCTGGCCCTGGGCATGAAAACGGTGTTAATCACCGGAAAAGCGGAAGAAGCCGGTTTGCTGGAGGTGATGGAAATCGATTACCGGTTTGGCGCGCTACTCGATTTTGCGCGTTTTTTGACCTAATACTACTTTGACATGTTAACTTCTTACCTCAAAATAGCCTCAGAATGACACCCAGCGAGAAACGACAGATTACCCTAACGTGGCAAAGTAGCTTAATTACGAATCACTCGTATTCCTCCGCCATTTCCGCCCATCGCGCGCATCCGTTCGTCCATCATTTTTTTAAAATCGGCCTGGGTGATTTTTTCCCCTTTTTTTGGCATTTCAATAGCGCCTTTCTTCAAAGGTTTCAAGTCGATTTTCTGCGCGGTGAGTTGAATTTCCCCCTCGTTGATGTCGATGCCCAGGATCATGCCGGGCAGTTGGCCGTAGGTGGCCGGACCGGCGGAGACGGCAATGTCGGGCGCAAACCAGGCAACAATATTGCGCTGGCGGCCGCCGGTGGTGTCTTCCCACACGGCTTTCATGCAGTTGTAGCCGAGTATCTCCCGGGTATCGGCACTTACTTTCCAGGGCGTTTGATCAATGGCGTCTTCAATAAGGTATTGTTTGCCCATAAACTCCCGCTGGTCGGTTTTGCGGCCGGCGCCAAAGTCGCGATAGAAGGTAGACTCCGGGCGTTGCATGCGGATCATCACCTGGCCATTGTCCATTTCTTCGTCTTCTTCCTCCTCCTCTACGTTTCGATAGATGCTTTCTGCGGCCGTGAATAACAGTTCGCTTTTGAGCACCCGGAATTCCGGGATCATCGCTTTCATGTCGCCCGCATCGGCCGGCAGGTTGCGGTGCATATTCATTTTTTCTTCAAATTGAATCGTGCCTTCCGTTTTTTGAGCGTTTAGGACGGTGCAAAGGCCCAGGCTGAGCCAGAACAAGATGATGTGGTATTTCATTTTTTTATGTTTTTTTGACAAAAGTAGAACCTCCGATAAATCCGCGAGGTTAACCGACCTTGATATTAGGTTAATTAAGGTTAACGGCCCGCATCATCGCTGGAAAAAGCGGCTATTTTTGTCCGTAAATCCAGCGCTCCGGCACGATTTATTATGGTAAAAAATCGCTTTATCTGGCTTATTATCAGCAGTTTGGCGCTACTGGCCGTTTTTGAAACCCTGTGGCTGCGCCAGGTGTGGAAGGAGCAATACAACGACTTGCGGCAGCAAACCGACTATATTTTTCAGCGCACAGTGGTGGCCTTGCAGGACTCGTTGGTGCAGCGGAGTATGACCCGAAACAACGTCCGGCTGCCCGATGTCGCGCTTCCGCAGATGCGCACCCATTGGAATACGCCGGGCTTGCTGCCGCCCGGTGCGCCGCCGGTGCAATTAGAATCAAAGACCAATCTGATTGTCCGTGTGGAAAATAAATCCGGCGACGACCGTTTTCGACCCGATTCGGTCCGGTACGATAAGGTACAAGTGTTTATCGCCACGACGGACAGTAACCCGCCCGTCCCGGGCAGCGGTATGGACCGGCTGCTGCTCAATTTGCCACAACGTATGCACCTCGCCGGCGACGGCGAGAAGGTTTTCCGGATTGAAAAAGACACCCTGTCTAACGTTGAACTGGAAAATACTTACCGGGAAAACCTGCTGGCAGCCGGTATTCCGCTGCCCTTCCAACTCTATCAGGCCGATAGTTTGCCGATACCACTCACCGACGCCGGCATGATCACCCAACCGGCCTTCGCCGGCATACTGGCGCCCAGGTTTTACGCCGCCCGGTTTTCGGACTACAACGGATATTTGCTGCAACAAATATTGCCCGATGCCGCATTTGCCCTGTTGCTATTCGGCGTCACAGCGGCGGCTTTTTTCCTGATTTACCGCAGTTTGCGCGAGCAACAACGCCTGACGCAGTTGAAAAATGAGTTCATCAGCAACGTCACCCATGAACTGAAAACGCCCATTACCACGGTCGGTGTGGCGTTGGAAGCGCTCAGCGACTTCGAAGCCCTGCGCGACCCGGACAAGACCCGCGAGTATCTGGCACTTTCCAAACTCGAACTGGACCGCCTGTCGCTGCTGGTAGATAAAGTGCTGCGCCTGTCGATGTTTGAACAACAAGAACAACGCCTGCAACCCGAACCGCTCGACCTGGTGGCGTTAACCCGACAGGTGATCGCTGCCATGACCCTTCAGGCCGGGCGTACGGGCGCCCTCATCCATTTTGCGGCGCCGGATGGGGAAGATTTCAGCATCTCCGGTGACAAACTGCATTTGTCCAGTGTAATTTTTAATTTGGTGGATAATGCCCTGAAATACGGCGGCCCGGCCCCGGAAATCCGGGTTGTCCTGGAAAAAACGGCCGGTACCATCCGACTCAGCGTACAGGACAACGGCATCGGCATCGCCCCGGAATACCAGGCCCGGGTGTTCGACAAGTTTTTCCGCGTACCTGCCGGCGACCGCCACGACGTGAAAGGCCACGGGCTGGGGTTGAGTTATGTGGCGCAGGTGCTGCGGCAACACGGCGGCACGATCCGGGTGGAAAGCGAAGCGGGTAAGGGGAGCGTTTTTATAGTGGAATTGCCGGCGTAGGAGGATAGGAACACGGATAACACAAACTCGCCTTCGGCGAGCACACGGATTTTCACAGATTTGTTCTCAGTATAGGTAAAATCAACGATTTTGAGATTAGATTCAAACCAAAAAATAACTGGAATTCATATTCAATGAGAACAAATCTGTGAAAATCCGTGTGCTCGCCGAAGGCGAGTTTGTGTTATCCGTGTTCCTATCCTCCTACGTCTGCAATTCGCCTAAAACCGCTACCGCCCGCTCAATCTCTTCCTCCGTATTGTAATAATGCGGCGAAATCCGCAAAGCCCATTCCACCCCTTTTTTCGGAAAGTCGATCTGCGCCACAAATTCCGGCGAAACCCGCACATTGATGCCGTGTTGCGACATCCATGCCATCAGGGCTTTAGTATTCCAGCCGGGGCAATAGGCCGTAACGATGCCGCAAAGATCACGGCCCTGATCGAGTACCCGCACACCGGGCAGGTCGGCCAGCCGTTGGCGGGTCAAGTCGGCTAATTGGCGCACGCGGGGTTCTATCCAATCCAAACCGACCTCCAGGGCGTATTCGGCGGCGGCTTTACTGCCAAGAATCAGCGCGGGCGGCATTTCCCAGTATTCGAAGCGGCGGGCATCCGGCGCCGTCGTGTAGGTGTCCGGGGCGGTCCAGGTGGCGCTGCGCATATCGGGCAGGAGCATTTCGAGGCCGCCGTCCAACACCCGGTCGGAAGCAAACAAAAAGCCGGCACCACGGGGGCCGCGCAGGAATTTGCGCATGGTGGCTGCCAGAAAATCGCAGCCGATGCGCTCCACGTCGAGGGTCAGTTGGCCCGCCGACTGGCAGGCATCAACCAGGTACAGAATGCCTTGTGCGCGGCATATTCGACCGATGGCCTCCACCGGTTGCACAAGTCCGCTATTGGTAGGTACGTGGGTGACGGCCACCAATTTGGGATGATGTAGCCGGATGAGGCGTTCCAGGTCGGCAACGTCCACGCCGCCTTCGGGAACATCCCCTGCCCGCAGTAATTTAATTTGAAAACGTTTTTGCAACGACAAAAAAGCGATCTGGTTGGAAACGTAGTCATTTTCCGTGGTGAGCACGACATCGCCGGCTTGCCACGGAATAGCACTCAATGCGCGGGCGTAGGCATCTGTGGCGCTGCCCGCAAAGGCGATGTTGCGTGCTTGCGCATTCAACAGCCGGGCGATGGCGGCGTAAAAACCGGCAATGGCGTTCGCAGCCTGATCGGCGGCCTCGTAACCGCCGATTTGTGCTTCCAGTTCCAGGTGTGCCTGCACGGCCGACAGTACGGGGCGTGGAGGCAGGGCCGAACCGGCATTGTTCAGGTGAATACGATGGACACAGCCGGGTGTGTCGGCGCGAAGTTGTTCCAAATCAGACATGGGTCGTTTTGAGCGTAAAAGTAGGGGCTTAGGAACGGTGTCACAATAAAGGTACAATTTGATGCTAATCTTTTGACCCCATATTTCCTCTTTTTTTCGTTAAATAGCGCTGCTATTCGCCTCTAAAAACAGAAAATCTGGGGCCAAAATCTTTAGCCTGAAATTGTACCTTTATTGTGACACCGTTCCTTATCTATTGCACTACCCGGATGCTTTTTATATATTTCAACGTTTCGGCATGGAGCGAAAGCAGTGAAAACCGGCTAAATGCCCCCGGTTCTTCCACAATCTGCCGGAGTTCCGCCATACGCGGCGCTCCTTCGGCTTTCATATTTACGATGTAGTAACCACTGCCTTGCAGGATAAAACTGCGATCCATACCTGCCGGGGGAGGGGCCGGCGCGGTAAATTCCAGCTCCACCACATCACCTGCAGACGGCATTTCGTAGTACCGGTTGTCGGCTTTTTGCAGCATCAGTGAAACATCCTGTCCTTTTTGGTCAACGGCTTTGCTTACCGGTATGGATTGCATCGTGGTGGGGATGTTGTAGTACGAAAAATCGACTTGTACGCTGTTTACCATCCACATGCCCGGCGTGGATTCCAGTTTAATTTTGAGCATATCGCCCGGGATATCTTCCAGATCAATGACATGCGCCACATCTTTGGCGATGCCGGCGCCCACTTCCCAAATATGCCCGGCCGGCCGCCATTTCGTACCGTCCCAAACATACACGCGCAACATGGCTTCCCGGATCATCGCACGCGCCACGGCCTCGCGGGCCTCGGCGGACCGTTCCATCTCGGCATACCACTGATCCAGGTTTTCACCGGGCAGTGTCAGCAGGTTTTTCAGCAAGCCGGAGGTCCAGGCAGTGTTTTGCACCCGGAGGAGCATAGCCGCCGAGGTCACGCCGGCCGGCCGGTCGAATTCCAGGATAACCCCGTCTCGCAAATCTTCCTGTTTTTGCGGGTTCCGGCCGAAGGGATTGCTCAGCCAATATTCGGCGTCGTTGTGCCGGATATGTTCCCGCACGTCGGCGCCGGCGAAATCGCGCGCGGTGCGCGGCGCTTGTGGTTGTGTAAACGTATAAATTTTACCCGTAAAAGCGGGGTATACCCGGCTTCCTTTGGGATGGTCGACGGCGAGTAATTGTACCTGATCCACGTATTCCCGCTCTTCCAATTCGTTCACCATTTTGATGCGGTAAACGCCGTTGGTTTCTTTCAGAAAATCGAGGTTGTCCCAGTCGGGGCGCTCGGCGCTTTTGAAAAATGAACCGGAAAAAAGTTCGGCGTCCAGCTGATATTCCGAACCGTCGTAACTGTAAAAATAAGGGCAGGAAAGGATGGTGTCCGGCGGGTCATAATGAGGTTTGGGCTTTTCCTTTTTCAATTCTCTGGCAAGAACTAACACAGTAGCATCGATCGAGAGGCCCACCAGGAACCCGATTGTTTTACCCATGTTTCGCTGTATTTCAACATAGTAGATGTCGCTTACCGGCACTTCTTTGATCTGATTTCCGTTTACCTCCACCAGAACGACATTCAGGGAAGTGTCTACAGCAGGGTTGGCAATTGCCCCACCTTTAAATTTACCCCTGATTTTAGTTCCGTCTCTATTGATAACGGTAATGTTGTCGTCTTTGGGGATATCTAATACTTCCCATCCCGCTACCGTTTTTGTGTTTTTTTTATCGATGGCTGATCCTATGGCAAGCCCCAAAATGGAGCATCCGTAAAGGACGAGCATGAGCACAAAACCCGAAAGTAAACCTATACTGACCTGTTTTTTCATGGCGTTTTGTTTTAGTTTTTAAGATACGGAAGGCCGCTGCAGCTCTGCTTACAGGAAATATGCTCCCTACGCACCGCCACTTCACTTCTGCCCAAAACTATAGACTAAAACAATATGTGCCCATGACAAGAGATGATCTTATACATGATTAAAATCACCTTGATTTTGATGTATTAGCCTTGTGGCTACACCTTGGAAACAGCAGCCAAGAGCGCTGTTCGCCGGTGCTGTAAGGATTTCAACGTGGCCGGTTCGGCGCGTAAGGCATTTTGCCGGGCACGGACCCGGCGGAAGGCATCCTGGTACTGTTCCACCCAATACCCCAACGCAAACAGAAGCGTTATAGCCAGCAGCGCCAGCCAGTCGTTTAGTAAAAAATAGTCGCCGATCCGGTAGGCGCCCCAAAGGAATAAGGGAAATACAATCAACCCGGCCATGATTTTCACCGTAGAGGAATAGCCGATATAGAGGTTCATTTTTTTATTCAACAACCAGGGCAAAAAACAGGGCAAGAACCAGAAGAGGTAGCCTGCCAGAAACAGCGGGAAACCCAATAACAGGAAAACGGCGTCCAGCAAGGCCCGCTTTTGGACGCCCGGCCTGTGCGAGGCGGCAAGCCCGGCATCCGTGAGCCCGGCTTTTTCCAAATCTTCAAAGTAGCCGGCGGTGTCGTTCCGGAGCGTTTCCTGATCCAAAACCGTTTGCACCAACCGTTGTGAACGCTCGAAAGCGGCCTTTTGCGGCAGCGGGTTTTCGTTTTGCAGCAGTTCTTCCAAACGGGTGATCAACTGTTCGCCGGCTTCGTCGCGGGTATGAATACTGAGGGTTTTAAGCTGATTTTCAAGATATTCCGTCAGGTCGGCCACGCCCTTTTGGCGGTTTTTTTCCCAGGCTTCTGCCCAGTCCCGCGCATACACCGGCGCGCCGAAATGCACGACTACTTCGCTGCGAAACAAATGCGGCGCCGTGTACGACAGGCCCACCGGGATAATTTTCACGCCTAATTTCCAGTGGTTGTGCGATTCGGCGCCCAGGGCGATACGGGCTGTACCGGTTTTCAGCGGCCGGACGAAACGGTTCATCCAGCTGGTGCCTTCCGGGGCGATAAACAACACGCCATGTTTTTCCAAATGCTGGAACGATTGTTTGAACGCTTCGTCGTTGTTCCGCGCCTGCCCATCCGTTACATCCTCGCGGCGTTGCACAGGGATACAATACAGGCGGCGCAACAACCAGCCGGCCACCGGATTTTTGAACATGCTGTAATTGGCCAGAAAAAACATCTCCTGCCGGATTTCAACCGCCGGATGCAGCACATCCATCAACGTGCCAGGGTGATTGGCGATCACAATAGCCGGCCCGTCGAAACGCAGGTGTTCCCAGCCCAGTACCAAACGCCGGCGGTAAAACACCCGCACGCTGCACCAAACCAGGATGCGTAAGAATAAATAAATCAGGCGAAGAACAGGGTGTAGTCGAATATTTCGGTAAGCCATTGTGAATTGCGGAATGCAGAATAGGGATTGCGGAGTACGGATTGCGGTTTGCGGAATACGGATTGTCCCGGGAATTTATGGTCGATTATGAATGGGCAAATGTATTCTTGTTTTTTTATTAGCAGGTTGTAAAAACAATCCGCATTCCACAATCCGCAATCCGTATCTACCGGGCAAGTTGTTTCAAAAACCAGTCGCGTTCCGACAGGCCGGGCGCCGCTTCGACTTGTTGCAGGATTGCCTTTTTTTGCGCGGTGTTATTGGCATCGAGCGATAGCAACTTTCGCATCAACCGTACGATAGCCGTGTAGTTTTCTTTGTGGTAGCCTAATACCTTTTTGCGGCGCAGGTAAATTTCAATGCTGTCCAGCTGGTTTTCCAGGGCGTCGTATTCGTCGAGTTCGTAGTAGATTTTACAAAGCAGGGTTTTGGCGATGAGATTCTGCAACACATCGTCGTATTCCATGCGCACGAGGTGTTGCATGGACTGGCGGTAGTTGCCGGTATCGTAATAATAGCGGGCCAGGTTGAAATTCAACGCGCCTTCGCGGTGCATTTCCGGCAGCAGGGCGGCGTAATCATTCAAAAACCTGAAAGTCCAGTCGAATTCGCGTAGTTTCAGGGCCGCTATGGCGATGTTATTATAGGTCCAGCGCGACAGCGCGCCACCTTCCAGCAACGCACCGTGTTCCAGGCCGGATTGGTACAGGTCGAATACGTGACGGAAATAGGATTCTTCGGACTGATTGATGCGACGAATACAAAAATTAATGGCCATCAGGTACAGGTCGTGTACTTCGGCCACGGAAAACTGGACGGTGTGTTGCTCCAGTATATTTTTCAGCAGGCGAAAATGCGCGTCGCTACCCGTGGCGCCGGCCAGGGCATAATAGCCGTGGTAGTAAGCCGCCACGGATGGGATTTGCAAATACGGGTGTCCATCGAGGAATTGCAGCACCTGGTTCAGCAGTCCTTTGTCGTATTCCTTTTTTGAAACGGCCTGGTGACTGAGCAACATGCAACCCGTTCGCAGTTTTTCGCACACAAAAGCCACGTCCTGCGCTTCTGACAACTCCTGCAGGTTAAATATTTTGGCCCGGCCTTGTTGTTGCGACAGGTGATAAGCTTCCAGGTGCAACGCAAAATCGGCTCGGTGGTAGCCGCTGCCCCGGTACGGATCGGCTTGCAGGCGTTTGCGCGCGTAGCGCAGCATGGTGGCGCTCAAATCGTCGAGTTGCAGCCGGCGCAGGGCCTCCACCACCAGCGCATGACTTTCCCGGGGGTGTTGGCGCCAGGTTTCCAGGGCCAGAAACTGCTCCACCGCCTCCAACAGGTAACTCGTCAGGTGGTAGAGCCGCTCCGGAGTTTCGCCCAATTGTTTTGCCACGGTTTCTTTGTGCAAAGTTTTTCCCGGATCGCCCGCCGGTTGTGCCCGCAGGTATTCATACAAGGCCGTCACACCGGCATGTGTCACATGGTAGGGCGAAGCGATAAACTTGTCGAGTGCGCGCAGGGTGGCCGGTGGCAGGGCCTGCAGGATTTGAAAGACGGGAGATTGTATCATTGCGGAATGCGGAATGCGGAATGCGGAATGCGGAATGCGGAATGCGGAATGCGGAATGCGGAGCCTGCCTCAAAATTATAGTTTTCTGAAAAAGTAGTTTTAATATTTGATGTAATTAATTGATTAGCAATAAAAAATATGAAAAAATACAATAGATTAAACCTGAAAATACTGGAAAAATGTCTTTGTACGCCCCACTTGTTCCCGGCACTTTTGTATCGTGAAAGCGCGCACCAAATTTTTCACGCTCCGAACACCGACCTTTTTTTGGACTAATCACAAAACCTGTACAATCATGAATGTTTCTCGTACTCCGTTCCGCTGCACCTTATTGCTGTTGCTTCTGGCCGGCTTTTTTTCCGCCCGGGGGCAATCGTTTCGAAAAGAATATGCGCCGCAAAGCAGTGTTTGCCGCGACCTGGTGGAAACGGCCGATGGCGGCTTTCTTATGGTCGGAGGTGTCGATTCCGATAGCACCCTGTTCCTGCAACGCACCGACGCGGCCGGAACGATCCTGTGGACGAAACACCAGGCACTTGCCGGCGCCCGGGGTATTGCCGTTTGCCGGGCCGCCGACGGTAGTTTTGCCGTATTGTGTGAAAACTTCTCAGACGGGGGCATTTTGCGCAGTATGGTGCTGAAAATCGACACTGCCGGTGAAACCCAGTGGTTGAAAGTGATCGAAAACCCCACGTTGAGCAACGGTTTTACCGATATAACGGCCACCACCGACGGCGGCTTTGCCCTGGTGGGCGACGGACGGGCGCTCGCGCCTGTGCCGGACTTTTATATCCGCCTGCTCAAACTCAACACTTCCGGCGTGCTGCAATGGGAGCAATCTTTCGGCCATTCCAATAATACGACCGAACTGGGCCGCCGGCTGGCCGAAATGCCCAACGGCGACCTGGTGCTGGCCGGGGAAATACGAAGCACTGCCGCTCCTGTTATCGGCGGCGCCGACTTCTTCCTTGCCCGCACCGACGCTCAGGGGAATATCCTCTGGCAAAACGGCTATGCCAAAGCAGCCTACCAGCGTATCCGCGACTTCCTCGTGGCGCCCGACGGCGGCCTGGTGGTGCTGGGGGAAACGGTGCAAACCGATCCGCCCAAGATGACCCTGTTGAAAACAGCGGGCAACGGTACGGAAGTGTGGTTTCGCCAACCGGTTGCGTTGTTCGACGACACCCCGTTCCTCAACAGCAGCCTGATAAATTGTTTTCTGCAGGACAATGCGGGCAATATGTATGTACCGGTGCTGGCCGAAGAATCCAGTCTTAACCTTCGCTTGTCTTTGTTGAAACTGAGCCCTCTGGGCGATACCCTTTGGAGGCACGACACCGGGTCGTATGATCATTTCCTCGCGGCCGTGTACACCTCCGACGACCATTTCGCCTTCGGCGGAACGTCTGATATCCTTTCGCCTGGATCGGCGGTTTTGGCAAAAACGGATGCGATAACCCCCAACCTGAACTTTATCAATACGCTGACCGGTACTGTTTATTGGGATAAAAACGCCAATTGTACGCCCGAATCCGCGGAAACCGGCGCGCCGCTGCTCTTTGTGGAAGCCCGAAATACATCTGGCGATGTCCGAATTCGACCCGTGGCGCCCGACGGGCACTATTCCATTCCGGTGAGTACCGGCGATTACAGCATTTATGTGCAACCGCTGCCAGGGTCGTTCGGGTTGTGGAGCGTGTGCGATACGCCGACAGTTACGATTAGCGGCTTCAACCAAACGGTTGCCGTGCCCCCGGTAGGCATACAGGCGCTGGTCGAATGTCCTTACCTGGAAGTGGATCTGAGTGCCGGCGCTTTTCGGCGTTGCACCACGGCCAATATATTTGTGAACTATTGCAACTACGGCAACCTGACTGCTACCGGCGCTTCGGTGCAAATCACACTCGATCCGCTGCAAGATTACGTGAGCAGCTCCATTCCCCTCACCGCACAATCCGGCGATGTCTACACCTTCGATATTGCGGATGTACCCCCCGGCGGTTGTGGGAGTTTTTGGGTAAAAGCGTACCTCAGTTGCGACGCCGTACAAGGCCAGAGCATCTGCGCCGAGGCGCATATTTTTCCCGACAGTATTTGTGCGCCCGCCGATTCGCTTTGGGACGGCTCGCACCTGGAACTGTCGGCCGGTTGCAACGGCGGCGTGCAGTTTACGGTGGCCAATGCGGGCGCCGATATGGCCGGGACCTGCGATTACGTCATAATCGAGGATCAGATCATGTTCCAGATGGGCCAGTTGCAACTCGATGCCGGGGCCGATACCCTGATCACCGTTTCTAATCCCACGGGCAGTTCGTACTATATGCGGATCAATCAGCGTCCCGGCCATCCCGGCGCCGACCAGCCGGCAGCCGTGGCGGATAACTGCAACGGACCCACCGTCGCCAGTCTGTTGCTCCAGTTGCCGCTCAACACGGGCGATCCTTTTGTAGATATTCATTGCGACGCGGTGGTGGGCTCCTACGACCCCAACGACAAACGCGGCTTCCCGCTGGGCTGGCGCAACCAGCACTTTATCGAAGCCAACCAGGATATTCAGTACATGATCCGTTTTCAGAACACGGGTAACGATACGGCGTTTCTGGTAGTCATTCGCGACCAGTTGCCGCCCGAACTCGATCCCGCCGGCGTGCGACCCGGCGCCGCCAGCCACCCGTACCGCTTCGAAATGGTTGGAAAAGATCAATTGAGTTTCACGTTCAGCAATATTCTGCTGCCTGACAGCACCACCAACGAACCCGCATCGCATGGCTTTGTCAATTTCACCGTTTCACAAAAAAGGGATTTAACGCCTGGAACGATCATTGAAAACGATGCGGCCATTTATTTCGACTTCAATGATCCGGTGATCACCGAAACGTATTCCCATACGATTGGACGCCCGCTGCTAAGTTTTACCATCGATCGTCCTGTATCCAATGCCCTGGAACTGAGCATTGTGCCGAACCCGGCCGGGGAGCAGGCCGATTTCCGGATAAACGGCCTGCCGGCCAACCTCCGCTCGCAACTGCACCTGTACGATGCCCTGGGCCGGCCCGTCCGGACAGCGCAGTTCAGCGGCGCGGAATACCGTTTTCAGCGCCTGGGCCTGGCTGCCGGGTTGTATTATTTCCGGGTAGAGGCCGAAGACGGGCGGTCTGTCGGCGGGAAATTGATGTTAAAATAATCTCTTCATCATCAAAAAGAAAAGTCATGAATCATATCCTCAACATATTCGCTTTTTTTCTGCTGTTGCAACACCCCCTGAGTGCCCAATGCCCGGCTATTGCCAACTGCCCGTCCGGCCCGCAGGATGTGTGCGACCTGACGCCTAACGACAACAACCTGTGGAATGAAAGTTATTGGCTTGACCCCCTGACGCAAAGCCAAGATTTGGGCGAGCACGCGTTGGAGCTGAGTATTTCGGCGACCGATACCTGCACCGGCAGCCTGACGCTGCGTTGTCTGCTGTTTCTCGACCTGGATAACAACGGCACTATGGAAACGGTGATCAACAGCGACAGCCTGGCCGCATATACCCCCGGCATGGTCCCTTTCGATAACAGTGGAAACCCCAATTACGGCGGCGGCAGCCCGCGTCGCTTCGACGAGCGCCCCGTGCCGGCGGATCAGCAATATCGTTTTGCCCTCGAAACAACGGGCGACGGCACCAACCAAACGGTGTGGCTGCGCTGGAACACCGGGGCGACGCCCGGTACCTACCTCAATCCCGAACTCCCCTACGGCACGCATAAAATCCGCTGGATCGCCACCAACAGCCCCGGCGACCAGGATAGCTGCGAATACACCTTTACCGTCAGAGATTGCAAAAAACCCACCGTCGTTTGTCTCAACGGTATTTCTGTCAACATCATGCCAACCGGCATCATCACCCTCTGGGCCGTCGATTTCCTGCAATACGCCGAAGATAACCATACGCCGTCCGGTCAATTGGTGCTCGGCATACGGAAATCCGGTACGGGTACCGGTTTTCCGCTGGACAGCCTGGGCGCCCCTGTAATCTCCGTAACCTTCACTTGCGCCGAACTTGGCACTCATCCAATCGAACTTTGGGCAAAAGATAAATCGGGCAACACCGATTATTGCGAAATATATCTCCTGGTCCAGGACAACCTGTTCACTTGCCCGGGCAGCAACCCGGTGTATATGGACACCCGTTTTTGCGCTCGTTTGTGGTGTACGCAATCGACCCTGCCGGGTTTAGTGACCTGGGGCTTTCCTGCACCGTTAAACACCCTCTATCAGCCGGATGCGGAGGGTTGTTACGCCCCGGATTCATTTCTGAATGTTCCGGCGATGAATTTCACAATTACACCGGTTGTTGCCGATAGTGATCCGTTGAACGGCGTCGATGTATTCGATTTGATCCAGATCAATAAGCATATTCTGGGACTAAAGCCCCTTCCATTACCATTCGGGGTCATTGCAGCCGATGCAAATAACAGCCGGTCCGTCACTACGTTTGACGTCGTCGAAACCCGGAAACTCCTGCTCGGCGAGTACACGGAATTTCCCAACAATACCTCCTGGCGTCTCATAGATGGCAGTTACACCTTCCCCAACGCCGCCAATCCGTTTCTACAAATTTTTCCGGAAATGATCGTGCTTACCCCCATCAACGACACGATTACCGGCGACGTATTGTTTTACGGCGTTAAAACTGGCGACGTCGATTGCACGGCCATTCCCGGCCTGACCGGCAGCACCCCGGAAACCCGTTCGGTCCTTGCGCTGAACGCCTTCGATGCCGTGCTGCAAACGGGCGAAACCATCGACCTGCCCATATTTCCGTCGGAAGCCGGCGATTGGGTGGGCCTCCAGTTCGGATTGGCCTTCGACGCCGAACGTTTGTCCGTAGAGGCCGTATTGCCGGGCAGCCTGCCCAACTGGGACGGGAACACGACTGCGCAACCCAGACCGGGCCTGCTTAATGCCGTGTGGTTCGATGTCACGCCCCAGGCGGTAAATCCGGAGCAGCCTTTATTTACCCTTCGTTTGAAAGCTGCGGCCCCGGTGCGGCTCGGCGAGTCCCTGACCTTGGCTGCCGGCCGTTTGCACCCGAAAGCGTACACCGGCGATCTGGAACCGCGCAATTTACAATTAGAGTTTTTGCCCGCTACGCCCGCCACCGGCATCGGCAGTCCGGCGCCGAATCCGACCGCATCCGGCGCCGTTTTGCCGGTTCAATTCGCGGAAAACACTGCCGTACATATCGAAATCCGGGATATGCAAGGTCGCCAAACCTGGGAATTTAAAACGATGGCTGGCAAGGGACAACAACATCTTGTTATTCCGGCCGAAGCCTTCCCGGCCCCGGGCGTTTACGTCTGGCGCGTGTTGGCGGGTATGATGGAGAAAAGTGGAAAGATGGTTGTGGATCGTCGTTGATCGTCATTGATCGTCATTGATCGTCATTGGGTCATTGATCGTCATTGATCGTTATTGATGGTCATTAGGTCATTTCGTCATTGTGTGGGCGCCTTTCAGGATTATCCTGAACCAATTCCCTGCTTTCACGTTTTGCCTCACATGCCGGATACCAACCAGAATTACCAGTACATCACGTACGGCGCCCGCGTGAGTGCCGAATCGGTCACCGCCCTGTTGGAGCATGCGCTCGACAGCATGGCGCAAACCCACGAAAGGCCGACCCCGGTTTGTATCTGGGGCTTGCACGGCATTGGCAAAACCGAACTCGTGCGCGACCTGGCGCGGGCGCGGGGGTGTGCCTTCGCGTACATTGCTCCTGCACAATTTGAAGAAATGGGCGACCTGTTGGGCATGCCCAAAATCAGTACCGACCCTGCTTTCGGCGAAGTAACCCGCTTCGTGGCGCCGGAATGGGTTCCCCGAAAACAGGGGCCCGGGATTCTGCTGCTCGACGACGTGAACCGTGCCGACGACCGCATCCTGCGTGGGATCATGCAGTTGTTTCAAAACTACGAGCTGGTGTCATGGGCGCTGCCGCCACAATGGCTCATTGTATGTACGGCCAACCCCGACGGCGGCGATTACTCCGTGACCACCCTCGACGAAGCCATGTTGACGCGTATGCTGCACGTCACCATGGAATTTGACGCGCAGGCCTGGGCCCGCTGGGCGGAGCGGAACGACGTGGACTCTCGCGGCATCAATTTTGTGCTGGCTTACCCCGAATTGGTGAACCGACGCCGCACCACGCCGCGTTCGCTGGTGCAATTTTTCAATAGCCTGCGCTCCCTGGCCCCCCTGCGGGAGCACCTCGGCCTGGTGCGCCTGCTCGGCGACGCCGCCCTTGATCCGGAAACCACGCAGGCTTTTGTGTCGTTCGTCAACCTCAACCTGGACCGCCTGCCGTCGCCCGAAGATATCCTGGGCGCGGAAGACTTCGATGCCATGACCAATCGCCTCGACCGGCTCGTACACGAAGGCGACGCCAAACGGCTCGACATACTTTCCGTGATCGTCACCCGCCTGAGCAATTACCTGCTGGTGCGGCCCGCCGAACCCACGGAATTGGAGTTAGCCAACCTGAACCGTTTTCTGTTGCTCGACCTGTTGCCCAACGACCTGCGGCTGGCTATGGCCCAGGAACTGACACAATCCAAACGCCCCGCGCTGAAAAAGTTGTACGCGACACCGGAGATCGGGCAGTTGTTGCTGCGGAAGATGTGAGGGGACTTCGTCCGCCTGTGTCCTCGAAAGCGGTCTCCCGGTGTGATTTCCGAGCGTGATAACAATCGGAACGCGGACGACGCGGACCTGGCGGACTGTCGCGGATTTTGCCGAGTGTGATTTCCGAGCGTGATAACAATCGGAACGCTGACGACGCGACCTGGCGGACTGCCGCGGATTTGCCGAGCATAATGCC
>CAUJEY010000307.1 GCA_963169325.1 Bacteroidota bacterium
GGCCCAGCACAGCCGGAACCCACGGGCCGTTGCCAAACGGAGCAGATTTGTCGAGTTCAACAATATAGTCGTCATAGCAGCCGTAAGGGCCGCCTTCCAAAACCTGGTCGGCGCCGATGATAGCCGTGCAATTGTCATCCAAAGATACCTGAACCAGGTCGTTGCATACCAGCGACTGGATCGGGTTCGGGTATTCCTGTACTATTACATCGAAGCAGCAGGTAGCAGTATTACCGGCAAGGTCAGTTGTAATAAAACAATTCGTCGTGGTTCCCAAGGGAAATACGGAACCAGATGGAAGGCCCGCCGTTTGAATAGCGGTAGGAGTGGATACCGTTTGATAAACCACCGACCCTATAAATGCACGAGGCGTGTTGGCATTGACAAACGGGCCCTGGCCGGCAAAATGGCCCTGACTGATAATTGACAGTGTGCCGTTTGTAGTAGTGAGGTTACCCGTGGCATAATAGAAAGTAGTAAGATCCGTAAGATACATGTAAATACCTTTACGTTCTCCGGGCTGCAAAACGAGGCCACCCACCGGAATATTAGTCGTGGGCGCTACACCATTGCCGGTAACGTTTGCGCTGCCCAATAAAGTCCAGGCTCCGGCATTTGCTTGATTTCCAACAGCAGTAGTGGCTGTTGTCGTATAATATACATTTACGGTATGCGCTCCGGCAATAATGGGCGCCAGGAACCCTGTAATTTGGATCGGTGATGCTCCATTGTTTTGAAGATCAAAAGTGATCCCATCAAAATTGTTATTTTGAGTTTGCGATGAGGTCGCTAACGTTGTAGTCGGGCCGAAGAAAGGACAGTTATCTCCGACACCCACATTGAAATTTACCACAGCGGAGCACTCCCCCGGAGCCAGATTTGCAAAAATATTGGCTGGACAAGTGATCGTTGGCGGAACGCCGTCAACAACAGTAATCATCTGCTGCGCAAAATCACAAGCAGAAAGTACATACCGCAGGATATGGTTGCCACTGCTTAATGAAGGAACGATAAAAGACTGGCCGGGTAAAACCGATGTAAGAAAGGTGCCATCCAGAAATACAGAGATTGGGCTTGCGCATACAATTGAAGGAGCCGTAAAACTCGTATTGCTGGCGCCACAAACAGCCGGATCAGTACCGGGAACAGTCAGTGCAGGTAACGTAACGCCTGCAAGGGAGCAGGTAGGATCACCAAACGTAATGGACCAACCGATCATGGAGCCGGCTAATCCACCCAGGTCATCAAAAATACGCAATTTCCAAACACCGTTTTGGCCGGCTGCAAATGCGCCGAGGGTGGTCACATTACCCGCATAAGCGGTTAACGGACCGGTGCCATCCGGGTCGCAAGAAGCGACCAAAGTGCCTTCCGGCCGAAAAATTCCTGTATAAGGCGGTGCTCCTGCCGTTATACTTTGGGTGGCCGCGTCGCAAAATATGGTATTGGTAAAATTATCGCCGCCGCCGCCAAGGTCGGCAGACAGTTCAATACGTTGCGGCGTTAACTGTGCCAGTACGCCAGGCCCTTCCAGGAAGATGTCAATGTCTGCATTGAAGGTGTGAATCAGGTTGAGTTGTACGCTCAACAATTTGGTATTGGCCGATATACCGGCCACGTTGCACTCGAACACTGTACCGCCTACATTTTGAGGCGCTACCGTGCATCCTCCCGTACCTGCAGAAGGGATCAGTGCGTTGCCCGCCGTGTTTAAATTATTGCCGTTAAATGTCTGTGCATTAGCCCAAACAGTTGACAATATTAAAACGAAGAGTGGGAAACACTTTAAATATGTATTTCTTATTTTCATGAAATTAAAATTTGAAACTTAACGGAATGGATAAAAAAATTAAAACTACAACCCATCAATTGGTTAATAAAGCGACAACATCGCCCAAAAGTTGATCGAAAGTCACCGGGCTTTGCGGGTCCGAATCTGCCGTATTGATGTCAACGACACCAATATTGGTGTTGACAGCCTCCGGTACGGCAACGCCGTCTTCCAGCGAATTGTAAATCAGTTTGTAGTAAGTCAAATGATTGAATACGTTCTCGTAAGCAGGCGTCCCGGGAATCAGAGCTGCAATCTCTCCATCGAGTTGATTGATCTGACCATCGAGAATCTGCATTGCCTCGAACGCTGTCTTCCAGTTGAGGTTGTCCGCTGTTGTCGACTGTGCATTCGCCTGCACATCACCAAACAACAAAGCCCCAAACAAGAAGAGCGCTGCCATAAGCGAGCGGAATCCTTGTTTTGTCGTTGTAAATTTCATATTCAGAAACCTTTGTTAAAATTTAGAAAATTAATATTTAAACTACTTGTAAATCAACTTTTTAAAACAAAAAAGTAGTGGCCGCCGGCACAAGGCACAGCGATCACTACTTTTTAATACTGAAACACGAATGGGGAAAAGGTGAGGGCTCTTTTCATGAGAAAGTAACCTTTTCAAAAATTATTAAATAGATTAAAAAAAAATTAAATCGGCAGCTAAATTAGATTAAAAATGTAAAATACAAGCAAATGATGCCCTAATATTTTACCCAACGGGGATTAATGCATACTAAGCAAGTTGGTGTTCAAATAAAAACATGCTCTCAGCGCCTCTGCCGGGCACTCTAACAAAAAAAAGCGCTCCTTCCTTCAGGAGCGCTTTTTTTGTCAGAGTAAAAATGCCGGCGGTTTAGTGTGACACAGGATGCGGTGCAGCCAATTGGGAAAAGTGTGGGAAAAGCATGAAGGGAACAAAGTGGGAATTGTTCCGGCTCGTCCGTCACCCCGGTAGCTTCAATCCGGCAGAAACTCTTACCCGGTGCAGGGAATTGCCTGCGACCTGGATAGTGGAGGGGATTAAAAGAGTTATGAGTTATGAGTTATGAGTTATGAGTTATGAGTTATGAGTTATGAGTTATGCCGAGTGAGATAACTAATAACTTATAACTCATAACTCCTTAAGCGGAGCACGCTTCGCAGGTCGGATCATCCAGGCTGCAAATTTTACCCTGATACTGTTCGGGGTCGAGGGCAGCCATTTGCGGCGCTTCCTTTTCAACCTTCACCACCGTTTCGTTAGTGACTTTATTGGCCACAAATTTTTGCTGGTGTTTTTCGCTGAGCGTGAACTTGATCGGATCGGTAGCGGCCTTGGAACGCAGGTAGTACATACCGGTTTTCAAGCCCTTTTGCCAGGCGTAGAAGTGCATCGACGACAGCTTGGCGAAGGTGGGCGACTCCATGAACACGTTGAGCGACTGGCTCTGACAGATAAAGGCGCCGCGGTCGGCAGCCATATCGAGAATCACTTTCTGGCTAAGCTCATAGGCAGTTTTGTACAGGTCGCGCACTTCCTGCGGGATGTCTTCTATCCCTTGCACGGAGCCGTTGGAGGCCATGATGGCTTCGCGCATTTCCTCCGTCCAAAGGCCCAAGCGTACCAGGTCGCGCATGAGGTATTTGTTTACCACAATGTGCTCGCCGGCGAGCGTGCGACGGGTGTACAGGTTGGAGGTGTACGGCTCGAAACACTCGTTATTGCCGAGAATCTGGCTGGTGCTGGCCGTGGGCATAGGCGCCACGAGCAGGGAGTTGCGCACGCCGGTTTTCATCACGCGTTGGCGCAGGCTTTCCCAGTCCCAGCGTTTGGAGGGCTGCACGCCCCACATGTCGAACTGGAACTGGCCCTGACTGACGGGCGAGCCCGGGAATGTTTCATAAGCGCCGTTTTTAGCCGCCAGTTCGCAACTTTCGGTCATAGCTGCGAAGTAGATCGTCTCAAAAATGTCCTTGTTCAGTTGTTTTGCCTCGGGCGAATCGAACGGCATGCGTAGCAGGATAAACGCATCGGCTAAGCCTTGCACTCCCAGCCCGATGGGGCGGTGGCGGAGATTGGAGCGTTCGGCCTCGGGAATAGGATAGTAATTGATGTCGATGACCTTATTGAGGTTGCGGGTCACGACACGGGTGATTTCATAGAGCCGCTGGTGATCGAATTCGCCGTCTTTTACATATTTGGGCAGGGCAATGGAGGCTAAGTTGCAGACCGCCACCTCGTCGGGTGCGGTGTATTCTATAATCTCGGTACACAGGTTGGAAGAGCGGATGGTGCCGAGGTTTTTCTGGTTGCTCTTTTTATTGGCGGCGTCCTTGTAAAGGATATACGGTGTGCCGGTTTCGGTTTGGCTGCCCAGCACGGCATTCCACAGGTCGCGGGCCTTGACGGTTTTGCGGGCGCGGCCTTCTTTTTCGTATTTGTGGTACAGCGCTTCAAACTCGCCGCCGTACACGTCGAACAGGCCGGGCGCTTCGTTTGGACAGAACAACGACCAATCGGCGTCGTCTTTCACGCGCTCCATGAACAGGTCGGAAATCCAGAGGGCATAGAACAGGTCGCGGGCGCGCATTTCTTCTTTGCCGTGGTTTTTTTTCAGATCAAGAAACTCGAAGATGTCGGCATGCCAGGGTTCGAGGTAAACGGCGAAGGCGCCTTTCCTCTTACCCCCGCCTTGATCAACGTACCGGGCCGCGTCGTTAAACACCCGCAGCATCGGAATGATCCCGTTGGAGGTGCCGCCGGTGCCTTTAATGTACGATCCCGTAGCGCGCACGTTGTGTATGCTCAGGCCGATACCGCCGGCGCTTTGCGATATGAGGGCGCAGCGCTGGAGGGTTTCAAAAATGCCGTTGATGGAGTCTTCGGTCATTTGGAGCAAAAAGCACGAAGACAGTTGCGGTTTCGGCGACCCGGCATTGAACAGCGTAGGCGTGGCGTGAATAAACCAGCGTTCGCTCATCAGGTTGTAGGTTTCGATGGCCGCGTCGATATCGGCGCCGTGAATACCGACCGCCACCCGCATGAAGAGGTGTTGCGGGCGTTCCACCACCTCGCCGTTCATCCGCATGAGATACGAGCGTTCGAGGGTTTTGAAGCCGAAATAATCGAAATCGAAATCGCGGTCGTAGATGATCGCGCTGTCGAGCCGGTCTTTGTGTTTTTGTACGATTTTGTTGACTTCCTCGCCGATGAGGCCGGCGCGTTCGCCGGTTTTAGGGTCTACGTACTGGTACAGTGCCTGCACGACTTTGGCAAAGGATTTATCGGTTTGTTTGTGCAGGTTGCTTACCGCAATGCGGGCAGCCAGCAGGGCATAGTCCGGGTGGACGGTCGCCATGGTAGCGGCCGTTTCGGCGGCCAGGTTGTCGAGCTCGATGGTAGAGACCTGGTCGTACAGGCCCATAATGACCTTTTTAGTCACCTCGATGATGTTAACGTAGCTGGTGTCCAGCCCGTAGCAGAGCTTGCGCAGGCGTGCCGTGATTTTGTCGAAAGACACGTCTTCTTTGCGTCCGGAGCGTTTGATTACATGCATAATGTTGTAAGTATGTTTCGGTTTTTTATAATTGATTGATGATAGTTTCGATTTTAGACCGTCACGCCCTGCTTGGTGTTTTCACCAAGCAGTCTCGCGTGGAGCCGCTTGGTGAAAACGCCAATTCAGATTTCGCTCCCATCCCCATCTCCTTTCCCCAACTTTCTCGCACCCTCCACTGCCTTTTTCTCCTCCCCCTTCACCCGGCGCTCTAATTTTCGAATATCCTCTTCGGGCGGCAGGTTTTCAGGAAATAAATCGCGGTCGGTCAGGAGTTTTCGGACATCCTTGTTGTTCTTGACGTGCTCGGTGGTTTCTGTTTTTATTGGCAGGCTTTTTCTACCCCTTTTTTTTACTGCTTTTCATTCCCCGGTTCGGCCCCAGTAAAGGCGCTGATTTGGACGGTTTTAAAAAGCGGTTGCCTTGAGGGTGAGGTGTTGTAGGCGTTTTGGGCGTTACTTTTTTGTCGGGTGCTTTTGATTCTTTCTTTGCCATGGTATTTGTTTTTTTATATTAAAACCGATATCTACGAAAAATTCAGCGTTTCGAAAACAATAGTTGTGTTGCGTTGCCCTCCTGTTCTATCACCACAAAATACACCCCGCTCTCCCAGGCGCCGGTTTCTATATTTATTTGATCGCCGGCATCCGGTAACAGAAGTCGCAAGCGGCCGAGCATATCAAATACCCGGATTTGCCGGGCTCGCATGCCGTTAACCGAGCGGAGTGTCAGCCGGTCGCTGACCGGATTTGGGGAAATTGACCATTCTGTCGCCATCACTTCCGGCGCCGTCACATCCGTCAGGACATCCAGCCGGTACTGGCTGAAAAAACGCCAGATTTCCTGACTCGCATTAAAGTCGAGGTTGGTGACGCCGATAGGGAATAACTGTCCGGGCCAGGTATGTCCGCCGCCGATCACTTTGTAATGTTCCACCGTGCTGCCGTTGATGCCGCCGGTGTACCGGTAATGTTCGGCCGTGCAGCCGTCGGTGGTATTGATATTTGGTACCGGGGTAAAAATGGGCGTTGGGTTGCAGCCGTTTTTTTCCACCCAGGCGTCCACGAGTGTGGGAATGGGAACAAATCCTTGGAGCGCAGCGCCATTGTAGGGCACGGTGTTATCGGCAGTGCCGTGAATTTCCATCACCGGCACCGGGCGCTGCGGGTTGCAGGCGTTCAGGTTCGCGGTGATCATGCTGCCGGTCACGGAGGCGATGGCGGCGATTTTGTTGCTCAGCTCGCAGGCCAGCGAATAGCTCATAAAGCCGCCGTTGCTCATACCGGTGCTGTAAATGCGGTTGGGGTCGATATTATACTTGGTGCGCAGGCTGTCGATCAGGTTGGAGAGGAATTCCACGTCGTCTACCGGATATCCGGTGCCAAAGGTGTTCCAAAAGCGGTTGCCCAGTCCGTCGATCGTGCCGTTGGGGTGTACGATCAGGAAGTTAGCCGTGTCGGCGATGGGGCGCAGGTTGCCGTAGAACTCCTGCTCCGTAGCGCTGGAGGTATAGCCATGCAGGTTCAGCACCAGGGGCACGGGGGTATTGGCGTTGTACATCGCGGGGATGTACAAGCGGTAGTCGCGGGTGAGGCCGCCGCTTTTGATCGTGCCGGTTAGGGTGGTTTGGGCGGAGGCCAAGCCGAAGGTTAACAGGCAGAGGATGGTGGTGAAGGTGCGCATGTTTTTTAGTTTGAGGTTTTTCTGGGTGATTGGTTTTATGAAACTTCAATGTTTTCTATCAGTTCCCTCGCTTCGCTCGGGATGACAACGATTCCATGTTTAACTATCCATCAGATTTCTCGCTGCGCTCGAAATTTCCCGGGAACGCTTGGCTTCACTGCGTCGGGAATGCCAGGCGTATCTGGAAAATTTCGAGCGCAGCGAGAAATCTGATGGATAGTTAATCCTGTTGACCTTGTCATCCCGAGCGAAGCGAGGGAACTGAAGAATCAATCATTTTTATATTCGTTTAAATTTTATCATTCAAAAACTGCCATGCCGGGTTAAACTTCTTTATCAACTCCTCCTTCTTAGCCCTGTTCCAACCTTTTATTTGTTTCTCCCTTGCAATCGCCCACTCGATATTCGGAAAGTATTCATAGTAAATCAGGTTATAACAAAAATACTTTCCGGCAAAAGTGGCTTTTGCTCCATTACAATCATCTAAATGCTCCTGAAGCCGTCTTTTCAAATCGTTTGTCACCCCTGTGTACAGTACCGTTTTTTTAGGGTTTGTTGTAACGTACACGAAGTAATCATGATCCTTCATGGCCTGGTGTTATATTTATGCGATAATTTTTATTTCTTTCATCAGTTCCCTCGCTTCGCTCGGGATGACAGCGATTCCATGTTTAACTATCCATCAGATTTCTCGCTGCGCTCGAAATTTCCCGGAAACACTTGACCTCACTGCGTCAGGAATGCCAAGCGTGTCTGGAAAATTTCGAGCGCAGCGAGAAATCTGATGGATAGTTAAATATAGAATCGCTGTCATCCCGAGCGAAGCGAGGGAACTGATATTACTATTTCAAGAAACCGCAATCGCTCCATCCCACGCAACCGTTCTTCAATCAACTCTTGTTTGCGGGTTTGAACCGCAAAACAGGTTTGGGCGAAGGGAGTTTGATGTTTAAAGTTTGAAGTTCGAAGTATACAAGCGGCACTTCAAACTTCAAACTTCGAACTTCAAACTATTCTAAGCTGCCGTCTCCTCCTCCACCGTCGCATCCGGCGCATTGTTTTTCACCGATTCGATGCCGTTGTCGCGGGTGGCTTCGCTCTCGTACATCTGGCTGGAGCCCACCACCTGGCCGTTGCTGGCTTTCAGGTTGAAATAGAATTTGCCATTGGAAGCGGTGAGGCGCTCGAAGCGGCCGTCTTCTTTGGAGTTGGTTCGAACCGACTCCACACCGGCGGTGCAGGAGGTTTTAGCGGCATAGCCCTGGCTGGTAAGAATCACCTGGCCGTTGGATGCCTTCAGGTTGAATTGGTAGTCGCCGTTGGCGCGCTGGGAGATCACGAATTTGCCCATAATTGGTATTATTTTGTTAAAAAATGAAGTTAGTTCGAAGTTTGAAGTTCGAAGTTTGAAGTTCGCTCGCTCGGCCCTTCGAACTTCAAACTTCGAACTTCAAACTTTAAAATTCCGCATCCGTCGAAAACAGCTGCTCTTCACGTTTAGCCATGACGCCGGCTTTTTGGTAGTCGCCGACGCGTTTTTCAAAGAAGTTGGTTTTGCCCTGGATCGAAATCATATCCATCCAGGAGAAAGGGTTGGCCGTACCGTACACCTTGGGGTTGCCAAGTGACAACAGGAGGCGGTCGGCCACGTATTCGATGTACTGTCCCATGAGTTCGGCGTTCATGCCGATGAGCGATACGGGCAGGGCATCGGTAATGAATTCTTTTTCATACATCACGGCTTCAGTGATGATGGACTCCACTTCACTCGGATCGAGTTTTTGTTGCAGCATGGAGTAGAGCATGCAGGCGAAGTCGCAGTGCATGCCTTCGTCGCGGCTGATGAGTTCGTTGGAGAACGTAAGCCCCGGCATGAGGCCGCGTTTTTTCAGCCAGAAAATGGAGCAGAAGGAGCCCGAAAAGAAAATACCTTCCACGGCGGCAAAGGCGATAAGCCGGTGTGCAAAAGTGGGGGCGTTTTCGATCCACTTGAGCGCCCAGTTGCCTTTTTTGGACACGCAGTCGAGGTTTTGCAGGGCGTGGAACAGGAAGTCTTTTTCCTTGGGGTCTTTTATATACGTATCGATCAGCAGCGAGTACACCTCGGAATGGATATTCTCGATGGCCACTTGAAAACCGTAGAAACAACGGGCTTCGGGGATTTGCACTTCGCGCATGAAATTGATTACCAGGTTTTCATTCACAATGCCGTCGCTGGCGGCAAAAAAAGCCAGGACGTGTTTTACAAAGTGCCGCTCGTTGTCGGTAAGTTTGGTTTCCCAGTCCACCTGGTCCTGCGACAAATCAATTTCTTCCGCGGTCCAGAAAGAGGCTTCAGCTTTTTTATACCATTCCCATATTTTGGGGTATTTAATGGGCAGAAGCACAAAACGGTTGGGATTTTCCGCCAGGATCGGTTCGACAAAAGAGGCTGCTTGCATCATCGTATTCACAGTGTATTTCGGTTGTGTATGTTTATAAAAAATGTTTGTCTCATGCATCCAACCCCTGCTCCGGCGCTGTTACCAGGCGCGAATCCGGCACAGATGCTTATTGCGAGGTCGGCAAGGACCAAGGCAAAGACCGGGAAGTGAAGGGACGTGGATTGTAAATTGAGCCGTTCTGGAAATCACTTTTCATGATGAAACCGGATTTCCCGAATAACCCGAAAGCGGCATTAAGCTTCGAGGCGGAAGCGGAAACAAAAGTATGGTTTTTTTGGCGCGCACCCCTGCAAGTTTTCCACACATTGTTTATAACTATTGCAATTAACTGATTTTCAGTAACTATTAAAATTGCTACATGTTACTAACAATGTGGATAACTCGTGTTGGTATTTTCACAGTCGTTTTCCTGCTGTCTTAAAAATGACGAAAGTGAAGATGCCTAACCGGTTGTTTTTGAGGGAGAAATGACGAATTGCTCGCCTGCCCTACCGGGTTGGAGGAACTGTGGAAAAAAAGTGACCGACATGAAAATGCCACCTGAACGTCATTTACGTATTTCCCGGTCCGTGGCTTTTGGCAAGGCCGTTATCTTTGATTGATTACTCCACCTGCTTAATCCATTTGCCATGAACCGGCTTGCTGTTTTTCTGCTCTTCTTTTTTGTAAATACCGGTCTGTATGCCCAGGCAGACACCATTCCGCCGCACCTGAAATGCCGGAGCAATCCCATTTTTAATTTTAATTCCATTTGCCAGCTCCCACTTAATGCCGCCGACGTGTTGGACAGCCTGAGTGACAACCAGCCCCCCGGCCTGCCCCTGGAACTGGGCATCCGAAAATTATGCACAGGCGCCGGGTTTCCGGAAAATCAAGACGCCGTATTATTCCGGATTTCGGAAATAGGCGGCGGCGGCGTCGAACTCTGGGCGCGGGACGCCGCGGGCAACACCTCCACCTGCCAAACCTATGTCTTCATCTTCGATCAAGGCTTTTGTGACCCGGCAAGTACCGTGCAGGTGAAAATGCCCGATAATCGGGGTATAGCGGGGGTAGACATCGAAGCCTGGAGTGTTTATTGCACCGGCGATTCCAGTACCTGGCCACCGTTCCCCGTTGCTACCGACCAGAACGGCTACTGGTCCGCCCTGGGCCAAATAATCGGCCTCGTCGGCGCCGATAACTACGTCACGCCGTCCAAAAAAAACGCCCCCACCAACGGCGTCACCACCTTCGACCTGCTGGAAATTCAGAAACATATTCTCGGCACCAAACTGTTGGACTCGCCCTACAAAATACTTGCCGCCGACGCCAACCTCGACGGCAAGGTGAGCCTGCAAGACATCGTGCTGCTGCAAAAATTGTTGCTGGGCTTGATTCCGGAAATGCCGCACGGGAAATCCTGGCGTTTCACACCGGCAGACTTCGTATTTCCCGATCCGGCAAATCCCTTTTCCGCGCCACAACAAGCCGTGGCGCCCCATACGGCTGATCCGATACCGGAATCTTTTAATTTTATCGGCGTGAAAATCGGCGATGTGAATTACTCGGTTGACCCAAAGTGATGTAACGCGAATTTTTAATTCGCGTGGCATACCCAAATCAAAAACTTGCCTACTCTACGCGAATTAAAAATTCGCGCCACATCATGGAATCTTAATTTTACAAAATCCGCCGCCGCTTCATAAACCAGTATAAAAACACGGTCAGGCAGCCGGAGAAAAAGATGGTCAGGTAAAACGCCATGGGTTGTTCCGGTACGCCATTGGGAATGTTCATGCCAAAAAACGAGGAGATCAGGGTGGGCACCATCAGTACCACGGTGATCACCGTCAGGCGGTGAATGACCACGTTCAGGTTGTTGGAGATGATGCTCGAATAGGCGTCCATGGTACCGTTCAAAATGTTGGTGTATACGTTGGACATGGAGAGCGCTTGCGAGTTGTCGATGATGATGTCTTCGAACAGATCGGTAAGGTCTTCGTCGCCGTTGATGTGCAGGAAATCCGTTCGTTTCACCTTCATTTTCAGCAGCTCGTTCGCGTTAAGCGAATTGACGAAGTACACCAGGCTTTTTTCGATGGATAGCAATTGTTTGAGCTCGGCATTCCGGCTGGAGTGCATCAATTCTTTTTCGATCAGGTTGCGGCGCAGGTTGAGTTTTTTGAGGCAGGAGAGGAAATAAAACACGTTTTGCTCCAGTATTTGCAGCACAAAACGTTTTTCATCGGCCGGGTCGAAGTTGCGCACCTTGCTTTCCAGAAAAGTATTCAGCACGGGGGTCTCGAAAGCGGAGACGGTCACCACATGTTCGATGGTGAGGATGATGCCGATCGGGACGGTAATAAATACCGCTTCGTTTTCCGCTTCGGTCACTTCGTTGAGCACGGGCGTATTGATCAGGATGAAGCGGATGTCTTCATCGCGTTCGTAACGGGCGCGTTCGTCGAGATCGAGGGAGTCGGTCAGGAAAACGGGATCGAACTCGAGCCGGCGCGCCAGCTCGTCCAGTTCGTCAGGAGCGAAGGGTGGCGTCAGATTTACCCAACATCCCGGCTCCAGCTCGGGTAATTCCACGAGCCGTCTTTTTTCGCGTGCATAATAACGGATCACCGTCCATGGAGTATTGAGTTGCTGAAGAGATATGGCTTAAGCCGGCGCAAACTTACGGCAAGCGATGTTGGCAAGCAACCTTTTGCAGAATCACTTTTTTGTTAATCGTTGGGGGCAGATTGAAAAATTTTCTATCATTGCACGGCTTTTCGGGTGTTTTTAAAAATTATTTTCAATCCTCCCCCCTTGAGCGGCATTTTTTGCCGGCTCAGTTTCTTTTTCTGCCTGTGGCCCGCAAGTATTCGTACCTTAGACGATCACGCCATGCAGCGTAAAAACATATTCAGGTATCTTAATTTTTTTCCGCTAAAAAACCTGATTCGTCCTAACCGACATTTTATTATTTATTCAACCAACTTCCGCTTACACACTTAAACTCACTGCGTATGTGCCTTTCTACTTCCCATTTGTGCACTTTACTGCTTTTGACTTGCGTGGTGGCTTCGCCTTCTTTTAGTCAAACCACATTAAATACCCCCGCCGACCTGATTACTGTAGACGGTCATCAAATACGACACGTCATCAGCGCCCAAACCGCCCTGCAAGTTCTGGAAATTCAGAACCTGATCCCAGGTGAAAAATATTCCCTGATCGTACCGGTAGATCCCGCGTTGGGCGACTGCCAGCCGGGGATCAAACCGGCTGACGCTACGACAAAAGTGTTCGACTACGACGAGCCCGCCCGGCAACTGATTTTTGAGGCTTCGCAGTCGGCGATGCGCTTCCAATTGAGTTACCCCTGCAGTTGGGCCGCGGACAACCCACCCCGGCACTATGTATCCATCGTATGCGAAACCTGTAAGAAGAAAGACCTGAAGTCTTTTATGGAGTCGATCAACGCCACCCTGGAAGTATCCGGCGGTCAAAGCGCGGAAGCGCTGGTTAAAGACGTCCTGATCGGCGGTAACTGCTTCGATATAACCGGTGTTACCTACGAAGGCAATGGTGGCCAGATCGGCACCTTTTCCAACGGGCAGACGAATATCGGTTTTAATACAGGCGTCATTATGGCTACCGGCGACATAAGCCTGGCGCCGGGCCCAAACGACCAGGACGGCGCCAGCGCGGGCTACGGCTCTTCGACTCCCGACGGCGACCTGGCTACCCTGACTTCCGGGGCTTTGTTTGACAAGGCCAACATCGAATTCGATTTCACGCCTACACAATCGCCGGTCACCTTCAACTTCGTTTTTGCTTCGGAGGAATACTGCGAATACGTGGGCTCCCAATATAATGACGTATTCGGATTTTTTATTTCCGGCCCCGGTATTCCGGGTGGTCAGCAAAATATCGCGTTGATCCCGGCCACCAATATTCCCGTGGCCATCAACAATGTAAACCACACGTCCTATTCCGGCTTTTATGTCAATAACCAGCCGGCCTCCAGCGGCAACCTGTGCGGACAACAACCTTCCAACAGCCAGGTGGTCAATGAAATTCAATACGACGGTTACACCCGTAAATTTACCGCCGTTGCTAATGTTCAGACCTGCCAAACGTACCATATCAAACTGAAAATCGCTGACGTGGGTGATGGCGTTTGGGATTCGGCCGTGTTTCTGAATTCCGGTTCTTTCGACGCCGGCGGCAATGCTTCGGTGGAATGGGTCGTCAATGATATTCCGGACGGAGAAGAAGTATTTGAAGGTTGCGGAACGGTAAAACTCGTGTTTTCGAGAGTAGGTGGAAACTTAAATGTTCCGCTTCCGGTGCAATTTACGGTAACCGGTACGGCTACTTCGGGCGCAGATTATTCGCCTATCCCAAAGGTTATCGTCATTCCTTCCGGCCAGGATTCCTACACCCTGACGGTCAATATCACGAATGACCTCATTATTGAAGGAGACGAAACTATTATTATCACGCTTAACAACCTGTGCTCCTGCCTGGAGCCTACCAAAACGCTGATTATTAAAGACCTTCCGCCGCTGGCAGCCGTGCCGGATACCGTTACGATCTGCGGATCGGGCGCCGGCACCGTGAGCGTGGCAGTAACGAGCGGTGTAGAGCCCTATACCTACAACTGGCAAAACGGATCGCAGGAATCAACGGCTACCGTATTTGTCGGCGCTTCCAGCAATATCAGAGTGACAGTTACGGATGGCTGCGGCAAAACAACCGTGGTCACTGCGCGTATTATCGTGAACCCCCTTCCAAGGGCACAACTGGTACCCCCGGCGCCTCAAATATGTCCGGGGCAGGAAGCTGTAATCAAAGTACAATTTACCGGAGTAGGGCCATTCACGCTCGTTTACATGAAGAACGGCGACCCGCAACCGCCAATTACGGATATTGTCGACAACCCCTATCTGCTTACGATAAACGAGCCGGGACTGTACCAGATATTAAGTGTCACCGATGCAGCCGGGTGTGAAGGGCCCGGACAGGGAGCGCTGCTGGTCATAGAGTCTACCCTGAATCTGACCGGCATACCTACCAATGTGCAATGTGCCAGCCAATCCAACGGATCGATCAACACCACCGTTACGGGCGGTCAGGGGCCGTACACTTATACCTGGCAGGGCCCTGTCAATATACCGAATATCCCGGATCCTATCAGTTTGCCGGCAGGCAGTTACAATGTGACCGTGACGGACGGCTTCGGCTGCACCGACGTACAACAGTTTACCATCATTGCGCCCAACGCACTCACGCCAACGGTTGCCAGTGTGCAAGGAACCAATTGTTACAACCCCAACGCCGGTAGTATTGACCTGAGCGTAACCGGTGGTTTCCCAACCTATACCTATAAGTGGAATAACACCGTAGTGGTGCAGGACCCGCAAAACCTGACCGCCGGCACTTATACCGTGACGGTGACGGACCAGTCGGGTTGCACCCGAACCACCACGGCAACCGTACCGGGCGACTTTGTCGCGCCCACGGCCGCTGCTACCGTGAACCAACCGCTTACCTGTACCGTCACCAGTGTTGCCCTCGATGGCAGCGCCTCTTCTGTAGGCCCGAACTTCAAATACAAATGGTCGGCCGCCCCCGGCAATATTGTAAGCGGGGACACCACCTTAAATCCGACGGTAAATCTGGCGGGCAATTATACCCTGGTTGTCACCAATACCACCAACGGCTGCACCTCCACCGCCCAGGTGCAGGTAATTGCCGATACTGCCCCGCCGGCAGCCGAAGCGGGTCCGCCACAAAGTATCACTTGTGCCGTGACCAATGTGACCCTGGATGGCGCCGGCTCCTCCTCCGGACCGAATTTTGTGTATAAATGGACAGCATCACCCGGTGGCGTTATTGTCAGCGGCGATAACACGCTGAATCCGGTTGTTTCCGCCGCGGGCACCTACACCCTCCTGGTTACGAATAACCAAACCGGATGCACCAAAACCGATAACGTCACGATTTCGCTCAACATAGCCGCCCCAACAGCAGCCATCGGCCCGCCCGGAACCCTCACCTGTACCGTTTCACAGGTCACGCTCAATGGAAGCGCCACACCGGCCGGCGGCACTTTCGCCTACCAGTGGACGACCCTGAACGGCAATATTCAGTCGGGCCAGGCCGCCGCCAATGCGGTCGTCACGGAGGCCGGCGACTATACCCTGATTGTGACCAATACACAAAACGGCTGTACGGATGACGCTTCGGTCAACGTAAAATTGGACTTCACCGACCCGACAGCCGTCGTGGTGGCAAATGATCAGATTACGTGCACCAACAAAACGGTAACAATCAATGCAAACGGCTCCTCCTTTGGGCCGGGCTACAGTTTGCTCTGGAATACTTCCGGCGGCGGTAACATCGTGAGCGGCCAGAACACCCTCACGCCGGTGGTCAATTCGCCGGGCTTTTACGCCCTCTTTGTGACAAACTTAGCCAACAACTGTACCGCATCCGCTTCTGTGCAGGTGACCCAAAATACAATTCCACCCATTGTTAATCCGGGCCAGCCCGGCACACTGACTTGCAATACCACCCAAATTGAATTGGGCGATCCCTTGACGGTCGTTTTGCCTTTTATTACTTATCAATGGACCGCGTCGCCAGGCGGCAATATTGTGAGCGGCGCCAATACCCCCAGCATTATCCTCAATGAACCGGGGAATTACACCTTGCTGGTGACGAATACCCAAAATGGCTGCACCTCCACCGGCGCTACGCTTATTTCAGAAAATGTGACACCACCGACGGCCGTCGTGGCGCCTACGGGACAAATCAACTGCGTCACGCCAACGCTACAGCTAAACGCGGCAGGATCAAGCACCGGGGCTAATTTCACGTACCAATGGACGACCACCAACGGCACCATCGCCAGCGGCCCCAATACGCTGCAACCCACGGTAACTACTGCCGGCACCTACAACTTTGTAGTGACGAACGGAGCCAATGGCTGTACGTCGTCGGCCTCTGCAACCGTTACAGCCAACCTGACGCCACCCACCGTAGCCATTGCCCAACCCGGCATCATCACTTGCAACCAGTTGCAAATACCACTCGATGGCGCCGGCACCAGTACCGGCAATGAGTTTAAGTACCAATGGGGTACGCTAAACGGTCAAATCGTATCCGGCAGCGCCACCCTGCAACCTACCGTCAGCAAAGCGGGCACCTATACGTTAGTCGTGACCAATACGACCAATAATTGCACCTCCAGCGCCAGCATATCTGTGACTGCCGACGTGACGCCTCCGGTGGCTAATGCAGGTCAACCGGAAACATTAAATTGCGTGTTGACGTCCCTGACACTGGACGGCAGCGGCTCCAGCCAGGGCGCCAATTTTACCTACCAATGGACTGCTCTTGTAGATGGCAATATTATACCGCCCAGCAATACTCTGAATCCGGTGGTAGACGAACCGGGTATTTACCAACTCATCGTCACGAACGGGCAAAACGGCTGCACAACCGCTGCTACGGTCGAAATCTCGCAGGATGCTGCCAGCCCTGTCGTACAAATTGCGGCGCCTGGTATACTGAATTGCTACAACAGCAGCCTTTCCCTCAATGGCGCCGGCTCCAGTGTCGGCGGCAACTTTGCCTATTCCTGGAGCGGCCCCGGCATCGTCTCCGGTGGCTCTACGCTCAACCCAAGCATCGATGAGCCGGGTACTTACACCCTGCTGATTACCAATAGCAACAATAACTGCACCACCGTAAAAACGGTGACTGTGGCGGAAAATATTCAACCGCCTGCCGCGGACGCCGGCGCCGACAATATCATCAACTGCTTTCAACCGCAATTGCAAATCGGCGGAACAGGCAGTTCCGCCGGCCCCGATTTTATCTATTCCTGGACCGGAATCGGCATTGTTTCCGGCGGCAACTCGGCGAACCCGATCGTGGACCAACCCGGCGCTTACACCCTGCTGATTACCAACACGGTGAATGGGTGTACTGCTACCGACAACGTAATGCTCGACTTTAACCAAACGGCCCCGCAGGCCGCTGCCGGTCCGGGATTCCAGCTTACCTGTACGGAAACCAGTTACATCCTCTCACCCACGGCAAGCCAGGGAGCAGAGTTTACCTATAACTGGTCTACCAATAACGGTAACTTCCTGACAGCGAACAATATCCTGACGCCGACGATCAACGGCGCCGGATTCTACTACCTCACCGTTACCAATACGATCAACGGCTGCACGGCAACCGACCAGGTACAAATTACCCGTTCGGACGACTATCCTGAGGCGGATGCCAGCACGAACGGTATCCTGACCTGCGCTACCTTGTCACTCACGCTGAATGGCAGCAATTCGAGCACAGGACCGGCTTTTTCCTATCTTTGGACTACCTCCAACGGCGGAAATATTGTAAACGGCGAAAACACGCTTAGCCCCGTCATCGACCAACCGGGCACGTATCAGTTAGCCGTTACAGACAATACCAACTCCTGCGTATCCTTCTCGAGTGTGGAGGTTGCCCAGGATATCGCCCCGCCCGCTGTTGATGCCGGAAATGCGCAAACACTGACCTGCTCGTTATCGTCTCTTACCCTGCAAGGCAAGGTGACGTCGAACGGCAATTTCGTTTACGACTGGCAGGCGCAAAACGGCGGCAATATCCTCAGCGGCGCCAACACGCTCAGCCCGGTGATCAGTGCCGTGGGCACCTACCTGTTCAACGTAACCAATACCATCAACGGTTGCAGCGCTTTGGATTCAGTGAATATCCTGGCCGACCAAAATGCGCCGGTGATTGCAATTGCCCAACCGGAGGTACTGACCTGCGCCGTTGAAACGATTTCCCTGGATGCAAACGGCTCCACGACGGGGAATGTCCAATACGACTGGTCGACTGTCAACGGTAATTTCACAAACCTGAGCGACCCGCTGAAACCCGTTGTAAACAAGCCGGGTACGTATAAATTCACGATTTTAAATCTCGACAACGGATGCTCCACGTCGTTTAATGTGGATGTGGAACAAGACATCGTGACGCCGGTAGCCGAAGCCGGGCTCAACCAAACCCTCACCTGCGCCCTTACCACCATCTTGCTGAACGGCAACGGATCGAGCCAAAGCGGCCCGTATTTCTACACCTGGACTACGCCAAATGGCCAGATCATTGCCGGCGCCAACTCCCTGACACCCACTATCGGCGCCCCGGGCGGGTACGCACTTTCGGTACTGAACACTGAAAACGGCTGCTCTTCCACCGACCAGGTACAGGTACTCCAGGATGTGCAGCCGCCCACGGTGGCGATTGCCAACGCGCCCGTTATCACCTGCGCATCGCCCCAGGTGACGCTCAACGGCGCCGGCTCTTCTATCGGCCCGAATTTCGGCTACGCCTGGAAAACCATCAATGGCAATATCGTGAGCGGACAAGGCAATCTGCAGGCGCAAGCCAACGCCCCCGGCACCTACACCCTGACGGTACTGAACAACGTCAACGGATGTTCAAACGAACTGGATGTACAGGTTACCGAAAATACGGTGTTGCCCAACGCGGAAGCCGGCCCGCCCTTCACGCTCACCTGCTCGATAGACAAAGTGACCCTGCAGGCATTCGCTTCTTCCGGTTCGCAGTTCTCCTATTCCTGGAGCACCGCCGGCGGACAAATTAATTCGGGCGGCAATACCCTCAACCCGCAGGTGATTCAGCCCGGCATTTATACGCTGCTGGTGACCAACAATAATACCGGTTGCAAAAAATCGGACGATGTGGAGGTTTATAAAGAAACCAATATACCGACCGATTTTGTCTTCGAACTGGAACGCCCGTCCTGCAAAGACAATGACGGAATGATCATGTTCCGGGAAGTTGACGGCGGGGTCGGTCCATACCTCTATTCCATCAACGACGGGCAGAGCTTCGTATCACAGATCGAGTTCCAGAACATATCACCCCCGGCACCTACAATCTGTGGATTCAGGACGCGAACGGCTGTGAATTCCACAAAAAACTGGTGGTGCCCGCAGCGCCCGATCCGGCTATTGCCATTGATCCGGAGTTCAATATCCAACTCGGCGACTCCCTGCAACTGAAAGCTGTGCTGGCGCCGGGTTATCCCCTTGCTCTGATCGACAGTGTGGTGTGGACCCCGCTCGACGGCCTGACTTTCACCGGTACCGATATTTTCAGCCTGCTGAAACCCATCGCCAAACCGTTCAAACCGACCGAATACACCGTAACCGTATACAGCCTCGACGGCTGCCAGGCCAGCGACCGGGTATTGATCCGTGTGGACAATGAGCCGCACATCTATATCCCGAATGCCTTCTCGCCCTGGCACGAAGACGGTAAAAACGATGTCGTGTATATTTCCGCCGATCCCGATCAGATCGTTCAAATTACCTCCTTCCAGATTTTCGATCGCTGGGGCAGTATGGTCTTCCGGGACTTTAACTTCCAGCCCAACGATCCGAAACACGGTTGGGACGGGTTCCGCGACGGAAAAATTATGGACCCTGCAGTTTTTGTGTACTACGCTGAAATTGAACTGATTGACGGCAGAAAACTGCTGTATAAAGGGGATGTGACGTTGGTGTGGTAAAGAAGGTTTGGAGGTTTGGAGGTTTGGAGGTTTGGAGGTTTGGAGGTTTGGAGGTTTGGAGGTTTGATCTCCCCATAAACCTCCAACCCCCCAAACCTCCAAACCTTTTTATTTCCTTTTCTTTGCCCCATGAATACATATCAGGAAAAATTAGACGCCTTCGGTCGCCTGCTCACCATTATGGACGACCTGCGGGAAAAATGTCCCTGGGACCGCAAACAAACCCTGGAGTCCCTGCGCAACCTCACCATAGAAGAAACTTATGAGCTGGCAGACGCCATCCTCGACGACGACCTTAAAGGCGTCAAGGAAGAGATTGGCGACCTGATGCTGCACATGGTGTTTTACGCCAAAATCGGCGATGAAAGGGGCGCTTTCGATATCGCCGACGCCCTTCATGCTATTTGCGACAAACTCATTTCCCGCCACCCGCATATCTACGGCGACGTTCAGGTAGCCGACGATGAAGAAGTAAAACGCAACTGGGAACAACTCAAACTGAAAGAAGGCAAAAAATCGTTGCTCGAAGGTGTTCCCAACAGCCTGCCCGCCATGGTAAAAGCATACCGTATGCAGGAAAAAACCAAACAAGTCGGTTTCGAGTGGGAAAACACGGAACAGGTATGGGCCAAAGTGGAAGAAGAACTCGGCGAACTACAGGAAAACGTTCGGAACGGCGCCCCACGGGAAATGGTGGAAGACGAATTCGGCGATGTGCTCTTCTCCCTGGTGAACTACGCCCGCTTCGTCGGCGTGGACCCCGAAACAGCCCTCGAACGGGTAAACCGGAAATTTAAACGGCGTTTCGAATACATCGAAGCCAACGCGCCGCGGCCCTTGAAAGATATGACGCTGGGGGAAATGGATACGTTGTGGAATGAAGCCAAAGGAAAGGAGGTTTAAGAGCATGTTGGGGATTTTCCCGCTGGGCCCAAAACAACATGCTCTAAAACTTTTGAACGTCAACCCTTTGCATCTTCAAACCTTCGCCGTACTTTTGCCCCCGCTAAAACCGGACGGATAGGCAAAAACTGCCGTTTGACCCGCTGAAATTCGGATTTGGCGTTTTCTTAATGATGAATGATAAATGATGAATGATGAATTTTTCTCATCAGCAGTCATTTTTGATTCATCATTCATCATTCATCATTTATCATTCAAAAAGAAAATGGCAGTTTACTATTCTAAAGAAAAAGTCGCCGAGATCACGAAGACCTACGGCAAAGACGAAAAAGACACCGGTCACGTAGAAGTGCAGGTAGCCCTGCTGACCTACCAGATCGAAAGCTTGTCGGCTCACTTGCGCATCAACAAAAAAGACCACTCTACCCGCCGCTCGCTGCTGCACAAGGTAGGCCAACGTAAGAGTCTGTTGTCGTACTACGCAAAGAAAGACATTTTCAAATATCGCGCACTGATCGAAAAACTCGGCTTGCGTAAGTAATACCTCGGGCGGGTTTGGAAGTTTACAAAGGCTGGACGTACCGGATCAGTTATCCGGAAAAACGATCCACCTTTCGCTTCCAAACCCGCTAACTTTTACCCCAAAAGCCCCCCCTTACTGCCAAATACGTCCTGCCTGAATATGCCGTTTCGCCCTGCGAAACCCTATCATATAACCGTGTTTTTCCGGGGTATTTAACCCTTATCTGACACGGTACTACTATTTCAAACGTTCTTTTATTTCTTAACCGCACCAATACGTGGTCAATACGGTATAATGGTTGAGCCGCAACGCATACCAAGACGGCCGTTCAGAAACGGGGAGCATTTTCCCCCACACAAAGACACAAGCGAAAAGAGTTCAAAGTTTGAAGTTCGAAGTTCGAACTCGGTACTTCAAACTTTGAACTTCAAACTTTGAACTCTTTTCGCTTGTATCTTTGTGTGATTTTTTCGGTTTCTGACTTACCGTTTTTTTTGCGTGACAGGACCTGAGTCGTTCATTTTCAGCGTCTTTCATTTTAAGCGCGCTCCTGCTCACCGTGTTGCCTGTATGGTGCAACAATTTGATTCTCCATGGGAAAACAAATCCCGCTCCGTACCTCGTTCTCCCTGCCTGATGGCCGGGAAGTGTCGCTGGAAACGGGCAAACTCGCCACGCAGGCCGATGGCAGCGTGCTCGTACGCATGGGCAACACCATGTTGCTGGCCACCGTGGTCAGCGCCCGCAAAGCCAAAGAAGGCCAGCCTTTTTTTCCGCTTTCGGTAGATTACCAGGAAAAATTTGCCGCCGCCGGTCGTATTCCGGGCAATTTCTTCCGCCGGGAAGCACGCCTGACCGACAGTGAAATCCTCATCAGCCGCTTAGTCGACCGCGCCCTGCGCCCGCTCTTCCCCGACGGCTACATGAACGAAACCCAGGTCATTATCAACCTGATCTCCGCTGACAAAGACGTTGCACCCGATGCACTGGCCGGATTGGCCTGCTCCGCCGCCGTGGCTGTGAGCGACATCCCGGTGGAGGCCCTGTTCTCCGAAGTACGTATCGCCCGCATCGACGGCAAATTCGTCATCAACCCCGGCACTACCGACCTGGAACGCGCCGATATGGACTTTCTGGTGGCAGCCACCAAACGTGACATCACCATGGTGGAGGGCGAAGCCGATGAGTGCCAGGAACACGACCTGATCGAGGCCCTCAAAATCGCGCACGATGCCATCCGCGTGCAGATCGACGCGCAGGAGCGCTTAGCCGAATTAGTCGGCGAACCGGCACTGAAAAAACGCGAATTGCCGGTAGTGATTGAAAACGATGACCTGAAAACCCTCGTGGAAAAACACTGCAAAGACGACATTTATACCATGGCCCGCAGCGCCAGCGACAAGCATACCCGCCGCGACACCATGGATAAATTGAAAGAACGCCTCACCAGTAACCTTACCGAAGAGTTTGGCGAAGATTTTATGAAAGAATGGGGTTCGTTGGCAGACCGTTATTTTGAAAAACTGAAAAAACACGTCATCCGCGATGTGGCATTGTCCGAAGGCAAACGCCTCGACGGCCGCAGAACCGACGAAGTACGCCCGATCTGGTGCGAGGTGGATTTCCTGCCTTCCACACACGGCTCGGCGATCTTCAACCGCGGTGAAACCCAGTCGCTGACCTCGCTCACCCTGGGCACCAAACAAGACCAGGCCCTGATCGATAACGCGCTGGACTCCTACGACGACAATTTTATCCTGCATTACAACTTCCCCCCCTACTCTACGGGCGAAGTGAAACCCATGCGCGGCCCGGGCCGCCGCGAAGTCGGCCACGCCAACCTCGCCGGCCGTTCCATCCGCAAGTTGATGCCGGAAAGTTTTGCCTACACGGTGCGGATCGTGTCGGACATCCTGGAATCCAACGGTTCTTCCTCCATGGCTACCGTTTGCGCCGGCTCGCTGGCACTCATGGACGGCGGGGTGCCCATCAAGGCGCCGATTGCCGGTATCGCAATGGGCGCTATTGCCGACGAAACCGGTCGCGTATCCATCCTTTCCGACATCCTCGGCGACGAAGATGCTTTGGGTGATATGGACTTCAAAGTGACCGGTACCGCCAAAGGCATTTGCGGCACACAAATGGACATCAAGATCGACGGCATGCCGTACGAATTGCTGGAAAAAGCCCTGTTGCAAGCCAAAGCCGGGCGGCTGCACATCCTCGGCGAAATGGCCAAAACCCTTGCCGAGCCACGCGAAGACCTCAAACCGCACGCCCCGCGTATGGTTGAATTCCGGGTAGACCGCGAATACATCGGCGCCGTTATCGGACCAGGTGGAAAGGTTATTCAGGAAATGCAGCGTCAAACCGGCACGACCATCAGCATCGACGAAGACGAAAAAGGCGGCATCGTGGCGATCTTCGGCCCCGACAAAACCGCTTTGGACGCCGCTTACAACCGGATACAGGACATCGTATTCGTGCCCACAGCCGGCGATATTTTTGAAGGCGAGATCGAACGGGTGGAAGATTACGGCGCTTTTGTCAAGTTCAAAGGCAAGAGCGGCCTGTTGCACGTGTCGGAGATCAGTTACCAGCGCGTGGAAAATGTATCCGATTTGTACAAAGTCGGCGATAAACTCCAGGTGAAACTGCTGGAAAACGACCCGAAAACGGGCAAACTGCGTCTTTCCGTAAAGGCATTAATGCCCAAACCTGAAGGCTACGTCGAACGCGAACGTCCGGAACGTCGCGAAGGCGGCGACCGGGGTGACCGGGGCGGTCGCGGCGGCGGCGGTGATCGTCGCGGCGGCGGCGGTGGCGGTGATCGTCGCGGTGGCGGCGGTGGCGGCGGCAATCGCGGCGGCCGGTAATACGGCGATACCGTATTATGGTAGAGGCCATTTATGGCCGTCCAACCGACAATTACAAGCGAAAATCGGGCATAACGCCTCTTCGCAAAGTTTTATGATAAAAACCCCGGCGTGGCTTGCAGCTGCGCCGGGGTTTATTTCTTAGTAACTATCCGCATATTGTACCCCGCCGCGTGAAACCCCACCCCCGACCCCTCCCCTAAAAGGGAGGGGAGACGCGGCAAACTCGTAGAGTACACTGCGGTGTCCTCTACGTCTCCCCTCCCTTTTAGGGGAGGGGGCGGGGGCATAGCCATCAACTTAAGGCCTCGGAGAGGCCCAACGTTTGTAGAATTGATCGTATACCATATTTGCCGGGCCTCGGTACCGCCGAGCGTTGGCTTTGCATATTACCGCCCGCGATTCAACCCCTCCCCCATCCCCTCCCCCGAAGGGGAGGGGGGCTTGCACCTAAGTCGCTTATTGATTCCTGGGCACGAAAACCCAAAAAAAACACGAAATCAAGCCCCCCTCCCCTTCGGGGGAGGGGATGGGGGAGGGGTTGAATCGCGGGCAATAATATGCGTAGCCGATACGCGGCGGTAGAGAGGCCTAACGTTTGTGGTTTTACGTAATTGTCAATGAATAATTTTAGAATCTGTTAGGCCTCTCCGAGGCCCATGCGTATGCCTAATCATCAATTCTACAAACGTTGCGCCTCTCCGAGGCCTTAAGTTGATGGCTATGGGGGGCGGGGGTGGGGTTTCACTCAGCGGGGTACAATATGCGGATATTCATTTATTTCTTTATGACTGTTATTCCAATACCAACCGGCTTTTTTCAGGTCGGCACCGCCGGTTTTGGCAGCCTGGTGTTTTTTCCCGGTAATAATAGCCATAACAGGCAATAAGCCTATTTTTGCGCACCACTAATCGATTTCACCACAAGCCCTTCGGATGCGAACCCTGTTTGTTTTACTCTTTTTTGTATTCCTGCTTCCTACCCTAAAAGCCCAGCTAACGCTGGTGCGCGAGGCCCCAAATGATAGTTTCAACCTCGCCTGTACCGATTGCCGGCTCACAGTAGCCGGTGTAGCCGTCACCAAAGGGCAGCATGCCGTGCCGATGAACCTGAAAAAGCCAGTGGCCGTCAACTTGCTGATGTGGCGGTACTACGACGACATTCTGAAACGAGAAGTATTGATGGCGCACGAGCCGTACTGGACCAAGAGCGTCCTGTTGTTGGACGAGACTCCGGAGGATGAAATGTTGTCACTTCATCTAAACCTGCAATGGAGCGATTCTACCGGGCAAACCCACGCCTTATATCTCGTCCTGGCAGGCTTTACCAAAGACAACCTGGCGGCACTGCCGCTCAGCACCGTTTATGATACTGATACCTACTCCCTCCTGCGTTTTTCGGCGATTGCGCAAATTATGCTCGGGGAAGACGACTTGTGGGAAACGTACGATGCCATCGAAGGCAGTGCCACCATCGACAGCCTGAATACCAAAACGGGCGCGGTGAGCGGTAGTTTTGAATTTACGGGAAGATGTATCGGGATGGAAAAACTGGGCTTTTTTGTGAACGGGGTGTTTCGACGGTAACGCTGACTGGCAGTCGGCGTGAAAACGGAATTATTGCAGCAGGTTCAGTTCCATCCACACTTTATGGACATACTCCTCTGTCACACCGGCTAATTCGGCAATTTCTTCATCCGAAAAACGCCCGGCTTTTAGCATGCGGACAACGGTATCATGTTGGTGTTGTTCGATCCCTTGTTCCTGACCTTTCTCAATACCTTTCTCAATACCTTTTTCCAGACCCGCAAGGTACAATTCGTCCGTTTCAATATCGTAGTGTATAGGCATGGCTTTAATTTCTTTAAGTGAAATCGGGTGCAATTTACGGAGTCTCGACAGAACATGCAACTGGCGCTGGTACTTCTGCAGACGCGGCACACGCCCCAAAATTTTCATCAGATTGTGCAAAATTATACGAATAACTTGCTCCGGGCGGTCGGCGCCGAAATCGCACAGAATGGCTAACATCACCTCCTCCGGCACATTGGAGTTCAGAAAAACCTCTTTGGGTATTTCCCTAAGATGAATCACCTCAAACTCCAGACGCAGGCCTCTCAACTCCAGAATATTTTGCTTGATGAGCCTTGGCTTGTCATTCCCGAGAAAAACGACGATTTGCCGGAGCGGTAATTTGTATTTTTGGAAAAACAACCCATAATACAGCAGGTTCCGGCCGCGCATATCTTCGTCGTTGCTCTGAAACTCCCAATGCAAGCCATAATCGAGCGTTGGGTCATCATGCAGCACTTTTTTGAAGTAGTCTCCTTCCCGTTCAAGCGTAACCTGGATTTTATCTTTCAGCGTTTCTGTACGCGACAGATCAAGCCCCAGCAATTTGCGGGCAATGAAAGGCAGCAGCGCATCCAGATTTTCCCGGAGAATTTTGTCGTAATCGTTGGGCACGGGGAATTTGTTTTAAAGAGACAATTTTAAAACAAATAAATTAAAACAAAAAGTTTTTCAGTAAAAATCCGCCAACTTTTTTGGGGCTGCGCCCCAAACCCCCTCCAACCTCTACCGGCCGTGCTGCGCCGGCGGTTCCCGACTTCATCGGGACAGGCTGTCCCTCATTGCCTTGCTTGCACTGCCTGTCCCTTCCCTTTGCTCACAGGAAAGCCGGATTATCTGCCAGCTGACTGAAGGGCCAAAACCAGGCGGAAGCCGAGGTTGATGAGGCGGTAGTCCGGCCAGCTGTTGCCGCGGTACGCGACGCGGCAGCTCCGCGGATCGTCAGACCAGCCGCCGCCGCGCAGGACGCGGTCAGAGCCCTCCTCCCGATCCGTCCAGGCGGAGCCGTTGGCCGGCGCTCCTTCGTAATTACCATGCCAATGATCTTCGACCCACTCCCACACATTTCCGCTCATATCGTACATATCCAGCTCATTCGCATCTTTCAACCCCACCGGCTTCGTCTCGCGGTGGCTGTTTTCGTAGTACCAGCCTACTTCTTTCAAATCGTCGCTGCCGGCATACAGATATACATGGCTCGCCTGCCCGCCCCGCGCCGCATATTCCCATTCCGCCTCCGTGGGCAAGCGGTACACCAAACCGGGCGCGGCGCGGCCGGTTTTTTCGTTCAATTTATCAATAAATATTTTTGCATCATCCCAGGAAACTGTTTCCACCGGCCGGCGGTCGCCGGAAAAAAAGGAAGGATTGTTATCCTGCCCCATCACGGCTTTCCACAACGCTTGCGTCACGGGGTATTTTCCGATGGAGAAATCGCCGAGCGTGACTTGATGCACGGGTTTTTCATCGTCTTGTGCCTCCTCATCCTGACCGCCCATAAGAAAGGCGCCGCCTGCCACGAATACCATGTCGTGATCGGGCAAGGCGCGTTCGATATCGTTGGGAAAATCGGCAAGCAGATTCGGTTTTGGCGGCATGGCGCTTTTTTCCGGTAAAAATAGCAACAATCGTTGAGGACAGGTTTTTTTGTGAAGGGGATGTTTCTGGGGTGCATTTTACCAATATCCCCTACCTTCATCCTCCATTTTTTATACAGCTATGAAAGAACATACCCTATCCACCGTCTTCCACATCTTCGAATCGCCCGAAGAACTCCCGGCGCCTGATCGCGATTTGCTGGCATTGGCCCGGCAATCCCGAGCGCATTCCTATTCACCTTATTCCAACTTCAAAGTCGGCGCGGCCGTGCGGCTGAGCAACGGTGAAATGCTGGGCGGTAGCAACTACGAAAACGCTTCGTATCCGATGTGTATCTGTGCGGAGCAATCGGTACTGGCGGCCGCGGCGAGCCGTTTCCCCGGAGAAAAGATAACGGCCATCGCCGTGACGGTGCAGAACCCCAAACGTGTCATCGAACAACCCGCCGCGCCCTGTGGCGCCTGCCGGCAGGTGATTTGCGAAACGGAACGAAAAAACGGGCAGACCATGCAGGTGATCATACGAGGGGAGACGGGACCGGTGTATGTGTTTGAAAAGGGCGGGGATCTGTTGCCGCTGGGGTTTGATGGCGGGTATTTGTAAGCGGCAATAATCAATGGTTTATCAATGACAAACTTCAAATATTTCGAGCGACCTGATCAATTGACCGGGTTTATCGACGAGGAAACTACTTGTGATATTTGCCAAAAAATTAAACCTTGCTTCGACGCCGAGACTTTTTACGGTGCAGACAGCATAAGTGCAATATGTCCGGAATGCCTGGCTAGTGGAGCATTATATAGCAAGGATATTTTCACCTGTGAAGGCGATAGCAAAGCGCTTGGGAAACAGATCAAATCATTAAATCCCGCTATGCCGGACGAGACGGTTGAGCAATTACTCCTGCAAAAAACAGCAGAATTGGAAAAGACGACGCCACATCTGGTCACCTGGCAGGATTGGCGCTGGCCCTGTGCCGACGGCGATTATTGTACTTTTATCGGGTTTGGTTCCAAGCCGTTGTACAACAGGCTGGCTAAAAATCTGGATGGCTTGGAATACTTTAAAAATTCGATTTACTACACCATGAAAGACGGCGCCGACCCAGATCAACTGTGGGCAGAGGCTATTCCAGACAAAGAAATTCCAGATTATGCTGCCAGCAGCGTGTTTTTAACATTGTTTTATGTTTTTAAAAGCCTGCATAGCGACGATATCATCACTATTTGGGATTGCGCCTGATGCCGCAGGGCTCCCACGGCATCGCTTTCAATTTTGACCTCTTCTAAATAAGCTGCAAACAAATCCTTTTTTCAAACGAAAATTCGGCGCTCCTGTTCCCCTCCGTAGTTTTGTACCGACAAAACCGGCCATACAGGCCGCGCGGCAAATCTTTTTTGTTTTCTTTGCGCAGCCTACCGGCAAAACAAAACGCATAACTCATCACTCATAACTCATAACTATCCAAATGGGTTGGTTTTCCAAATTTCTTACCTCGTCGATCGGCCAAAAGACGGTCATGGCGCTGACGGGGATATTTTTGATCCTTTTTTTAGTGGTGCATTTAATCGGCAACCTGCAACTGCTCAAAGACGACGGCGGCGAGGCGTTCAACCTGTACGCTTATTTTATGACGCATAACCCGCTGATTAAAACGGTTTCATACCTGTTGTACGCCTCTATCCTGCTGCACGCCGTTCAGGGCATTATGCTCTGGCGCAACAACCAGTCGGCCCGCGGCGCCCAGGGTTATGCCGTGAACCACGTGCGTCCCAGGGAGCGCGCCTCGCGCAATATGGCCTGGGTCGGGATCATCATTTTTGTTTTTATCCTCCTGCACCTGTACCAGTTCTGGTTCCAGATGCACTGGGGCAATCTGGTGTATGTGGAATATGAAGGTACGATACACCCGGTGAAAGATTTGTACACACTGGTGGCAGAATCGTATCAAAACAGCGGATTCGTGCTGTTCTACGTTATATCAATGGCTGTTGTCGGCTACCACCTGTGGCACGGCTTCTGGTCGGCATTCCAGACGTTGGGCCTCAACCACCGGAAATATACCCCGGTAATTCGAGGGTTGGGTATGGCGTACGCTGTTATCGTTCCGGCTTTATTTGCGGTTATACCGGTTTGGATGTACGTCATGGGAACATGATTTGTTCACATCTTAAATATGTTACCTTATGAAATCTTCACTTCCGTTTATTGCCGTTGTAACCCTGCTTTTTGTGGTTGCATGTGAAAAACAAAATACACCACCGGTGACTCCCCCAACCCCTCGTTCCAACCCGCTTGTCGGCAAGTATACGGGTGAAGAAAAAGTTGGCGTGTTGTCCCATGTTTTGCCGCCCATTGAAGCCGTATACCCTAAAACCATTGAGGTGTATGAAGAGAACGGCCAAATATTAGCAAAAGACGATTCAATAACCGTGGTTTTAGATAATAAAGGCTATTATAATCATAAACCCACGCATGATACGCCGGGAGACGGTTATACTTATATCATTGAAATCCGAAACGATAGTTTATTCAAACACTACAATAAGTTTACCGGAAGAATGTGGCTTTTTTCCGGTATTAAACAACAGTAAAGCGCCTATTTTAATTTGAACATTCCACTTATTCAAATATGTCCGTTCAACTCGATTCGAAAACGCCAACCGGCGAGGTATCCGAAAAATGGGAGTCCTACAAAGGACACGTCCCGCTCGTATCGCCCAACAATAAACGCCGCATCGACGTGATCATCGTCGGCTCCGGCCTGGCCGGCGCTTCGGCTGCCGCGTCGCTGGGTGAACTGGGTTACAACGTCAAGGTATTTACCTTTCACGACAGTCCGCGCCGGGCGCACTCCATCGCAGCCCAGGGCGGCATCAACGCCGCAAAGAATTACCAAAACGACGGCGACTCGGTGTACCGGCTGTTCTACGATACCATCAAAGGCGGCGACTATCGCGCCCGCGAAGGGAACGTACATCGCCTGGCGGAGGTTTCCACTGCGATCATCGACCAGTGCGTGGCGCAAGGCGTACCCTTTGCCCGCGAATACGGCGGCCTGCTCGACAACCGCTCGTTCGGCGGCACGCAGGTATCGCGCACCTTCTACGCCCGTGGCCAAACCGGCCAACAGTTGCTTATCGGCGCTTACCAGGCCCTCAGCCGGCAGGTCGCGCTGGGCAACGTCAAATTATACAACCGCCACGAAATGCTCGATGTGGTGCTGATCGACGGCAAATGCCGCGGTATCATTGCCCGCAACCTGCTTACCGGCGAACTGGAACGCCATGGCGCCCACGCCGTGGTACTGGGGACCGGCGGCTACGGCAACGTGTTCTACCTGAGCACCAACGCCATGATGAGCAATACGACCGCCGCCTGGCGGGCCCACCGGCGCGGGGCTTATTTTGCCAATCCCTGCTACACGCAGATACACCCGACCTGCATCCCGGTTTCGGGCGAATACCAGTCGAAACTCACGCTCATGTCGGAGTCGCTGCGCAACGACGGTCGGTGCTGGGTACCCAAAAGCACGGCCGATGTCAAAAAACATCCGTCGCAAATACCGGAAGCCGACCGCGACTACTACCTCGAACGCCGCTACCCGGCCTTCGGCAACCTGGTACCCCGCGACATCGCCAGCCGCGCCGCCAAAACCGAGTGCGACGCCGGCAAAGGTGTGGGCGCCACGGGGCTGGCCGTGTACCTAGATTTTGCCGACGCTATCAAACGCTTGGGACAAAAAGCGGTGTCGGAGAAATACGGCAACCTGTTCGAGATGTACGAAAAGATCACCGGCGACAATCCTTACGAGGTGCCGATGCGTATCTACCCGGCCGTACACTATACCATGGGCGGCTTGTGGGTCGACTATGAACTCATGACCACCATCCCCGGCCTGTACGCGACCGGCGAAGCCAATTTTAGCGAGCACGGCGCCAACCGCCTCGGCGCCTCGGCCCTCATGCAGGGATTGGCCGACGGCTATTTCGTGCTGCCGTACACCATCGGCTCATACCTCAGCAATGAAATCCGCACCGGCACGGTACAGACCAACACGCCCGAGTTTGACAAAGCCGAAAAAGACGTGCTCGACCGCATCCATCAGCTCATGGGTGTGCAAGGCAAACAAACCGTAGAGAGTTTTCACCGCCGCCTCGGCAAAATCATGTGGAACAAATGCGGCATGGCCCGCAACGCCCGCGGCCTGACGGAGGCGATCAGCGAAATCCGCGAACTGCGCCACGAATTCTGGCGCGACGTGTTCGTGCCCGGCCGCCGCGACGAGTACAATCCCGAACTGGAAAAAGCCTGGCGCGTGGCCGACTTCCTTGAACTCGGCGAACTCATGTGCGAAGACGCCCTGCACCGCAACGAAAGCTGCGGCGGCCACTTCCGCGAAGAATACCAAACCGGCGACGGCGAAGCCCTGCGCGACGACGAAAACTATATGTACGTAGCCGCCTGGGAATGGCGCGGCGAAGATGCCAAACCGGAGTTGCATAAAGAGGTGCTGGATTATGAGGAGATACAGGTGACGCAGCGGAGTTATAAGTAAAACCTTAATGCCCCCAAATCACTCAATCACTTAATCACTCAATCACTCAATGACATGAAGCTGACGCTCAAAATCTGGCGCCAAGGCGGCAAATACAAAGGTGAATTCGTCACCTACCAATTGGATAACGTGAACGAGCACATGTCGTTCCTCGAAATGCTCGACGTGCTGAACGAACAACTCATAGAAAAGCGCGAAACCCCCGTGGCTTTTGAACACGACTGCCGCGAAGGCATCTGCGGCACCTGCTCGCTGGTGATCGACGGACGGGCGCACGGCCCGATGCAGGGCACTACCACCTGCCAGTTGCACATGCGCCACTATAAAGAAGGGGAAACCATCGTGATCGAACCGTTCCGGGCCCGGGCGTTTCCGGTGATCCGCGATTTGGTGGTGGACCGTTCGGCGTTCGACCGCATTATCCAGGCCGGCGGCTATGTCAGCGTCAACACCGGCCAGGCACAGGATGCCAATGCCATTCCAATTGAAAAGGATCAATCGTCCCGCGCCTTCGATGCAGCAGCCTGTATCGGTTGCGGCGCCTGCGTGGCTGCGTGTCCGAATGCTTCGGCCATGTTGTTCACCTCCGCAAAGGTCAGCCATTTGGCTTTGTTGCCGCAGGGCGCAGTAGAGCGCAAGCGCCGGGTGCAAGCCATGGTGGCTCAGATGGACAAGGAGGGTTTCGGCCGCTGCTCCAACGTGACGGCCTGCGAAGCCGAGTGCCCGAAGGAAATCTCCGTGGAAAATATCGCTCGGATGAACCGGGAGTATCTGGGGGCAGTGTTTGCTGGGGAGACGGTGTAGCACGCAGTTAGCCATTGCAACAACTACCTCAACCACATGTGCAAACAATTCCTGCTTTGGAGTTTACTGCTCATCGCGCTGAAGGGATGGTGTCAGGAGCCGGTCATCCGCCTTGCAAATCCTTCTTTTGAGGGCGAGAAGCCGGCGATTAGAGCGCCAGACAGATCGTTGGATGACAGTTATGTGAGTTACAGTCCGCCGGCGACTAAAGTGCCGGATGGCTGGTTTAATGCCGGTTTTGAGGGTGAAACCCCACCGGATATTCAGCCGGGTACTTTTGGATGCGTCCAAAAACCCATAGACGGCGAAAGTTATTTAGGAATGGTCACCCGCGACAATGGCACCTGGGAGCGGGTCGGCCAAAAATTGCCGGCGCCGATGTTGAAAGACAGTTTGTACGATTTTTCCGTCTGCCTGTCCGTTTCTCCCGAATACAAATCAAACTCGAGGGCTTCCGGGCGCTTAGTTAACTACAACAGCCCTACGATTCTGCGGATTTGGGGCGTCAATGCGAAAGCCCAATCAGCGGAACTGTTAGCCGAATCCCCGTCGATTACCAACAACCAATGGGTGCGATATATCTTCAGGTTGCTACCCGTCCGGATCGATGCTGAAATTATTTTGCTGGAAGTGTATTTCTTCAGCGAGGAAAAAGCCACCAATGGCCATATACTTTTGGACAACTGCTCGAACCTGTTGTTGGCCACAAACAGCCCGGCCGCAGACTCACTCCGACAGTTCAGAACAAACGCCAGGGCTTTTCTTCCGAAAGAAGCAGGTTTGTTTAATTCCTCTTTTGAGTGGGGGCCGAATAACGTTCTCCCTACCGGGTGGGTACATACCACCGACGGTTTTGAAACCCTCGTAAGAACCCATCCGGCCGTATCGGAAGATGTTTTTTACCTGGAGTCCGCAGGCGCTATACATTATGCCTCTACAAACTTCAAGCCTGTTCGTTTGAAAGCACAGGCAGGCAACCGGTACCTGAGCCTGCTCTCCTCCGAAACCGGCAAAACGCAACAAGTTTCGCAGGAACTGGATGTTCCGTTGAAAAAAGATTCCAACTACATTTTTAGCGTGTACCTGGCCCGGAGCAAACATTTTTATGAATACCGGTTAACGGACAAGAAGCGGACGGATTTCAAAAATCCGCTCAAACTGCGGGTTTGGGGCGGTACACTGCGGCAGCCTAAAATGGAACTGTTAGCCGAATCGGGCAGTGTGATCGGTTCCGAATGGAAAAAATTCGGGTTGCAACTGAAACCCGGACGGCAGGATTATTTTTGTTTAACCCTGGAAGCCTGGTACGTTTCGGATGTCGGGAAACCGTATAACGGGAATTTGTTGTTGGACAATTGTTCGTTAACCGCTACAACGAATCAGTAAGGTACCGCCTGAGTAGGCCTCCGCTAATTATTGCAATCGCTTTTCAACCGAGCAATGGTCTATCAGTTCCCGGACGATACCATCCAATTCAAAGCATACCGGTTGTTTTGCCCCTGGAGTATAACGTGATAATATCCGGAGGGCAATTCTGATAGTAAGAGCCGGGAGGTCCCTTGCGGTACTTCCTGTTCAAATTTCACACGTCCAAGAACGTCCCAAATCCGGATCATCCCCGGTTCGGGTGCAACAATATGTATGGCACTTCCATTGCCTGGGTTGGGGTATATGACCAGCTGCTCTTTTTGCCGGTGGAATTCGTCAGTGGCTACCATTGTTTTTAGTTCTGCCAAAGGTCGTTTCCAGATTCCATAATCCAGCAACCCGGCCCATAAATACGCCCCATACACCTCAAGCGTGTTAACCATACGGCTGTCCAATCCATCAGACCAATCGCTCCATGTCAATCCCCCGTCATTTGATACATAGATACCATTATTGGTGGACAACACCAAGGAGCCGTCGTGTTCCAACATATTCCACAGGCGCGTTTTTCCCCAGGGTTTTCCCTCCGCTGCCAGGTCAGAATAATACCAGGTGACGCCAAAATCGGGAGAAAAGAGTATGTTGCGAACGGTGGGTGTGTTATCCTTGATTAGTACTGCATTTTGCCTTATCCAGGCAAGCGGCGATGGACTCGGGTTTGGAAAATAATCCTTAACCGGCACGGTTGTAACATGCTCCCACAGCCCTCCGCCGTCACTGGAGCGGAATATTTTATATTGAGGGTCAAATAAGTACAAATTACCATCATCAATCCAGGTATTGTTAGCCGAAAGGTATTGTTGGTTGTAGAAGGGATTTATTCTATTGAATGTTAAACCTTTGTCTATTGATAAATAAAGCGAGTGGCTTTCCCAGTCACCATAACTTTTTGCAACGATGCCTCCATTTACATACTCCAGACTTGCAAAAGAGGAGGAGTGTTCCGGCTTGATAATCGACATCTGCCAATTTCCACCGAGCGGGTGTACCCAAATCTGGTTGCCGTAGATGATGATCCGATGCCCGTCCTGTTCAATATAATCGTGTGGGCCGATATATTTTGTTATAGGCGTAGGTAAATCAATAGGTTCGCGGCGCCAGTTCAAACCATCTTCATCCAATTTCCATAAACCTGTTGCATAGGCAGCATATAACACGCTGTCGGAGGAGAAGAATGCATCCGGACAAGCATTGCTGATACCTTTATTCGCCGCTTGCCAGGGTTTGCCCGGCTCGTTCTGACGCTGGATGCCGGTAAATATCGTTCCCAACAAAATAGTATCGCCTCCCCCGGATATGCCCGCGGTGAACGCATTTTCCGTTATGCCCGGATAAGTCACCTGCCAATTGAGGCCTAAGTTGGATGATCGGTACATTTTCGAAAAATCAATGCCGATGAGAGCGCCATTATGCCAGAAAAATTTATACACAGAAGCGAGACTACTATTTGAAGAATAGTTCCACGTCGTGCCATTATCCTTGGTGATCCATATTCCAGGTGTTTGCCAACTCATAAACATCAGGGTGGTATCCCCTTGTTGAACCAATGAACTGACGTTCCCGGTGAGGGGTTGAAATAAGGTATCCCATTCAAAACCGCCGTCTACGGACTGGATTAAACTATTAGAACTTACCGCAGTAATCCTTTCGCGTTCAACATTACATTTGTTAATGGGGGATTTTGTTAAATAAGTCCATGACGCGCCATTATTATCAGTTCGATATATGCCCCGATTATCAGTGCCATATATTTTACCCCGCAGCTTAAAAAAATGATATAAACGCATGGAATCTGCCAACGCGACAGAGGACCAGGTGGCGCCAAAATCGGCGCTCCGCCATAAATATGGTTTCGACAGACTATGGTCGGAGCATTTCAACAACAGTTCACCCTCGAAGTAACGAATTTCGCTTGCAAAATCGCCCGGAGTGGAAGCCATAGCAGTCCAGTTTTCTCCCCGGTCCACCGAATAATAAAGTTGGCCCACCAAGGCTACAATAGTATCACCCACGATAGTAAAATTACTCACGCCTCCTGATTCCAGACCGTTGGTGCGGGTCCATTGTGCGGCGGCGAATGCCGGGGTAAGCGCCAGGTAAAGCATTATTATCCGATGTTTCATACTTCGAAGGTTTCGACTTGCCTTTTTCGACTATAAATCTCCATCCTGGTCAGCCATTTATTCCGATCATTTACTGCTTGAGTCCGATTTCTGTGCAGAGCTGCCGTTTCATTGAGTAAAAATTTACTCACTCTTCCCCTGTCTCCTTCATCCGCTCCTCCAACTCGTCGATCCGCGCCTCTGATTTCTTCATTTTACGCTCCAGAAACCAGTTGTACCCGACAATGGAAAGCAGGCTCGCCACAGCCAGCGGCGCCACGAGCCACAGCGACTTGGGCACCCACGGATGCGCGTCCCAGAAGAAAAAATACAGCAAGGCCGTCAGCATTTGCCGGATGGCCCAGCGGATGAGCTTTCGCCGGCGGTCGGTGGGCGACATGAGGTATTGGGATTTGAGCTGCGTCATTTCATCGCGCAGGGTGTCGGGCAGGGTGTTGTTGTCAGGCATAGTGGTGTAGATTAATTGGCTAAAAATAGCCCATTTTTTTGCAAAAACCATCCCCTTTCACTCAACACTTTGCAGTTTTCCAATTCCTGGCGCAGGGCTTCCCGCGCAGCGCTATTGCCCGGCGGCAGTGCGAGCAAACGTTGCATGAACCGCACGATATTACTGAAGTTTTCCTTGTGGTAACCCAACACTTTTTTCCGGCGGAGGTATATCGCCACGCTATCGAGCAGGCTGTCGAGCGACTGCCAGGCTGCGGTGTCGTAGTAGATTTTCATTTGCAGGGTTTTAGCGCTCAGGTTTTGGAGGATGTCGTCGTAGTCGATCCGGGTGAGGCATTCCAGTGCGTCGGCATGGTCGCCTTTTTCATACCGGCAGCGGGCGAGGTTGAAAAAATAACCGGTGTCGCGGAATGCCGGCTCGAGCCACCGGCGGTAATCTTCCAGAAACTGAAGTGCCCAGTCCGCCTCGCCCATTTTCAGGGCGGTATTCACGATGTTGTTGTACGACCAACGCGACATCACACCGTTGTCGAGAAAAATCCCCTGTGACAACCCTTCCCGGTACAAGTCGAACAGGTCTTTGGAAAATGCCGGATCACCCGAATTGATCCGCCGGATACAAAAATTGATCGCCAGCAGAAACAGGTCGTGCCGTTCATCGTCGGGCAGCAGCGTGCCGTGCCGGAAAATCAGGATTTTCAATTGTTCAAAGTTTCCGGTGGCGGCGGCATCCGTCTGGATAAAATAGCCGTGGTACCAGGCCGCAATGGCAGGTTCTTCGAGCCAGGGATGGTCGCGTAAAAACTCCAGCAACACGGGCAAAAAACCGGCGCCGTATTCCCGCGACGCTACCGTCTGGCGGCTTTGCAGCATACACCCGAGTTTCAGTTTTTCATACACAAATGCCTTTTCATGCGCCTCGGTAAACGAGTCAAAATCAATGTCGCGCCCGCGGCCTTGTTGCAGATGCCCCCGAAATTGCTCAAAATCTATTAAATACCGTTGCCGGAAATAAGCGGCATCGCGCCTCGGCTGTTTTTCCAGGCGTTTTTCCACTGTGCGGGCAGCCCGTTCGGAAAGGCGCGAAAGACGGCGTTTGCGCAAACTGCGCAACAGGCAAAGCCCCTGTGCGTCTTCATCGGCTTCCCATTCGCGCTGGGCCAGAAAATCTTCCGCCAACTTGCTCAGATACGACACCGTATAATTCAACTGCCGGGCCTCGAAGGGCTTTTCCTGAAAAACGGCGCCGTAGACCGCGCTTCTTTGCACGGGCGTAGCCGGTTGGGCGCAGAGGTGGTCGAACAAAGCCAGCACATCGGTGCGAACATTGTGGTAAGGCGAACAGAGATATTTCCGAAAGGCAGTCCGCTCCGGCAGGGTTAGCGATTGCAAAAGTTCAGGCAGATATCCTTTTTCCATTTTCGATTTGGATAAACTATAAATTATATTAAAAAACTAATAATCAATTGTTTACAAAAAATAAACATTACTTCTTATTTCGATTCTGCAAAGATAATGTCTTTTAATAAGCGAGAGCAGGCCCTGACTTTTGTCGTACCAACTAACACAACTTTTCACCAAACAAAAAAGTAACGACAATGAAACCTTCCATTTGTGCCCTGCTTTTCTTCGCCTTTTTGGCAACAAATTCGGCCCTGGCCCAGGGCTGGGAACGCCTTTACGCGCCGGGCAACGCGGCCGATTTTACCCAAACGCCCGACGGCGGTTTCCTGCTCGCAGGAGAATACGACCAATGGGATGTTGCCGACAAGGCATGGTTGCTAAAAACCGATGCCGATGGCAACGTGGAATGGACGCGCCGCTATGCCATTGGAGATACCCTGGAAGCCTACACGGCCGTGCAACTCCTGGGCAACCAAAATATCATCGCAGCCGGCGATTTTCTGGATTACTGGACGCCGACCGAGCCGGAGCACATGGCCGCTTTTATCCACAAACTGGACGCGAACGGCAACCTGCTGACCGAAATTCAAATCAACCCCACCCCAAACCAAAACACCGGTTACCGCAGCACCGACCTCGCCATTACCCCGGCAGGCAATATTTTACATACGGTGGTTTCAGGCGGCCAGACGTCCCTGTACGCCTATAATGCCGATTTACAACAACTCTGGCTGGTTTCTATCGCTGCGCTCATCCAGCAGATCGAGGTGTTGCCCGACGGCGCCCTGCTGCTTTGCGGCGCTAAAAACAACACGATGTATCTCTGCAAAACCGACGCTTCGGGCGCATTAATTTGGGAGAAAACGTATGAGCCCGGCGTGGCATACATGACCACGACGCAGGACGGCAATATCGTTTTGGCCAAACAGGGCCGTTTACTGAAAGTGGATGCCAACGGTAATTTGCTGTGGAGCAAAACCGGCATGAACGGGATCAGCGCATCCTGGGTGACGGAAGATGGCGGGGGCAACCTGCTCGCGATCGGCTATTACAATGCCAATTTCACGTACGTTTTCACGTTGGGAAAATTCGATGCCGATGGAAACGAAATTTGGAAAAAAACGCCGCACCAGTCACTTTCCGGCGCCAACTCCACCGTCAAACCATTGGTCACCAGCGACGGCGGCTATGCCCTGGCCGGGCAACGCAACGGCAAATCCATGCTCCTTCGCGCCGGCGCCGATTTCGACCTGTATCGCTCCTGGATTGCCGGGAGTATGTTCCACGATGTCGACGACGACTGCGAAAAAGACCCCGGCGAAAAGGCCTTGAAACGATTTTATGCCTCGGCCACGGATGCCAACGGCACGGTGTGGTCGGAAAGCCTGGAAAACGGAAAATTTGCCATGCAGGTCCCCGCCGGCACCTACGAAGTGAATATCAGCAAACGATCGTTTGATCCCGAAAACTGGCTACCCTGTATCGGCCAAACCGTGACGGTAACGGCAGCTACCGACACCGCACACGTTCCGGCCATCGGGGTGCAATCGCTGGTCGATTGTCCGCGCCCTTATATCCAGGCGGCCATTCCAAAAGTGCGCAGCTGCCACGAGGGTAAGTACAGCCTGAGTTTTTTCAACCTCGGCACGCAATTGGCCACCGATGTGCAGATTGAAGTGGACTTGGCGGAAAACCTGACTTACACGGGCAGCAACCTGCCCTTACTGTCGCAAAACGGCCAGAAACTGCGCTTCCATGCAGGCGATCTCGACATCGACGAGGAAGGTACAGCCACCATCGACGTTTTCTGTTCCTGCGATGCCGCTATCGGCGACCTCTCGTGTAGTAGTTTTCGAATTATGCCGGATTCCTGTTATCCCGTTTTACCGGATTGGGACCACTCTATTGTCAAAATAGACGCCTCTTTCGACCCCGCTCAATTGAATTTCACCCTCGAAAACGTGGGCGCCGGAGATATGACGCAACCGCGCTGGTACCGCCTGCGCAACACCTGCCTTAACGTGGTCGGAGCAGGAACTTTTCAACTCGATGCCGGGGAATCGTTGAACCTGAACTACCCGAACCAGGCCGTGGTGTACTATTTCGAAGTCGAACCCGCGCCCAACCAGCCATATCTACCCGGCAACGCCTGGTTGCTTTCGCGGTGCCAGCCCGGACAACCGAAAGAGCAGTGGATGAACAACAACACGGGATCCCCTTTTTATGACCTGGATTGCACGGCCGTTTCCAATTCATTCGATCCCAACGACATCCGTGTGACGCCGCGCGGCGACGGCGACGAGGGCGCAATTCTCGCCACAGAGTCCGAATTGCGCTACATGATCCGCTTCCAGAATACCGGCAACGACACGGCATTCACCGTCAGCATCCGCGACACGTTGCCTGCCGAACTGGATGTGTTGTCCGTGATTCCCGGGCCGTCGAGCCATCCATACACCTTTGATCTCCAAAACAATGTCATAAAGTTTCATTTTTCCGGCATCAACCTCCCCGACAGCACCGCCAACCTGGAAGGTTCGCAAGGGTTTGTCGTATTTACCGTCAGAATGTTTCCCAACCTGCCCGCCGGTACGCGCATTGAAAACCACGCGTCCATCTTTTTCGATTTTAATGCCCCGGTGATTACCAACACGGCATTCAACACCATCCGGAATCCCCTTTTGGTTTCGCTGGACGAACTGCCCGACAACAGCACGCCAACCGTGCGCGTCGCCCCCAACCCGGCGATAGATTTTGCCGTGTTTCATTTTGAAAAAATGTCGGAAGGAAACTTTCTGTTGTTCGATGCCGGTGGCCGGGCATTACGCCAGGAAGCCTTTTCTGGCGAAACGTTTGAATTGAATTGCCAAAATTTGCCCCCGGGTGTTTATTTCTTCCAAATTTTAATGGTGGGAGAAAAGCCGGCACAGGGGAAATTAGTAAAAAAGTAGTCTTAAAACGTATTTAATCATACCCGTATGCTGTTCTTTCATTTTATCAGACGCTCCTTCTTTTCTATCGCTTTCCTGTTCTTTTTGGGCTCCCTAACTGCCCAGCAGGACTGCCCCTTCATGCGGGTGAGCATTGCTACCGACGGATGGGTAGCCTGCGACAATGCGGTTTGTCACATCCGGCTCTGTAATGAAGGCAGCCAGACGGCAACCAATGCGCGGGTGGAAGTAGAGCTGCCACCCGCGCTTGGGTTCATTTCTTCCAGTATTCCATCGTTCATCGTCAACAACCGGGTGGTTTTTAATCTGGGCACTTTTGCCGCGGGTAATTGCCTGGATTTTTCGCTGACGGTGGCGGTAGACTGCGACCTGGTACCGGGAGAAGCCGTATGCCTGATCGCAAATGCGACGCCCCGGACATGTCCGGTATCAGCGCCGGGTTGGGACGGTTCCGATCTCCGGGTACGCGGCACTTGTTATGGCGCTGACAGCTTGTTGTTCACCGTTCGGAACCAGGGTGCCAGCGCCATGTCTGTGGCCACAAATTATATCATCACGGAAGACCATTTGATGAGAGGCCAGGGCATCGTACCGGTCATTGACCCCGCCGTCGTGGATACCCTGGTTTTCCCGGTGTACGTCCCGGCAGGTAAAACGTACACTTTCCAGACCACACAAACACCCGGCCACCCGTTTCCGGAGCCCATTTCGGTTAGCGTGGAAGGCTGCGGCGGCAACCCCGGCAGTACGGGTTACCTCCTTCAATATCCGCAGCACAACGGCGATGTACACAGTGATACCTATTGCGATGTGGTCAGTGCGGGCATTGCCGGCGCCGAAAAAACCGGGTTTCCATTGGGTTACGGCACGGAACATTGGATAAACCGGGCCACCGAGATCAATTATCGCCTCCGTTTTCAAAACACCGGCGCCACCACGGTACAAACCGTGACGCTGGTGGATACGTTATCCGATTGGCTGGATTTGAGCACGTTCCGGGCGGGCGCGGCCTCACATTTGTACACCGTTTCGATTCAAAATCACGTCCTGACCGTAGTGTTTCCTTCGGCGCAGTTACCGCCGGCTTCCGTCAACGAACCGGCATCACGTGGATTTTTCAGCTTCCATATCGGCGTTTTGCCCGACGCACCAACCGGTACGGTTATCGAAAACACGGCACAGGTACAACTGGGCAATCAACCGAAGGTACAAACCAACGTTACGCTGCATCGCCTGGGGGAAAACTTCATTACCCTGCACGTTATCGACGTTCCGAACAGCGACAACCTTGCCGTACAAATCAGGCCCAACCCGATGGGAGAATCGGCGCAATTCGTTTTTTCCGGAACGGATGCCAACGGGCCGGTGCTGCTGCAACTGTTTGACCCGGCCGGGAAACTGGTCCGGACCCTGGAAACACGGGAAGGTCAGTTGGTTTTGGAGCGGGATGATTTGGCAGCCGGTTTTTATTTTTTCCGGTGCCAAAGCCGAAGTGGGGGATGGGTTGGAGGGAAGTTGGTGGTAACGAGATAGAAAAACTATACCCATCTTTTACTCAAACAAATTCCTCTTCCATCAACACCGGAATTTCCGCCGGCACAGGCACTTTTTCCAGCGCCTGTTCCAAATCCCACCAAAGATCCTCCGCGTTTTCCACGCCCACGGAGAGCCGCACCAGCGCACCGGTGATGCCGAAAGCGATTTTTTCTTCGGGGTCCACGCCGGCGTGGGTCATGGTGGCGGGGTGTTGGGCCAGCGATTCGGTGCTGCCGAGGCTGACGGCTAATTTCACTAATTTCAGGTGATTGAGAAAAGAGAAGGCTTCGGGTTCACCGCCCACCAGTTCGAACGATACCATGGCGCCCGGCGAACTGCACTGGCGTTGGTATATGTCGTAGGCTTCGCCGTCGGCGGGTGTGAGCAGGCCCAGATAGTGGACGCGGGCCACTTTGGGGTGATTGGCTAAGCGGCGGGCGACGACCTGAGCGTTTTCCGCTTGTTTTTCCATACGCAACTTGAGCGTTTCGAGGCTTCGGAGCAGCAGCCAGCCCGTGTTCGGCGAAATCATGTTGCCGAGGAAGGTGCGCAGGGTTTTCACCCGCGTGATCAGTTCCAAAGAACCCAGGCAGGCGCCTGCGATTACGTCGCTGTGGCCGCCGATGTACTTGGTGGCGGAGTACAGCACGAGGTCGGCGCCGTGACGGAGCGGGTGTTGCCAGAGCGGCCCCATGTAGGTGTTGTCCACTGCTACTAGTGCCCGCCGGTCGGGCGTACTGAACTGGTCGGCCACCGAGCGGCACATGGCGATATCCACCAGGTCGTTGGTGGGGTTGGCCGGCGTTTCGAGGAAGATCATGCCGAGGCGGTCTTTTTTGCCGGATTGTTCGATGATCCGTACCAGTTCTTCGCGACTCGCGCCGGGGCGGAAACCGCGGACTTCAACGCCCCATTTGGTCAGGACGGTGTGTACGAAGTGTGTGGTGCCCCCGTACAGGGGGTTGCTGTACAGCAGTAAATCGCCCGGCTGCAGGAACTCGAACAACGCGGTGGAAATGGCCGACATGCCGCTCTCAAACGCCGCGCAGGCTTCGGCGCCGTCCCAAAGGCTCAGGCGTTCTTCCAGGATTTGCATATCCGGATTGTTCAGGCGGCTGTAGATCAGACCGGTTTTTTCGCGGTTGCCCCGCTCGCGCAGGCCGTAGGCGACTTCGAAAAACGCCTTGCCTTCTTCAGCAGTGCGGAACGCAAACGTGGAAGTTTGGAAAATCGGGCATTTCACAGCGCCTTCCGACCATTCGGGCCGGTAGCCGTGCGACATCATCAGGGTTTCGGGTTGCAGGTTCCGTTTCATAATTCGCGTATTTTTCCTACAATATTCAGTTTTACAGATTATTTAACCAATATAAATTTTTTAATTAGAAAATAAATCTATAATATTTAAACTTACAAGAAAAATGATCTAAAATTGTCTTTCAAAATACGGTTTTATGGAAAAAAAATCCGACGGTTTGGACGCTGCCGATCGCGCCATTTTGCAACTACTTCAAGCGGATGCGTTTATGACCACGAAAGAGATTGCCGCCCAACTCGGCATGACGACCACGCCCGTGTTCGAGCGGGTGAAACGGCTGGAACGGGAAGGCTACATCGCCGGATACACGGCCTTGCTCGACCGTCGGAAAATCGGGCTGCCGATGCTCGTGTTGTGCGAGGTGTGGCTGAAAGAACACAACCGCGACTTTCTACTGCGCTTTGAAGAAACGGTGGTCAAACTACCCGAGATACTGGAATGCCTGCACGTGACCGGGGAGTACGATTATTTGCTGAAAGTGGCCGTGCGCGACATGGACGAATACCAGCATTTTATCAAAGAAAAATTAGCCACTCTCGAAAACATCGGACGGGTGCAAAGCCATTTTGTGATGACGGAGGTGAAACATTCGACGGTGCTGCCGGTGGCGGGAGATTGAGGGGATGTTATTGGTTTTTCAATAATCCCAATGTCCCGGGTTCAACTGTGCGAGTTTGTAACATCGGAATTCCGTTTTGGAAATATCGAAAATGACACTGGAAAAAGCCAGCGAATATTTATCTAAATACCGGGCAGTAAGCACTGTTTCTTTTACAGTTTCCCAACCATAATATTGCAAAACCAGGTCGAACTCTTCCTTGGTGCCGCGCATGAGCGTACGCTCGATGACTGATTTTTTATGCTTTTCCAGGTCAACCGTCTTGACGTCGGTATCCCAGAATAAGGATGGGCGTAGTTGCAGTTGCATGTCTTTTTTGTGCGAATTTAGCGGTTTTTGGGAGTTTAAAACCAACATATAGTTTGTCAAGGGGCCATCATTTATTCCTGCGATAAAAAAGCGGCCAATGCCACTCAGGATAATACCGTTCAACCAAAGGCGCGAAACGTTCGAGCCGGATAATCAGACGCTGCTGACGGTCGTCCCAATACCAATTTTGCACCAGGCACAATTGCGAAGCGTCATCAGCATCTCACCGCCTTCATATTGAATGGGATTTTTCGAATCGTAACTTTTCCAATAGACTATGTCATTTTCCCAAAGCGAGCCGGTAGCCGGCGGAGGCTTCAGTGAATAGGTAATATCAATTTCAGCAGCCCAGATAATGTCCGGGTTGTTTAACAATTGTCCATACTGGGCCGGAGCAACGATTGGCAACCCGATAAAAAGCAGCAACCCGCATATTCGATACATCATAATCTAATCTGTGGTTTTAATGACACCAAATATCGCAATTCTTGCGATTTAAGTACCGGGACTTAGTGTCATTTTCCCCAGTATAGACGTGCTAATAAAAAGTATCCGCATATACTTAATACTACTTTGCCACTTTAAAAAAGTGTGGGGCCTCTCCGAGGCATAACCGTCACAACATTCGAATAAAAACTACTTTTGCCGCCAAACCACCTCCGTATGTTCCGTCTTTTCGTTACCCTCCTGTTTTTGGGCGCAGCCCTGACCATACCCGCCCAATCCGGCCGCTTTTTTCCCCGCAACCTCCAACGCGCCTACGACAAAGCCACCCGCAGCGCCGACGGCAAACCCGGGCCCAACTACTGGCAAAACCGGGCTTCCTACCTCATTAAAGCCGGTATTGAGCCCAAAAAACGCCGCCTGAGCGGAGAAGCCGTCATCACCTACGTCAACAACAGCCCCGACAGCCTGAAAATCATCCGACTCAAACTGGCCCACGACCTGTATAAAAAAGGCGGCCAGCGCGCCAGCGAGGTGGAACCCTCCGATGTGGACGATGGGGTGCAAATTGAAATCCTAACCTACAACGGCTTGCCAGTTGAAGAAAAACAACGGCGGCGGCGCAATACCTTCCTGGACATCCAACTGGGCAGCAACCCCTTACCCTCGAAAACATCGGCCACCATCACCGTCAAATGGTCGTACACCCTGCCGGCCGACAAAGGAGCCGCCCGCGAATGCGTGTGCGATGCCAGCACTTTTTTCGTGCCCTACTGGTACCCGCAAGTGGCGGTGTACGACGATGTCCGCGGCTGGGCCGACGCCCCGTACAACGGCCTCCAGGAGTTTTACAACGACTTTGCCGACTACGACGTAACCATCACCATGCCCAAAGGGTATATGCTGTGGGCCACCGGCGAATGGCAAAACCCCGGCGATATATTGAATAAAACATACCTCGACCGGTTCAATCTGGCACATACGTCTATCGAGGTCATTAAAATATTTACGGAAGCCGAACTGAAAGCAGGCGGCGTTTTTAAAAAAGCCAAACAACACGTTTTCCGCTACAAAGCCACCGACGTGCCCGATTTTGCTTTTGCTTCGAGCGACCACTACAACTGGGACGCAGCCTCCGTGGTGGTGGACGACCGCAGCGGACGCCGCACGTTCGTCAGTGCCGCTTACGACAGCAAATCGAACGATTTTTACCGGGTGGCCCGCATCGCCGCCGACGGCATCCGTCTGATGAGCACCTGGCTGCCCGGGTATCCGTTTCCCTACCCCTGCATGACCGTGTTCAACGGCAACGACGGCATGGAATACCCCATGATGGTGAACGACGCCAGCGTGGGTGAAAGTGGCGTCACTTCGCTGACCGTACATGAGGTGTCGCATACCTATTTCCCCTTTATGATGGGCGTCAACGAGCAGGATTACGCCTGGATGGACGAAGGTTGGGCGTCCTTTTTCGATTTTTTATTGGCCGATTCGCTTACCGGCAATAAATCGAATCTGCGTGGGTATTCATTCATCGCCGGCACCGATTCCGACGTACCACCTATGGCCCGCTCCAGGTTTCTCAGCGGCGGCGCTTACGGCAACGCGGCTTATGGCCGCCCTCAAAACGCCTACCTGACCCTGCTCGATTTGCTGGGTTACGACATGTTTCACCGCTGCATGACGGAATATATGGACCGCTGGAAAGGAAAACATCCCATTCCAAACGATTTTTTTAACACCTGGAACGAGGTGTCCGGCCAAAATCTCGACTGGTTCTGGAAACCCTGGTTTTACGAGTGGGGCGCCCCGGATTTGGGCATTCAACAGGTGGAACGAGACGAAAAAGCCGGTTATGACGTTATATTCGTGAAAAAAAACGGCGCTATTCCCGTGCCGGTACACCTCGAAATCAGTTACGCCGACGGCTCTAAAGAGACCATCCGGCAAAAAGCAGATGTTTGGCGCGAAGGACAGGAATTTGTACGGGTGGCCTGCGCCGCCGGCAAAACAGTGAAACAGGTTGACCTGGGCTACCGGACGATACCCGATACCGAACGAAAAAACAATACATGGAAAAAAGATTGATTCCTGTTTACATTTGGGACTTTAATCTTCACTTTCAAACTTATTGACCGGGTGACTTGGAGTCAGCCGGTCAATAGAGCAAAACACCACCTTTAACGTTCTGTAAAACATTTCCGCCGTATGAAGACGAACACTATGCTCACCTATTTGCTATACGCCCTGCTGACCGGCCTCATTGTTGTAGCCGGCTATAAAGCCTGCCAAATGAAAAACGAAGAGGCCCGCCTGGCACAGGAAAGCAAGGAAGAGGCGTTTCAAAAACAATTGCGCGATATGGGCTACCTGGAGGAAGATACCACCGGCAGCCAATACGCCGGGGATGAAAACACCGACCAACCTGTAACCACGCCGGCCGCCGACGATAATACGTCCGTAACCTCAGACGGAATCGAGGATGAAGCGCCCGCTTCCACCACAACAACATCTAAAACACAACCGGTAACTTCGCCCCCGGCACAAACCACGGCCAAGGGCAGCGATCCCAAACCGGCAGAGCGTGTGGACAACAGCGTGGCCAAACCCCGCTATTACATCTCCGCAGGTTCTTTTACCAAACTCGCGTCTGCCCGCCGGCAAATGGAAAAAATGATTCAAATGGGTTATGAAAATGCGGAAATAGGCTATACCAACGGCGGAAAATTCGCCGTGGTGGTGGTCAAACGCACCAATAGCCTGTCCGAAGCCAATAAAATTGTGGACCGGCTGGAAGCGAAGGGAATTGATGCAAATGTGGTGGACAAGGACCGGAAGTGAAAAAGTAAAAATGTAAAATGTAAAAGTCAAAATGTAAAAGAAGCGTAGCGTACACGTTACGCATGCCCTTTTACATTTTGACTTTTAAATTTTACATTTTGACTTTAAGTTCCCGCTCCTACCCTTTCACCACAAACTTCCCGCTCCCAACTCCCCGCCCGGCGGCATCTTCCACCCGGAAAAAATACACGCCACCGGGCAATCCGTTTCGCTGAAACAAATACTGCGTTCCATTGGCGCGAACTTGCCGGACCAATTGCCCCCGTGCATCCGTAATGGTGATTAAATGTTGTTCAAACGCGCCGTTTACCAGGCGCAAAACGGCCTCTTCCTGCAGGGGATTAGGCGAAACCAGCACCAGCTCGTTGCCTCCGGGCAAAAATGGCACATTGGTATTGACGAGGTAATCATTCCCGATAGTATGAAGCGTGCTATTGGTAATCACCGGCTCATTAAAATCAAAATAGATTGCCGCTTCATTGTAAATCTCGGCGCTGAGGGGCACATCCGGTTTTTGCGCGATGCGAAAACTGACAAAACCGTGCGAAGCCGCTTCGTTCACATTACTATCCGGCAAATGGATATTGTTGAACGTAAACGTGAGCGCTCCCTCCCCGCTGAATGTCCATTGATACGGATGCGAGGATGCGCCGGGCCGTACCGAGGCCGGATCAAGCCAGGGCGACAGGGTGTCGCGAAGGACGACGGTAAAAGCCGTATCGGTACCCGTATTTTGAAAACGGATGAGGTATTCCAGTTCCTGCCCGGGGCGAATGCGGTGTTCGGCGCCGAAGCCGAGCGGGAAACCCTGTTTGTCGTTGGGATCGAAGGAGCCGGTGTTTTCCCGGCAGGCTATATCCCGCGAAGGCTGGTACCCGTTCACCGGAAACTGATTGATATAACCCAAGCTGTTATAGCCGCCGCAGCCTTCGGCAAAGGCCAATGCCAGACTGGAAAAGGGGTGCCCCGGTTCCTGCTCCGACTCGATGCGCCAGGTATGACCGGTAGCCGGCTGGGTAATGGCGAGTGTTTCGCCCGGAGCGTATTGCCGGTTGCCGTTCATCAGTACCACATCGTCGATGATAATGATATAGTCGAGCATTTGGGAAGGCGCATCGCCCGCGTTTTGGAGTTCCAGCTGAACAACCGTGTCCTGGCAACTGATCGTTGCCTGTATTTCGGCGCCCGACCAGTTATTTACCGGCGTACAGAGCGTGTCGGGGTAGGCATGCGCGTTAAAACAATGGGTCTGACCCAGTACCGTGGAGTTGCATTCCACATTCACCAACAGGCTGAACCGCCCGCCTGCCCCGAAAGGCAAATCGCCAACGGGAAACCGGTAGGTGTCGTTGCCCAGGACTGTATACGGCAAGCTGGCACTGACCAGGTTCGTAAATGGATCGATCTGTACATCCACCCAGGCGCTGTCGGCGGTTTCGGTACCTTCGTTGCGGTAATACACATAAATATTGTTGTCAAAACACCGCCGCAGCCCGGGCACGCTGATATCGACGGTCACCAGGGGGCAATCCGATAATGCCGCCGCCGAAAAATCGAGTGTATCGAGGCCGAACAGGCTATCTGCCAGGATGGTTTGCACGGCTTCGCAGCTCGTCCACCAAACGGCATTGGGCACCTGCAATTGTACTGCATAGGTTCCCGTATCTACAAACATCAGATAATGGCCGCTCGAATCGGAGGTACCGTAAACCGTATTCAGGCCCTCCGCCTCTACCTTCCAGCCGGTCAACGGCAATTGCGCATCCGGCGTACTGCAATCGGCATCGGCATCTCGCCGGATATATCCGCCGATATAGGCGCCCTGGGTAGTCGGGGTCGGGGTACGGTATAATCTGCCAATTGAAATAAACAGATATTGATCGGGCGACACGGGATCCAAAATATTGGTTCCGTAAGAATACGGCAAGGCATTCCAGGTAACGCCCTGATCGACTGACCGTTGCACACTCGGCGCTTTCAGGAACAACAAGTGTCCGGCAGCATTTCCGGCCATGGGGCCATAGGAAAAGGTACCATACGTATCCACCGGATGGCGCAGCCAACTTTGGCCGTTATCTGTCGACCGGTACATCGGATATCTATCGGCCCCTTGTTTTCCAATAGCATAAATAACACCGGCCGGATCGATATGTATGTCTTTAAACAGGATATCGGCAGGTACCCCGGTTACCGGAATCCAATTTTCACCCAGATCGTCGGAATACCAGATGCCGGGCAGGGTGTCGTTCCCAACCACATTCATCGCGGCAAAGAGGCGCCCGGAAGGGTGTACTTCCATTTGATTCATAATAAGCGACGGACCGGAAATTGCCTGCCAGCTCTGACCATGATCCCCGGAGCGCAACAATTGAAACTGGGAAAGTCCGTTGGCATTAACAAACATGGCCGAACCGTCCGGCGTCATTTCGACACTACCGGGGTAATGATTAGGCGGGATAATTTGCGTGAAATGATCGCCGTAATCATCGGACCAGTACAAGCTGTCGCCGATATAGGTTACCAGCTGCCCGGCGTCTCCGGACACAAAATTCCGCAGATAGACCAGATTAAAGTCCTGACTGAATTTGAAGTCGGTTATTTTCGTCCACGCCTGGCCGTTGTTGAAGGTGCGCCACAAGCCGTTTGGCGTATGGGCATAAAACGTATCTGCCGACACAAAAGCCATTTGTTCCACGGGCGCCATAGGTATTCCATAAGAAGCGAACTGCCAGGTTTGGCCATTGTCTGCGGAGCGGTAAATCGCCTGATTGCAGTGCCCGAACAAGGCGCCGTCCGGCATCCTGAAGGGCATAATAGACGGCCATATCTCGTGGTTCCCGGGTTGGGGCAACCAGGTTTGCCCATCGTCGTTCGAATAGGATAGACCTGGCCGTCGCCCGTCCTTATACGAGGTCACTGCCAGTAACATTCCGGAAGCCAGTTCAACAAGCGTGTGTAATCTAAAATCCGGCGTCGGGATCGTCTGCCAGTTCAATCCGTTGTCGGTCGACCGATAAAAATTAGCGGTACTGAGTATCAGCAGGGTACCGGATTGGGTGTTGTATAAAGACCAGGGCGTTTGCTGCGCGGTTTGCGCGATCATTTGCCAGCTTTGCCCGTCATCCCGCGACAAGTATGTTTCTTTCGCTGCATTGGTATAGGCCAGGGCGCCGCTCTGGAGTACTTGCAACGGTGGCATAATCTCTTCATTGGCACTAAAAACCTGCGCCCAGGTAATCCCGCCGTCGCCGGATCGCCATATTTCCTCACCATTGGCCGACCGGGCCAGCAACGAACCGCCGGGCGTTTCAGAAACGTCGGCATAAGTCACACTATCCTTCACCAAGGTCCAGGTCAGGCCTTCATCAAAAGAGCGAAACAAGCCGGCATTGGAAAAACTGCTGTCTGTCATCAGCGCATTAAACGTCCCGCTGTATCCGATATCAACATTGCCAGCAAGATACCCATTGAACACAGGGGCTATTTTCGTCCATTGCTGGCCATTATCGTGGGTGCGATACAGGTCGGTAACGAACGGCGATAGCTTTAAAAATCCATATAACTTTCCGCTGGAGGTGGGCGCCATGCGGTCAAAAGTTCCACCGGAGGGCCCCGGAAACGGTTTCCAAAAAGTAGTGTCCTGCGCCGACAAACTAAGCGTCAGGCTCAACAAGGCCGGCAACAAACGGATTATTTTTTTCATAGACAAACGAGTATTTCGTGATTTCATGGGTCAAAGATGATACCCGCTAATGGCTTTTAGAAATACAAAATATTCAATTTGCCAGAAAATAATTTTTATTAAGTAATTGATAATCAGTTTTTAAAAAATAAATTTGCCACAATAAACGGTCAATCACTTTTGTATGGATGCACTCTTGCTCCGCGTTTTTCGACAACTCTCCGCACCGGAACGCCGCCAGGTGGGCGAACTGGCCCGATGCCCTTATTTTAACCGTCGGGAAGAGGTGGTCCGCTTGTGCGATTATTTGACGGAACACGCCGGCCGGTCTTCACGCGCGACCATGCAGCAGGAGCAGATTTTCGCGGCGGCCTGCCCTGGCGAACCGTACGATTACCGCCGCTTGCGTTATCTCCAATCCTACCTGCTGGATATCGTACGGCAGCACCTTATCCTGCAGGAAGGACGGCAGGAGCCGGCCGAACAAACACCCCTGCTCCTGCGCGCATTGCGGCGGCGGGGTATCGACGATTTATTTAAAAAAACCTGGGCCACGCAAATAACAGAAACCGGGCGCGCTACCCTGCGCGATGCCCGGTATCATTTTCAACGTTACCAATTGCACCAGGAACAACTGGAGCAAACCTCCCAACGCGAACGTTCGGCAGGCCTGAACCTTCAGCCCCTGCCCGACGAACTCACCGTATATTATGTATCGGAAATGTTGCGCCACGCCTGCCTGGCGTCCATGCACGAGGCAGTGGCCGGACAAGCCTACCGGCTCGGATTGCTGGAAGCTATTCTGGAAGCCGTGGAACGGGAGAAGATGTTGCGTATACCGGCCATAGCGGTGTACTACTATGCCTATCAGATGTTGCACCATCCGGGAGAAAACGAGCCGATGGAGCATTTGCGGGCCAGCCTGGCCGAACATAGCCACCGGTTTGCCATCGACGAGCAACGCGGCCTTTTTCTGTTGGCCATCAACGGCTGCATCCGGCGGATGAATGCGGGGCAACGCCATTACATTCAGGAAGCGCTTGATCTGTATCGCACCGCCCTGGAGCGGAATCTGTTGTTGGAAAACGGCATTTTTTCGGGATTTAATTACAAAAACATTATCCGGCTGGCAGCGGCCCTGAACGAACATGAGTGGGCAGAACAGTTTCTGGAACAATATCGCCCAACGCTGCATCCCCGCGAACGCGACACCCTTCACCGATACAACCTCGCCTACCTATATTTCCAGCGGCAGGATTACGCCCGCGCCATGCCCTTGCTTCAACAAGTTGAACTCGAAGACCCGCTCAATAACCTCGACGCCCGGCGTATGCTCTTGCGCAGCTATTTTGAACTGGGCGAATGGCAGGCACTTGAATCGCTGTTACAGAGTTTTTCCGCTTATTTGCGCCGCCAGAAAAACCTGGGATATCACCGGCAAAGCAATGAAAAACTCCTGTTCTTTGTCAAAAAACTGATCGCCACCGGAAAAAGAGACCTGAAAACCCGGGCAGCTATCCGGGCCGAACTGGAGTCGACACCGGAAGTAGCAGAACGGGCGTGGCTGTTACAGCAATTATAGCCTGCCGGCTATCTCACGGTTGCAACACCAACCGCCCGGTGCCGGTCAATTGTCCATTTGCTGTTTCCAGTCGGAAAAAATACAAGCCCGCCGGCAGTTGCAGCCGCTCGAACCGGTACGTCCCTTCATTCAGCACCGCCTGCCGTACGACGTGCCCCAGCGCATCGGTCAGGAAGAAACGTTCATTGCGGAAAGGCCGACCATTGGCATGCCGGATAAGGGTAAAATCGTGAACGGGTTGGGGTGAAACGTGTATTTCTGAGCGTGCTAAAGACGTCGGCGCCGGTTTCAGGCCCACCATTATCCGGCCGACGGTATGCAAGGTCCGGTTGGTAATCACCGGCTCGTTAAAATCAAAATAAATCGCCGCTTCGTTGTAAATCTCCGCACCCAGCGGCACATCCGGTTTTTGCGCGATGCGGAAACTGACAAAACCCTGCGAAGCCGCTTCGTTCACATTACTGTCCGGCAAGTGGATATTGTTGAACGTAAACGTGAGCGCTCCCTCCCCACTCAAGGCCCATTCGTACGGGTGCGAGGATGCACCGGGCCGTACAGAGGCCGGATCGAGCCAGGGCGATAAGGTGTCGCGAAGGACGACGGTAAAAGCTGTATCGGTGCCCGTATTTTGAAAACGGATGAGGTATTCCAGTTCCTGCCCGGGGCGTATGTGGTGTTCGGCGCCGAAGCCGAGCGGGAAGCCCTGTTTGTCGTTGGGATCGAAGGAACCGGTGTTTTCCACGCAGTTTTGATCCCAGGAAGGCATGAAAGGATCAACCGGAAACTGATTGATATAGCCGAGGCTGTTGTAGCCGCCGCAACCTTCTTTAAACGCCAATGCCAGTGTTGAAAAAGGATGCCCCGGCTCTTGTTCCGATTCGATACGCCAGGTTAGGCCGTTGGCAGGAAAATCGAATTTCAGGGTATCATTGGGCGGATAGGTGTGATTTCCCTGAAACAGCACGACATCGTCCTCAATGACAATAAAATCGAGCGCCTGAGAGGACGCCAGACCGGTGTTGTATAGTGCGAAATGCACAGATGTATCCTGGCAGATCACCGAAGCTTGCACTTCGGCGCCCGACCATGCCGGCACCGGCACACAAAGCGAATCCGGCTGAATATGCGCGATAATGCAATGTGTTTGGCCGAGCACGGTCGAATCGCAGTCCACCAGAACCTGGAGCATAAACTGCCCGCAACCGCCGGGGGCCACGGCGCCGGTATTAAACCGGTAAAGGTGGTTGCCCAAACTGTCATAAGGCCAATCGGACGAAGTGATACTCAGGTATGGGTCCAGACTCAGGTCCAGCCAGGTACTGTCGGCGGTTTCCGTCCCCTGGTTACAAAATTGAACATACACGGGATTTTCAAAACAACGGCGCAGCTTTGGAATGGCTACCTGTACACTCATCAGGGCACAATCACCGATCGCCTGTACATTCAGGTCCTGCACGGTTGTATCCTGAATAACAGGTAGTTGCACTTGCAGGGCGGAGTCGCATACCGACCAAAGCAAAGCAAAAGGCGGGGAGGTATGGAGTGTATAGGAACCGGTATCCAGAAAAAACAGGTACCGGCCTGCCGAATCCGTGCTGGTCAGCCAGGTATCGCCGTTGCCGGCTTCTACCGTCCAGTTGGGCAAAAACGTTTCGGGGTCCTGTGTACTGCAATCGCCATCGGCGTCTTTTTCTACCACTCCGGTGATCCAGGCGCCGGCGGAGGTGGCCTGGGCCGAACGCAAGAGCAAACCCGTACTACCGAACCCGCCGTATTTCCAGGCCGTCAGGTACAAATGTTGCGTTGGGTCGAAAGCCAGTGTTCGAACATTACCGGTGCCATTTAACCCTTGAAGTGTATCCGGCACCGGAAGTGATTGCCAGTGCCTGCCGCCATCTGCCGACAGATACACCGGCGTGTTCGAATTGCTAAATACAAACAATTGATCTGCGTTGTTCGACAGGATAAAATCACCGTCAATACCCGGAACCGGAATCCAATGCGATCCGGTATCCGGAGAAAATTGAAGCGATGTGTTGCCTAAGGCATAAATCCCGCCGTTGCCGGTAATGGTAAAATCCCGCACTTCCTCATCGGTTGTTTTCAGCCACGAATTGCCGTTGTCTTCCGAACGAAACAACTTGGGAGACACCCGGTATGTATTCGGCAACCAGTAAATGCTGTCCATCATGGCGAATAATGACCCGGAAGGGTGTCGCACCACCTTCCGGATAAAAAAACTATCGGAGATCATTTGCCAATTATTCCCGTTATCGTCGGAACGGGCTGCCCCCAACATGGTATTGGAAAAAACCGTGTGCGAAATGCTATCTACACAAACCCTTTGCATCCAAAAGGTGGGTAGCCCTCCGCTTGGGGTGACATTCACCGGATTTGGTGAGCCGGAGTCGAAACGAAAAACCGAATCCTGCCACAGTAAATAATGCCTGTCGCCGGCATCAAAAGCGACTTGTGTGTTACTTTTTCGCGAATTGGCTTTTGTTAAACTCCAGTTTTGCCCGGCATCGGCGCTTTGCCATAGCCCGCTCTCCGAAACGGCCCAACAGTCGTGCAGGTTTCGCGGATAGAGGTATTCTACTATGGCGCGATTCATTCCAAATGCAGAAAAAGACCAGGTATGTCCCTCGTCTGCCGAACGGTAGATGCCACCCAGACCATTGGCCAGTAGGGCGCCATCCTGTAATGGGCTGCGCAAGGGGAAATAATTTACTTTGAACGGCGTGGTAATCCGCTCCCAATGCAGCCCGTCGTCGGTTGACTTGTATATACCCACTGAATTGGTCAGGTAAAGCGTACTATCGGGTGACAAAATGATACTGGTTGCAGACTTATATTCAATCGGATATAAGCTGTCAATATCAATATATGCTGCCGGGCCGGTATCATCTGTTCTCCGGGCCAGACCATTAAAGTCATCCCAATTCAAAGTAGCGCCCGAAGCGGTAATGGTTAACCCGAAATACAGGTCGTCGAAATAGCGCTTGTGCCAATTGGCCCCTTTATCCAGGGAAAAGTACACGTACCCCTGATATTCGGGTTGCAGGATGACCCGACCGTATGCATCCGTTCCTACGGTTTTGAAATAGTCCACACACTCCGGAAAAACGCTCCAGGTGATGCCGTTGTCGTCGGAACGTATCACACGCTGACAATACCCTCCAAACTGATATCCGGAATCCCGAAGTGCATACAACGTCCCGTCCGGCGCTTCGGCGATACCATGAATATTCAACGAATCGGTGAAAATCTGCCAGCTTTGGCCATGATCAATGGAACGATACGTATCGAAGTAATGGGGCGGGGACTGATTCACTGTTAAGCTCCGTTCCGCAAACAACGTCCCGGCCCTTCCGACAGAAATTTTTTCAACCGGGAGATTTGGATCGGTAAACGGCTGAAAAACCAACTGCCAGTGCACACCATTGTCGGTCGAAGTATATACCACATGGTCATAAAATTCCGCATAAACGCGCCCTTCGGCCGTCTGCACGATATGAACCGGTTCGCCGCCCGGTGGCGCATTCAATTGCTCCCAATACGACTGTGCATAAATAAAAGGCGTGCCCAGGCAGGTGACGAGTATCAAGTAGACGTATTTCAGCATAAGTTAAATTTTCCGGTTCATAAAAATCCTTTATCCGGCTCAAAAGTCACTGCTTCTTGCTTTACTCTAAAATACAAAAAAGCGAATTTGTCGGATTCATTTTAATTTATTATATTGACAATCAATTTAATAAATTTATTTTTGTCGAAAATTGTGATAATAAATTTCTGTTCGAATCCCATTGTTGAATAATGGCCGACAGTTTATTGATCCAAACGCTCAAACAACTCCCCTCCAAAGACCTGCGCCTGCTGCGCGACTTCGCACAAAGCCCTTGTTTCAACCGGCGCCCCGAAGTCATGCGGCTTTGCGATTATTTAGTGGAACACGTTGGTAAAGCCGATCGAAAGGCATTTGAATCGGAGCGGATGTTTGCCGCGGCTTTACCCAACCAGCCTTACGACAATCGTGTCTTGCGCCATATCATGTCTTACCTGCTCGATCTGGTGCGGCAATATTTGGCATGGGCCGAATGGCAGTCCGAGGAAGGGGAGCAACAGCGTTATTTAGTTCGCGCCCTGCACCGCCGGAACTTGGATCATCTGTTTGAAAAGGAGTGGCAACGCGCCAATGCAGCAGCGGAAGCGGCAGAAACCCGCGATGCGCGCCACCATTTCCGGCAGTATCAGTTGCACCAGGAGTATCTGGAACGGACTGCCCGACACGAGCGCTCGGCCCGGATCAACCTGCAACCTTTGCCCGACGAACTCACGGTGTTTTATGTCGCCGAAATGCTGCGGCACGCCTGTTCGGCCTTGTCGCATCAGGCCATCGCCGGACAGGAGTATCGTTTCAGTTTATTGGAAAACATACTCGAGGCTGCGGAACGGGAGCAATTGTTAAACATACCGGCTATTGCGGTTTATTATCATGCGTACAAAATGTTGCAATCCAACGGGGCGCCGGAACATTTCGAGCGGTTGAAAGCACTGTTGGCAGAACAGGAAAATGCCTTTTCCAGCGAGGAAATGCGTGGTTTGTACCTGCTGGCCATCAACGGTTGTATCCGGCGTATGAATACCGGCCAGCGTGAATATATCCGCGAAGCTTTTGAACTATACCGCGCGGCGCTGGAACGCGATTTTTTGAAAGAAAACGGCGTTATGTCGGGGTTTACCTATAAAAATATAATTCGTATCGGGGCAGCGCTCGGCGAGCATACCTGGGCGGAGGAGTTTCTGGAACAATACAAAACACAGCTTCACCCCCGCGAACGTGACAACCTCTACCGGTACAATCTCGCCTACCTGTACTTTCAGCAGCAGGATTACGCCCGCGCCATGCCCTTGCTTCAACAAGTTGAACTCGAAGACCCGCTCAATAACCTCGACGCCCGGCGTATGCTCTTACGCAGCTATTTCGAACTGGACGAATGGCAGGCCCTGGAATCGCTGTTACAGAGTTTTTCGGCTTATTTGCGCCGCCAGAAAAACCTGGGCTATCACCGGCAAAGCAATGAAAAACTCCTGTTTTTTGTCAAAAAACTGATCGCCACCGGAAAAAGAGACCTAAAAAAACGGGCAACTATCCGCGCCGAACTGGAGTCGACACCGGAAGTGGCAGAACGGGCGTGGCTGTTGCAGCAGTTTTGATTTAACGTCATTGGGCGTCATTGGGCGTCATTGAACGTCATTTATCGTCATTGAAAGTCATTAGGGTCATCGAGCGGACAGGCGGGGCATTGCAGACGCATCGCGGGTTTAACTCATTTAAACACTCCTAAAGCATCCATTTCGCTTAAAATTTTTACCTACTTTGAGTAAAAACCGCTCCATAGGAGCGGTATCTTTGTAGAAATCACCGAGGTGTCGCGAGGGCGGTCCAGCGGACCGCAATCTTAATCCGGACCTCATAAGATACCGGTCCGCTACTGCCGAGCGTTGGCCCAACCATATCTCCCCCGTCCAACATCTCAAACGCGAAAACCCAGGCGAGCCGGCGTTATTGTGCTGCTTTCCGGGCAATAGCCTCCCGGTAAGCCAGAAAATCTGTCGACACAGCTTTTTCCGGGCATTGGTTCAGCCAGTCCATGGCTTGGGTCAGATGGGCTTTCTTTTTAACAAATTCCGCATACTGCCACGCAATACTTTCTAAAATACGGGTGTGTTGCTGCAGGCGGACACTATCTTCTTCGGTTTTAAGTAATGGTAATAACTGGTCGGGGATGTAACCGGCCGCCACGGCGTGGAACCGCTCCGGTCGATCCGTATCTAAATAAAACTGCATTTTCAACGTAGCCTGACGATGCACAACATACTCCGGGTCGGGCGCGGTATTGGCTACCGCGTCCAATACCCTGGCCAGGTGTTTTTCACTTTTTTCCGCCACGGCATTTTTAAACTGCGTATCGATTATACGTTTGATTGCAACGGCACAACGCGGATCGTTTTTTCGCAAGATTAGGTATTCCCAGGTTTTTCCGTCCAGGGTGGCGGCATACCGGGTAAAAACCTTCTTTACACCCGGATTATCTAAAGAATCCGCAGGCAATTCCTGTAAATATTCTTCCAACAAGGCTTCATTTTGCATTTGATACCGGGATCTCAGACCGAGATAAGCTTCTGCTATTTCAGCGCTGCGCAGGTCGCTGTACCAGGCTTTTTCATACGATAAAAAAATCTCGCCGACATTCGTGGAGTTAAGAATACTGTTAAGGAGAACAAGAAAACCCGTTTTATTGGAAGGAGCTCCGGAAACCTTTCTGATCATGGAGCCGTCGGATGTCAAAAACACCATAGTGGGATAGCCGGGCGTTTCGAATTGACGCGCTGTGATACTTCCATTTCCTTCTGCATTTGCTTTGAGGTTAACAAAAAATGCGTTCATGCGCCCGGCAATTTCCGGATCGGAAAAGAACTCCCGGTCCATCATTTTGCAAGGGCCACACCAGTCTGTGTAAATATCCACGAAGAGCATTTTTCCGGTTTCCTTCGCTTTGGCTTTAGCCTCAACAAGGTTGCCGCTGCGAATAAAATCGACAGTTTGCGCCTGTAGGGCAGGAACAAAAAGGGAGAAACAAAGCAGCATTTTCCACTGCGCATAAAAAGAGGAATTGGGCATCATAATTCGAGGGTTTTAGTTATTCATTGGCTACAAAAATAACGGGACATGGATTGTTATAACAGGACAATTCTCCGTGTTTCAATCCGTGCAATTTCAAACAACTACCGGTCAAACCGGTTGCCGAATCAACGCTTCCGCCATACTTCCCGCCAGCCGGTCCAACTGTTTGATCGTTTCAATATCCAGATCGAGCAACCAGGGGAATTGTGCGTATGCAGCGTCTAACATCATTTTTTTCAGTGCGCGGCTGTGCGGATCATCCGCCGGCGCGGTTTCCGGCGCTTCGGGCTGCAGGCCGGTTTTCATTTTATCGATTGTGTCGAAAAGTTGGGAAACCTGCCCGCGTGCAGCCGTGGCGAAGGCCCTGATCTGTTCATCGCTGCGCTCGTGAAACCCGGGGAAGTGCTCGAAGGCGTAGTTGCGCATATCCAGCACCGCGTCGCCGATCCGACTCTGACGACTCAGGCTATGCCGCTCGGCTTCGCGAATCGCGTCTAAGGAGCCGTAAGTGCCGCGTTCGCCGGAGCGTTTATCGATCCAGTGGCCGCTTTCTTCGTGGCGTTCTTCTTTGAGCCAGGATTTGTTTTGCCTGCGGCGATTGTAAAACGCCACAAAAAAGATGACGAGGATGAAGAGGCCGAATAAGATTCCCATGAATGTGATTGCGTTATTTTTTGTTGCAGGCTGGGTGTTGGCAGGAGCAGCTTCAAAAATAGCGCATAAAAATTACTCCCCCTTCACCCACCGCTTCGCCCCCACAATTTTTCCTTGCGCATCCTGCACCAGCGCGGTGTAAGCCCCCGGCGCCAAACGGCTGACATCTATTTCCGTATAAGCGCCCGTTTGCTCGCGCCACATCAGCCGCCCTTGCGCATCGAAGATAAAAGCCGTCATGCCCGGCATGGGCGCATCTTCCGGGAGGCGCAGGGTCAGTTGGTCGGAAGCGGGGTTGGGCATCACTTGAAGCAGGGTATTATTAGCCGTTGTTTCTGAAGTGCCTGAAACGATACCGTTCCAGCGGAAAAAATGTGCAGCGCCGGGCGTGAAGTCGCCGCCGATGCCGCCCCAGCCCGCTGTGGGCGAGACGAATTCGAGCGATTGCAGGCGGAATGTGGCTGGATTTTCACCGACGAGTGTCCAGTTGAGCCCGTTGTCGTTCGATTGATAAATGAAATCTTTACTGGTAGATGTACCGGTGTCGAAATAGCCGGCTACCATCAGATACGTGCCGGGCAATCCGGGCACCGCGCCGATGGCGGAAATACCGATATCGTCGGCAGGCAGGGGCAAGTTGAATGACGGTATTTCCTGCCAGGTAAGGCCGCCGTCGGCCGTGTTGAAAAGTCGGGGATAGGGCAGCGCGGGGTAAAAACCGTCCGGGCCGAGCGTTGAGGAGAACGCAGCCACGGCTAAACCCTGCCGCCCGTCGCTGAAATCGAGCATATTGGCCGATACGCCGGAGAACTGCATGTACGTGGAAAAGGTTTGCCAGGTTTTACCCTTGTCCGTACTTTTTGATATTCTACCCTCCGCAGTGGGTACCCAGATGGTATCCTGGTAAACATCGAACAATTCGGTCGGGATTAAAAAAACGCCGTTGTTGACAGCCGGAAAAGAATCCAGCGCCGACCACGTGGCGCCACTATCCGAGCTATGACGATATTTATTGCCGCGCACCATTACGCCGTTTTGCCCATCAAAAAAATGGGTAAAAAACCCGGCGCCAGGACCTTCAAATTGCAATTGCCAGGTGTCGCCGCCGTCTTGCGTACGGTAAATCCGGCTTTTCGTTCGATCAGCCCGGTAGTTCATGGATACCCAGGCCCGGTCGGCGTCGAGCGCCGAAATACCCCAAACTACGTATCCTTCGGCGCCGGGTATCTGGGTGTATTTCCAGGTGGCGCCCCCGTCGGCGGTACGCGTGACCCAGCCGCTTAGGGTGGGGGCTGAACTCCAGGGAAAGACATTGACGCCAGCCCAATTTACCTGGGCGTCGACGGCCCGGTGCGCATCAACCGAAAATAATGCGCCGAAAATTTTATCGGCCTGTGGCGTCCATTGTGCTTGCAACGTTTGGTTTGCGAAAAGGCAAAAAGGGAGTAGGAGGAGATATATATTGTTTTTCATCAGAAAAATGGTTGTTTAAAGTGAATATTTTCAGTGGCCGGTGTTGGTGGCCTGTCCACCATGGTTTATTTTGGTCGATAGGGACCATCGGTGGGATGGCGGCACGGGTTTGCCGGTTTCCGGCCGGCCAATATCTGCGCGGTGGTTAGCGTTCGGCGGGCTTTCCCCTTTCAAACCGATGGGCGTATTCCAATGGTAAATGCAGGCATCCTCTGCGCCGAAACCACCCAAGCCGACCCAGCCGTGCCGCTCCGACACAAAATCGACGGCAAAACCGCCATAATTAAGGGCAGGTTCCTCGCCTTTCAGGCTCCAGGTGTCGCCGGAATCTTTGGTTAGCCAGGTTTGTGCGATATTCAGGTTAAAATCGGAGCACTGTACTACATACCAGCCCGGCTTGCCGGGTATTGCTTCAACAGCTTCCACGGTGGCTACTTCACCGGCTACGGGCGGTGGCGGGGTGATTTGTGTCCAGGTAAGTCCGCCGTCAGCCGTGGTGAAAAACCGGGGTGCATAAAAATAGTAAGGGCTTGCCGCCATCCCGTTTTGCCCGTCGGTGAAGCTGATCATGGAAATGATGTCGTCATTGCCCAAAAACGGCAGGTCAATCAGTTCCCAGGTATGGCCCTTGTCTGTACTTCGGGCCAGTTTTTGATAAACGGTGGTGGCCCAAATCGTGTCGCCCAATGCGTCATAGGAGCCCGCAAGGGGTAGATAAAGTGTGGAATCGGAAAGGGCAAAAGAACCTTCTCCCGACCAGCTTGTACCGCCGTCGGTAGTGTAACGGTAATAATTCCGGTTGACGGCCACGCCGTTCAGCGGATCGAAAAAATGTACGATGCTTCCGGCGCTCCGGTCTTCGAGTTGCAGTTGCCAACTTTGGCCGCCGTCGTTTGTACGGTACAGCCGATGTCGGTTTGGGTCGTCGAACCAAATCAACGACGCCCAGCAGGTATTTGCATCCAATGCGGCAATGGAGCCGGTCAGGTAACCCGCCGTGTTGGGTATCGTGTCGTATTGCCAATTGGCGCCGCCGTCGGTGGTTCGGATGATCCAGGGGCGCAAGGTGGGCACCGTGGAATAGAAAGACGTGCTTGCGCCGGCCCATACCGTATTAGAGTCGGTGGCCTGCAAGGTTTGTACGGCAAAATAAGGGCCGAAGATACTGTCGGCTTGCGGAGCCCATTGGGCTCGAACGCCGGTGGAAAAGCCGCAACAGAGCAGGCAAAACAAGAGCAGGGCGCCGGGGCGCCGGGTGGGTGAGGGAAGCATGGTTGTTTTGTTTTTAAGTGATTGTATTGGCGCTCTTTATCACACGTAAAGCGCTACGGTATTGTCAGACGTATTTCACTATGTCCTCAATAATTACATAGGCTGTGGGCCCGTCAGTAAGGTGACTTGTAATTTTCAGACGGTGCTTGTCTGTTTCAGGTTGATCAAATTCCAAGATAGCAGAAGTAGCGGATACGGTAGCGCTGGCGAGCAAACTACCATTCGTTTGGTCGTAAAGTTCCACATCATAACTGGTTGCTCCACTTGTGGGAGCAACCCAGGATATCGCTACTCTGTACCTGTTGCCTCCGATAGATTGCGGATCCCCTTTGGTAATGCTAGTTACAGGGTTCGTTCCTACAGTAATTGCTGGTGTTAAGCTCATAAGTCAATTGATTTAAAGCGAAGATCACGGCTTTTTGCAAAACAATAAAATAACATTTTTCCCTACTTTTCACCCTTCTTTTTTGCGCAACTTCATCACCGATCAACTACGCGGTTTATGCAGGAATCGCTCTTAGTACAAACGTTGGCTGCCCTGACGCCCCATGAGCGGCAGGAAATGTATCCGTTTCTGCATTGCTCCTTATACAACGGGGGCAAACACGCGCGACAAATACTGGCATTGTTCACCCTTTTGGATGGCTATATCGGGCAACAAAACGGCGATATTCCTGAAAAAGCGCGTGTTTATGAGGCGCTTAACCCCGGCAAAACCTACCGGCAGGGGTATTTCGAAAACCGGATGTCCGATCTTCTGGGCATTGTACGGCAGTTCCTTACCTACCGGGAGATCAACCTGCGTTGGGGCACGGCATTTGAAGGATTGGTTATGGCCCGTTTCTACCGGGAACGTGGGTTGCCGGAACGTTCGAAGCAGGCCATTAATCGCACTAAAACCGAACACTACGGCTCGGTCGACCATCCGGATGAGCGCCATCTGCTGGCGTTTTGGCTCGAACAGGAAATTTCGATACAGGAATGCCTGAACAACCGGCGAAAAGGCGATTTAAACGTTCCGGACACCCTCCACGCGCTGACGGTTTTTTATGGGCATAAATTGCTGGAACTGGCCTCGGTATGGTATCAGCAACAACAAGTCGTCCCGAATCTGGAATCGCACTGGGAGCCGTTTATGGATCAATTCCGGGAAACACTTCGCATCAACACGCATTTTGACGACCCCGCTATTTTTATGCTCGACGAAGCAGTAAAACTCCTGAAAAGTACGCCTGAAAACCCCAAACTGGCGCTGGAGGATTTTCTGGATAAGTTCAGCAAACACGAAGCGGCACTGTCGCCCACGCTTCAAAAAATCCTGGCTGCTTACACCCGAAACTTTTGTGTCCGGCATGGCCATTTACTCGATGGCGCATTCCGGCTGACACTTTACAAAGAACACTTAGATAAAGGCTGGCTCTATGAACAGGGCAAATTACAGCCCACTACGTTTATCAATTTGGTCAATATAAGTCTCAATTTGGGTGAAACGGATTGGCTTTGGAAGTTCCTCCAGGCTCATCAGGACAAGATAGAAGGCGAACAGGCGGAACATCTTTTGTTATACGGCCTTGCCCGGTATTATTTCCAAACTGGAGATTGGAATAAGGCGGCGGAAGGCATCCTGGAGACCAGAAAGTTACCCAAACTCTCGGATACCGGCCTGGAAAAACTGGTACGTATCCTGGAAATAAAAACCCTGTATGAGCTGGACCCGGTCGACGACCAGTTAGAAAACGCGCTGAATAATTTCACGATGTTTATTCAAAGGAATAAAAGAGTACTGATTGAAAAACACCGGGTAATGGATAAAAATTTCATCGCTGTCGTCCGGCTGATGATTCGATTTTACGGGCAAACCGGTTTGAGAAAAGACGATTTTAAAAGGCTGCAAAAAATGATTGCCCCAGTGGAAGATTATACTTTTCAACTGGCAGAACGCGGGTGGCTGCGTGAAAAACTTACTATTCTTCAAGCGATTAAACCAGGGAAGCGATAAATTGAAATGGATTATCGGTAGTATTTATAAAAGACATGACCCGCAGTTTCGCGATGACGGAAGCCGGGAAAGCAAAAGTCAAATCAGCGCCGGCGACCGTGCCAACCATACCAACCGATTTTGCCGAAGCCTTACGCAAGGCGCCCCAATCCCTGGCTTTTTTTTGATCAACTCGCGCCAACCCACCGAAAGGAATATATTCGGTGGATAGAAGAGGCCAAGAAACCGGAAACCCGGCAGAACCGGATTGCGAAGGCGGTGGAGATGCTGGCTGCCGGTAAGAAAATTTCAGGTTCTTAACAAATTCAGCAAATACTCCCCATATCCGCTTTTCAAATACTTCTGCCCCAACTGCTCTAATTGCGCATCGTCGATAAAGCCCATTTCCCAGGCGACTTCCTCGATACAACCGATTTTGAGGCCCTGGCGTGCTTCGATGGCTTGTACGAACTGGCCGGCTTGCATGAGCGACTCGTGCGTGCCGGTGTCGAGCCAGGCATAGCCGCGGCCCATCACGCGCACCTGGAGCCGGCCCTGGGCCAGGTATTGCCGGTTCACGTCGGTGATTTCATACTCGCCGCGCGGACTCGGTTTCAGGTTTTTAGCCACTTCCACCACGCTGTTATCGTAAAAATAAAGTCCCGGCACGGCGAACTGACTTTTAGGTTTAGCCGGTTTTTCTTCAATGCTGATGGCCCGTAAATCTTGATCAAATTCCACCACGCCGTAACGCTCGGGATCGGCCACTTGGTAGGCGAAAATGATGCCGCCCTCCGGTTCGGCGCAGGAACGCACCATTTCGCCGAGGCCGGCGCCATAGAATATATTATCGCCCAGGATGAGGGCTGCGGGATCGGCGCCGATGAACGATTCGCCCAACACAAAAGCCTGCGCCAGACCATTGGGCACGTGTTGTTCCACGTAGGAGAAATTCATCCCCAATGCGCTGCCGTCGCCGAAAAGTTCGCGGAATTTGGGCAGGTCATAGGGTGTGGAAATGACCAGCACATCGCGGATACCCGCGAGCATGAGCGTGCTGAGCGGGTAATAGATCATGGGTTTGTCGTACACCGGCATGAGCTGTTTGCTCACGGCGAGCGTCAGGGGATAGAGTCGGGTGCCGAGACCACCGGCGAGGATGATTCCTTTCACTGAAAAAAGTTTGAAGTTCGAAGTTTGAAGTTCGAAGTTCGAAGTTCGAAGTTTGAAGTTTGAAGTTCGAAGTTCGAAGTTCGAAGTTTGAAGTTTGAAGTTTGAAGTTCGAAGTTTGAAGTTCGAACTTCAAACTTCGAGGTCTGGAGAGAAGTCCGGGAAATGCTGCAAAAAAAATGCCTTCGCGGCAGGCGAGGGCATTTTTTAAAACTTAAACTTCGCACTTCAAACTTCGAACTTAAAACTTCGAACTATTATAACGTCGCTTTAACTTCATTGATCACATACGATTCAATAACGTCGCCGACTTTAATATCGTTGAAGTTGCGAATCGTCATACCGCATTCCATTCCTGCGCGTACTTCTTTCTGGTCGTCCTTGAATCGTTTGAGCGAGGTAAGTTCGGCGTGTTGTCCTTCGTGTACGGGGTAGATAACAATACCGTCGCGGATGATGCGGATGTAGTGGTTGCGGTTGATCTTGCCTTCCTGCACCAAACAGCCGGCCACCGTGCCCACTTTGGATATTTTGAACACATCGCGCACTTCTGCCTGTCCTGTGATCTCCTCTTCTTTGGTCGGCTCCAACATACCCTCCATAGCGGCTTTGATTTCCTCGATAGCCTCGTAAATGATGGAGTAGAGTTTGATCTCCACCCCTTCCTTTTCCGCGAGTTTACGCGCGGTGAGCGAGGGTCGCACCTGGAAGCCGATAATAATGGCATCGGACGCGGAAGCGAGCATGACGTCGCTGTCCACAATCTGTCCCACGGCTTTGTGGATGACATTGACCTGGATTTTTTCCATGCTCAGTTTGATCAACGAGTCGCTGAGGGCTTCCACCGAACCGTCGAAGTCACCTTTGACGATAAGTTTCAGCTCTTTGAAGTTGCCAAGCGCCAGACGGCGGCCAATTTCTTCCAGGCTGATCCGTTTGTTGGCGCGGTTGGCTTGCTCGCGGATGATTTGGGAACGGCGGGAAGCGATCTCGCGGGCTTCGCCTTCCGTGGCGGTTTCTTTGATTTTTTCCCCGGCTTGCGGCGCGCCGCCAAGACCGAGAATAAGCACCGGAACGGCGGGACCTGCTGATTTCACCTTTTTGCCCCGTTCATTGAACATGGCCCGCACCTTGCCGGAGTACTCGCCGGCGATGATGGGGTCGCCTTCGTCGAGGGTGCCGTTTTCAACCAGGATTTTGGTCACATAGCCGCGGCCTTTATCGAGCGACGCTTCGAGCACGGTGCCGATCGCCCTGCGGGAGGGGTTGGCTTTCAGGTCGAGCAGTTCGGCTTCGAGCAGCACCTTTTCGAGGAGCTTGTCAATATTGAGGCCGGTTTTAGCGGAGATGTCCTGGCTTTGATATTTACCGCCCCATTCTTCCACGAGCAGGTTCATCTGAGCCAGTTCGTTTTTGATACGTTCGGGGTCGGCGCCGTTTTTATCAATTTTGTTGATGGCAAAAACGAGCGGTACGCCTGCTGCCTGCGCGTGGCTGATAGCCTCCCGCGTTTGCGGCATTATGCTGTCGTCGGCTGCGATCACGATGATGGCAACGTCGGTCACTTTGGCGCCGCGCGCACGCATGGCGGTAAAGGCTTCGTGGCCCGGCGTATCGAGGAAGGTAATTTTTTTGGCGTCGTCGCCTTCGCCTACCATTACTTCGTAGGCGCCGATATGCTGGGTGATACCGCCCGCTTCCCCGCCGGCTACGTTGGCTTTGCGGATATGGTCGAGCAGCGAGGTTTTACCGTGGTCGACGTGGCCCATCACCGTGACGATAGGTTGGCGCCAGCGGAGGTCGTTCGGATCATCCACTTCTTCTTCCTCTACTTCTACCTGTTCTTCGGCGCTGATGAATTGTACTTCAAAGCCGAATTCGCCCGATACCACTTCGATAATTTCGGCGTCGAGGCGTTGGTTGATGGAGACAAAGATGCCGAGCGACATACAGGCCTTGATAATATCGGCCGCTTTGACATTCATCAGGGAAGCAAGATCGGAAACGGATATAAATTCCGTTACCAGCAGTTTTTTGTCGTTTTCAGCCATTTCCGCCATTTCAGCGCGCTCGCGGATGGAGTCGCGTTTGTCGCGACGCATCTTCTGGCGTTTCCGGCTCGCGCCGGCGCCGAGGCGCGTCATCGTTTTGCGGATTTGGTCTTCAATTTCCTTTTGGGAAACTTCTTTTGTCTCCGGAACGCGGGGTTTGGCTTTTTTATCGCCCGTAGTACCGCTCAGCGAAGCCTGGATGGCCTCAGCGGTAATGGGTTGCTGAATTTTTTTGCGTTTACGACGGCGTTTCTCGGCATCTCCTGCGGCGCTGCCGGGTTGTGGCGCACCACCTGCGGGGCGGTTTGTTGCCCCTTGCTGCTGCTGACCGCCGCCACCGGGACGGTTGGATTGACCACCCTGCTGGCCGCCACCGGGACGGTTGGATTGGCCACTGCCCTGGCCGCCGCTCGGACGGTTGGATTGACCGCTGCCCTGGCCGGTTTTGCTGCCGACGCCCTGGTTGCCGCCTTCGCGACTTCCTCTTCCGGCGCCGCGGCCGCTGCGGTCGTCGCGGCCACCACGGCCCCTTTCAGGCGGGCCGACCTCTTTCTTTTTCTCCAGGTTGACACGGCCCATAATTTTCAAGCCGCGCAATTGGGGTGCATCTGCCCGGTAGAACTCGGATTCTCCGCTGGTTTCCTCGGGCGGTGTTGCGGGTTGGTCTGTCGCAGGGGGCGGGGTTTGGCTTTCCTGCGGCGGAGGGGTAGCGGCCGCCGGCTTTTCTGCGGGTCGTTCTGCCGGTTTATGCGCGGGTCGTTCCGAAGGTCGTTCGGCAGGTCTATACACCGGTCTTTCGGGTCTTTCGGGTCTTTCGGCGGGTTTTTGTACCGGTCTTTCAACGGGCTTTTCCACCGGCGTTTCGGCCGGCTCTCGCTCCTTCGTGACTGGTGCAGCCTCTTCGACACGCGTTTCAGCGGGCTTTTCTGGCTCGGGCAATTTTTCAGGTTTCGGCGCGAATTTTGGCGCGTCGAGATCTATTTTGCCAATAACACGCAAGGCCGGACGCTCGCGATGGGTCACTTCAGACTCTTCCTTTTTGGGCAAGGTCACTTTAGGCGCTTCTTCC
>CAUJEY010000308.1 GCA_963169325.1 Bacteroidota bacterium
GTCCACCGTCCACCGTCTACCGTTAACCGTCTCCCGTCTCCCGTCCACCGTCTACCGTTAGAATCCACCATATCCACCTCGAAGAAGACGCCGGCAAAAGCCAGCACGACCAGGACCCGAAGGACTCCTTAGTCGACCTCAACCGCGCCGGCGTACCCCTGCTTGAAATCGTAACGGAGCCCGACTTGCGAAGTGCCGAAGCGGTGGCGGCCTTTATGGAAGCCATGCGCCGCCTCGTACGTTGGCTGGGCATCAGCGACGGCAATATGGAAGAAGGTTCCCTGCGCTGCGACGTGAACGTATCGGTGCGCAAACAAGGTGATCCGGTGCTGGGCCAGCGTTGCGAGATCAAAAACATGAACTCCATGCGTTTCGCCCGCCGCGCCGTGGAATACGAGGCTAACCGGCAGATCGAAATCCTGGAAAACGGCGGCCGCATCGAGCAGGAAACCCGCGGTTTCGACGCTGCGGCCGGCATCACTTATTCGCTGCGCGAAAAAGAACAAGCCCACGACTACCGGTATTTCCCCGATCCCGACCTCCCGCCGGTAATCATTCGTCCGGCGGAACTGGAACGTATCCGCGCCGAAATGCCGCCCCTGCCCGAGGTGCTGGAACAGGAGTTCCAAACCACCCGGGGTCTGCCCGCCTACGACGCCCAACAACTCACCCAGGACCGTGCCACAGCGCTCTATTTTCTGGAACTGGCCGGCGCGCCGGCAAATCCCAAACTCGCGGCCAATCTGCTGATCAATAAACTGATTCCCTGGGCCGCCGAAAACAACTGCGCTATAGCAGATTGCCCGGTACCTACGTCCCATTGGGTTGAATTCCTCCACCTCATCGAATCTAACCAACTCAGCGCCTCCGCGGCATACCAGCGCCTGTTCCCTGCCCTGCTGGAAAATCCCGACGCCTCCCCTACCCTATTGGCTGCCGACGAAAACCTGCTGCAAACCTCGGACGCCGATTTTTTGTCCGCCCTGGCCGATGAAGTGCTGGCCCGTTTCCCCGACAAAGTGCTGGAATACAAAAAAGGAAAAAAAGGCTTACTCGGCCTGTTTATGGGCGAATTGATGAAGGCCAGCAAAGGCAAGGCCGACCCGAAGATGGCCACGAAGGTGCTGGAGGGGAAGTTGATTGGATAAAAGGTTTGAAGGTTTCTGGTTTGAAGGTTTGAGGGTTACTGGTTTGAAGGTTTGTGGTTGCGCTACCAGTAACCTTCAAACCAGTAACCTTCAAACCAGAAACCTTCAAACCAGAAACCCTCAAACCCTTTATCCAATCAACACTTCCCCACCAACCATTCCCGCTCCGCCACGGCTTCCGCAGCCTGAATTTGTGCGGCTAATCGCTTGCGCGCGGCAGGTCGTTTACCGATTGTTTTCATTAGTTTTTGGGTAAATTTGAGCAGGTTCAAATAACTGTCGCGGTGGTAGCCGAGGGCCTTATGCCGGCGTAAAAACGCTTTAAAACTATCGAGCAGGCTGGCCAGGGCCGGCCATTCGCCAAGTTCATAGTAGCTGCGCAGCAGCATTTTACGGGCGTCGAGTTGGATAAAAACATCCGAAAAATCCACTTCTCTTAACAGTGAGAGCACCGGCTCGTATTCCGATCGGCGGAAATGATAGCCTGCCAGGCCGTAACGGTAGGTGTTTTCGCGTTCGGCCGGCGGGAGCAGGGTACGGCCTTCTTCCAAAAAGGTACGGCTCCAGGCGTGCTCGCCCAGCAGTTGCGCGAGGTTTAGGATATTGATAAAAGTGTATTGGGGGAGTTGGCCGTTTTCAGACAAAACACCTTTATCGAAGGCTTCACGGTAAAGGTCGAAGGCTTCGCGGGTGAAGGTCCGGTCGCCGCGGTTGTGCCGGCGAATGGCAAAATTAATGGCGGCCATGTATAGGTCGCGCGCTTCGGCGGGCGGGAACAGGTTTACGTGCTGCCGGAGCAGCAATTTCAGGCGAGTGAAATAGGACTCATCGTCGGGGTTGGCCAAGGCTTGCAAACCGGCATGTACCAATGCCAGGGCGGGGTTGCCGGTTGCCGGCGTTTCCGCAGCAATACGTATCGCTTCAGCGGCCAGTGGAACCGGCGCTTGTGTTGCGCGACTCAGAGAGGCCTGGGCTGTGGCTGTGGCCGACCAGCGCATGTTTTCCAGCAGGAAAAAGTTGGCGAGCGCTTCAGTCGTTTGGACCAGGTTGGCGCCGCCGCCGCGCCGCTGCATGGCCTGGCGGGCAAAAATTTCGTTTTGCAACTGGTATTCGAACAGCCACCAACCGGCATTCCGGTGCGGAGCGGCGGCATGGTCGCGGGCCAGCGCGCGGGCATTGGTGTCGAAGTGGGTCAACAGGCCGCGGCGGCGGAAAGCCCGGCAGCGCAGCAGGTGATTTTGAAAAGGGTCGGCGAGTAGTTCTTCACAGGCTAAAAACTGTTCGAGCCGTTCACAAAAAAAATTGATCGTATAATTGAACTGCACGCGGTCATACGGCTGATCCGGAAATAAGCGCGACCAGGCATTTTCGCGGGTCAACTGTTCAAATTCATTTTTTGATTCATCAATAAAAAAGTATAACAAATTCAGCACATCCGTACGTCGATTGAAATAGCCGGATTTTAAAAATTTGGCAAAACGGGGGATTTCTTTTGAATTTAAAACAGAAAACAGCGAAAATGCAAGCGTGTCGCGCATGGAGTTGTTTTTTGATTCAAATATAAAATTGTTGCGGAAATGTTCTGTGCGACACCTGCATTTTTGTCAAAAAATATCAACCATGAACACCCAGCGCTTTAATACACGACATTTTCTACTTCTTTCCCTGCTCTTTGGACTGTTGCCCTATTCTTCCGGCGCCCAGGGCTTTATCCGGGAGTATCCGTTTTACACCTGGTTTCAGGGCGGGCCGCAATCGGTATTCCCGCAGGCCGACGGAAGTCTTAAAATAACGGCCTCCTCGTTTGGGGATATTATTCCAACCGTACAAATGCTGTGGCTGCATGTCGATGCGCAAGGACAGTTCATTCAGGGTGATACTGTACTGGATATTTCGCAGACGATAACTGATCCGGGGCTTTTTCAATCTGAAACAGGCGGCTATATCATTGTCCGGGAAGCAGACGACAGCCTTGCCATAACTTTCACAACCGCTA
>CAUJEY010000309.1 GCA_963169325.1 Bacteroidota bacterium
TTGAGTTTTGAGTTTTGGGTTTTGAGTTGTCAATTCAGCAAGACTTACTACCTTTCCCTCCCCCAGATAACTCAAAACTCAAAACTCAAAACTCAAAAATCAAAACTCAAAAATTGAATCACCTGCTGGCACTCCCCCGGCTGTTGCGGCTACCCAACCTGGTCATTGTTTTTTTGAGCCAATGGTTGCCGTACTGGTTTATTTTGCGTCCGGCCATTCTGCGCGCCGGGGGCATGCCGGCATTGACGGAGCGCACTTTCGGGCTGATTGCCTTCACGACAATACTTACTTCGCTGGCAGGGTATGTCATCAATGACTACTTCGACCGTGAAATCGACACTATCAACCGCCCCAACCGTGTCGTGGTCGGCCGGTATATTCCCTCCGGTGTTGTATTGTTGCTGTATGCGGGCCTCACGGTGTTGGTGCATTTGCTGGCCTTGCGCATTTATTTGGTGTTGCCCGGGCCAAAATCCCTGTGGCCGCTGCTTGTTTTTCCGATTGTCTCCTTTTTCCTGTTTTTATACGCCTGGCAGATAAAATGTTCGCCCGTCATGGGCAATGTACTGGTGTCGCTGATGTGCGGCGCCGTGCCGGTCATCCCGCTGTTTGCGGAGGACCGGGCTATATGGCTGTCGTCGTTTCAGGCGGCTGAGTCGATGCACCAGGCTACCGGTTTGGTATGGCTGTATGCCTTGTTTGCATTTATGACAAATCTGCTGCGCGAACAGGTCAAGGACCTGGAGGATTTCCAGGGCGATGCGGCGTGTGGCTGCAACACCCTGGCCGTCTTGAAGGGGCCCCGTTTTGCCAAAAAACCGGCCGGATTTACCAGCCTAACAGTGACCGTACTCATCGGTTTTTTGCTTTTTTTCTGGGGCGAAACCGGGGCGCCGGACTGGCAAATCGGCGCCGGCGCAGCCCTCTTATTTGTTCCGGCGCTGATCACCACCGGTATTATTTATAACGCCAGAACGAAACGGCATTTTACCTGGGCCAGCGGTTTTGTCAAACTCATCATGCTGGCAGGCTTGTTTCTCCTGTTGCGCTCCTGGCCGGAAAACCCGATGGCTATGTTACAGTTGGTGTGGGCGGGAGAATAAACTAACTTTGCCGCTCCTTGCTAAAATGCTACACCGCCCCCCCGGGAGTATCCGCAATCCGCAATCCCTATGTTTCCTACCCGTCCGCTTATCCTTGCTTCCAAAAGCCCACGCCGCAGCCAGTTGTTGCGCGAAGCCGGTTTTACTTTTTCCGTACAAAGTTTGGACGTGAATGAAGATTTTCCACCGGAAATGCCGGTAGAAGATGTGGCCGCCTACCTGGCACGGCGAAAAGCCCTGGCTTCCGCGATATTTATCGAAGACCGGGAAATTATCCTTTCGGCCGACTCGGTGGTGATCATCGACGGACGGATTTACAACAAACCCGCAGATTATGACGAAGCGTTTCAGATGATCCGCTTATTGTCGGGCCGGCAACACAGCGTCATCACCGGGGTGTGCCTGCTCAGCGCCGACCAGGAACGCACTTTTTCCGACCGCACGGAGGTGTATTTTGACGAGTTGACCGACGAGGAAATCGACTACTACATCCGCACTTGCCGCCCCTTCGATAAGGCCGGCGCTTATGGCGTGCAGGAATGGATCGGCTTATGCAAAATCCAGCGCATCGAGGGCTCCTATGCCAATGTCATGGGATTACCGGTACATTTGGTTTACAAGGAGTTGCAAGGCTTTGTCTAATTTTGTCATTTCGTCATTAGTCGTCATTGAGCGTCATTGAGCGTCATTCCGATTGCTTGCATATTATTTCATTGTCAATATGTACATCCTCTGCACCGTTACGAACGACCTGACCTACGACCAACGGATGCAGCGTATCTGCGCCTCACTGGCCCGAAACGGATATTCGGTAACATTGGTGGGTCGGGCCCTCCCCCACTCTATTCCTTTGGAGGACCGTATTTTTCGGCAGCAGCGCCTGCGTTGCCGGTTCAATAAGGGCATTTTATTTTACCTGGAATTCAACCTGCGCTTATGCTGGCACTTACTGTGGGCCCGGTACGATGCCGTTTGCTCGGTGGACCTCGACACCCTGCCGGCCGGCTGGGCAGCCACCTGGTTGCGCCGTAAAAAACGGGTATTCGACGCGCATGAATATTTCACCGAAGTACCGGAAGTAACCGGAAGGCCTGTCGTAAAATGGGTTTGGAATACCGTGGCCCGGGTTTGCCTGCCGGCGTACCGGCACGCATACACGGTGGGTCCGGCGCTGGCGGAGATTTTTGAAAAAAAATACGGGATACCGTTCGGCGTTGTCCGGAATATGCCGGCCCTTACCCGGCCTGAAAACCCGGCGCCCGGCGCCCCCAAAATACTGCTTTACCAGGGTGCGCTCAACGAAGCCCGGGGCATCGAACAATGCCTGACCGCCATGCAACAACTGGAAGGTATGGAACTCTGGCTGGCCGGCGAAGGCGATTTGTCCGGCCGCCTGCGGCAAATGGCAGCCGATTTGGGCGTTCAACACCAGGTGCGCTTTCTGGGTTATGTAAAACCGGCCGATTTGCCCGCCCTCACCGCGCAAGCCTGGCTTGGGCTCAACGTATTGGAAAACAAGGGCCTGAGTTATTACTATTCCTTAGCCAACAAGTTTTTCGACTACGTACAGGCCGGCGTGCCGGTTCTCACCATGGATTTTCCGGAATACCGCGCCCTCAACGCCCAACACGAAGTGGCGCTGCTGCTCGACCGCCTGACGCCGGAAACGATGGTAAGCGCTGTTCGATATGTATCGGACCATCCGGAGGTATATCATCGCTTGAAAGAAAATACTGCGACGGCCCGACGGGACTGGAACTGGGAAAGGGAGGAAAGGATGTTGTTGAAAATCTGGGCAAAAGTTGAGGAATAGGTGTTTCAAAGGCAGTGTGTGAAATGCTGCCCTTTTGAACGGAATCTTGCTTACTCCGGTTGTCATGCTGTAAGCATCTGCTTAAAATGGAATCTCGATTTTCCATTAAAAACGTACAAATGTGACCCGGATCAACGCAAAATGGTGTTAACCGTTTGGCCAGATGCTTACAGCATGACACCCGGGTTAAGGGAGATTCGGTTACAAAACAAGCAAAAAAATAACAGAATAGTGCCTCTGGACTTTTGCCCCCGGCAGGAACCGGGGTCGAAACCATCAGCCTTTTTTTGTATTCCGGGGTGTTTTCAGTTTAATCCCCGGATTGATATTCTGCGAAAGCCGCAAATACAACTCATGCCAATCCGGATGTTGCTTCAACCATTCGAGGTGACGCTGAATGGTTTCGACATCCCCGCGTACCGCCGGCCCGGTTTGCATGGCGCCCGGCGATTCCTGCAGGGCTTTAGCCAGGGTTTCTTCCATCAGCGGGTGCAACATTTCAAAAGGCAGGTCTTTTTCTTCCAGTATTTTTTCGGCAATGGCGAAGCAGTGATTGGCAAAATTATTGGCAAAAACAGCGGCCACATGCAGCACCTGACGCTGCTCATCGGTAACACGATACACCAGATTTCCGATGATCTTGGCCATTTTTTTTAAAAAAATAATATCTTCTTCTGCCCCGGCATCCACGCAAAACGGAATTTTCGACCACACCGGCGTGCGCTCGGCGGAAAAGGTTTGTAAGGGATAAAACACCCCGTAGCGCCGAAAAAAAGGTTTTAGCACATTGCCCGGTGTAGCGCCGGAGGTATGCGTCACCAGGGCTTCCGGCGCTATTTTCGACAACCTTTTTCCCACTTCCACAATGGCATCGTCCCGCACAGCCAGAATAATCCAATCGGCATCGGGCCGCGCTTCCGACCAGTCGTCGGTCCAGTCGGCCCGCAATAACAAACCCAGCTCCCGGGCATGCTCGCCGTTGCGACTGAGTACCTGCGCCACGGGCAGGCCCTTCCCTTTCAGGCGTTTACCCAAGTGGGTGGCGATGCGGCCGGAGCCGGCGAGGATGATGGTGGGTTGATTCGTCATTGGTGTCATTCGTCATTAGCCGTCACCGGCCGCGTATCTAATCCCCGCTGAATAATCCGAATTACCCTTTCCCGCTCCGCCCCTTGCAGCGGCTGCCGGGGCGGGCGAACGTGTTCGGTTCCAAGACCGGTCATTACTTCGGCTAATTTGATGTTTTGCACCAGTTGCGAACTGATATCGAGTTCGAGCAGCGGTAAAAACCAGCGGTAAATATGCAGCGCCTCCTCCATCCGCCCGGCTTTAACCAACCGGTAAATCGCCACTGTTTCACCGGGAAAAGCATCCACCAATCCGGCCACCCAACCGTGGGCGCCCAGCACCATTTCTTCCAGCGCCAGGGTATCCACGCCGCACAGGATTTTCAGGCGGTCGCCGAAACGGTTGAGCAGGCGCGTTACGTTGGACACATCGCGGGTACTTTCTTTTACAGCTTGAATATTATCCAGTTTCAGCAATTCCTCAAACATATCGGGCGTCACTTCCACCTTGTAGTCTACGGGATTGTTGTACACCAGGATGGGCAAGTCGGTGTTTTGCGCCACGGTTTTGAAAAAATCCGTGGTTTCCCGCTCCGTCGGTTTGTACAGCATGGGCGGGAGCACCATGAGCCCGTCGGCGCCCTGGTTTTGCGCGCGTTGCGCGAGATGAACGGCATTACGCGTGGCGCCTTCGGCTATGTTTAGAATAACCGGAACCTGCCCCTTAGCCGCTTCTTTCGTGGCCAGGAGCAGTTCGATCCGTTCGTCATGCGTCAGGGTGCTGGATTCACCCAGGGAGCCGCCGATGATAATACCATGCACTCCGGCATCGATTTGAGCCCGGATGTTGTGTACGAATGCAGGCAGATCGAGGTCGCCGTTTTCTTTAAATTTGGTCGTGACGGCGGGAAAAACGCCGTGCCAGGATACTTCCATGGATCGCTTTTATATTTTGACTTTTACATTTTGACTTTCTCCCCAGCCCAGGGCGCCGCTTTTTCCAATTGCCCGGCCAGCCGGTACAACATATCCTCCTCGCCTAATCGCGCGGTAAACATCACACCGACGGGCAGGTTTTCTTCCGGCGTCCGGTAAAACGGCACGGACATCGATGGTTGGCCGGTCAGGTTGGCTAAGGGCGTCCAGGGGATGTAATCGTAGATTTTATCGGCCAGGCTTGAAATCGTCGCTTTAATGGCGCTGCCCAAGCCGAAGGTATTGACTACCGTTATCATCCGCTTTTCTGCCGCCGTGGGTTGCAGGCTGCCAATGGCAATCGGGCGTTTGGCGAGCGTCGGCGTGAGCAACAGGTCGTATTTTTCATGAAAAACGGCGATACGCCTGCTGATTTCACCCCACTTATGTTTGGCGAAGGTATAGTCAGCAGCCGAAAAGGAGCGGCCCAACAAGTAAAAAGCATAAGTACTGGCTTCCATGTCAGAGGGACGCGCCTTGCGGCCCAAATATTGGGACATCACGCCGATCTCGCCGGCCAACTCGCCGGCTACGACGACCAAAAAGGCTTCTGTCAGGTCTTCTTTCCGGTAGGGCAGTTCCACCTCCGATACCTCGTGGCCTTCGGCGCGCAATACCGCCACGGCTTTATTCATAGCCTGTACACAGGCTTCATCCACCGGGAATCCCATCGTATGCGCGGCGGTGTAGCCAATACGCAGTTTGCCAGGCGATTTTTCCACCTCCTCCAGGTAGGGCCGTTTGGGTGGTTCGGCGATGTATGGATCGCCAGGTGCGGCGCCCCGGATGACATCCAGATAAGCAGCTGAATCGCGTACAGAATGGCTCACACAATTTTCCACCGCGGCGCCCGACCACATCTCGCCCTCCAAGGCCGACCAGGAAACCCGCCCGCGAGAAGGTTTTAATCCGAATAAGCCACAACACGACGCTGGTATCCGGATGCTGCCGCCGCCATCGTTGGCTGTGGCCATAGGCACGATACCGGCTGCCACTGCGGCTGCCGAACCGCCGCTGGAGCCGCCGGGGGAAAACGCGGCATTCCACGGGTTTCGGGTAGGGCCGAACAGTTCCGGCTCGGTGAACGGCGTGATGCCGAATTCGGGCGTATTGGTTTTTCCCAAAATGAGCAAACCCGCTTTTTTCATTTTTTGCACCGCAAAACTGTCGTGGGGCGACACATAATCGCGGTAGCCCCGGCTGCCGGTACACATCGGCATGCC
>CAUJEY010000310.1 GCA_963169325.1 Bacteroidota bacterium
GGCACCGGGTTGTGTTGTTGTGGTGCTAATTTTAATTTCGCTTCCAATCGGGTCTAATAAAAATTCCCCCCCACAACCATAAACTATTATTGGTGCGTGACTAATTTCAGGACTGTGCCCGTTGGAGTGCTCAATTCGAGCCAATAGTTCCCCGCCGGCAAATCGCCGACCCTGATTTGTTCCACAAGCGGCCCGGCCGGCAACGCCCGATGCGGCCGCGACCAAACCACGGCGCCGGCGCCATTGCGCAGCACGAGGCGCAAATCCCCACCGCCAAAGGAGGGCCATTCCACCCAAAAAGACCCGGTGGCCGGGTTTGGATATACACGGATATTTTCAGGTGCGACAACTCCTGGCGCCGTCACCAAGGTCGAGTCCACCACCGCCGTCACCGGCTCGCGTGTGCTCAGACATTCGAAGTCGGGCGTCTCAATTTCCCAGTCAAAAAAATAAAAATAGAGCAGTGGTCCGAAGTTGGAGTATTTAACAGACAGGTAGCCCGGCAAAGTGTAGGGAAATGCGGTGTTTTGGTCGCTTCGCCGCAACTGCGGGCCTAAAAATCCGAATACCTGTTTGTTAATATTCGTGTCGGTGGCCAATTGCAGATTTTCGCCGACAGGTATTTCAAAATTGAGGTCGATCACGGATGCGCCCGTTGGTATATGCACCAGGACGCTTTGCAACACGGCGCCGTCGGCTTGGCGCAGATCAATTTTCCGCAGACCAGCCATGTCTGTGTACACTTTTGCACGAAGGAGGCGCACGGGTGTCCAGCAATCGAAGATCAGCCGTCCATCCGTTTGCGGCCCGGCGTATTCGGAACCTTCATGATCGATCATCCCGATAAATTGATTCGGCGTAGTAAAAAGTGCACTTCCGGCCACCCAATAGGTGGTCGTAGTGGTCAGAGGCGGTGTGGCAAAGGCACTGCCAACGGCCAGGGGAGTTCCGCCGGTTGGGGTTTCGTACCAGGTCGGTCGATCCCCGCTCGCCCGGAGTGTGGCCGACGTACCGGGCGCCACGGTATCGGGCGTAGGCGTCGGAATTTCGGGCGTCAATACCCTGATATTTACCGGTTCGGAACTGAATTGGGCGCAAAGCCCCTGTATTTGTACCGAATAAAGGCCCGGTTCCCCGACGACAATGGTTGCCGAGGTGTCGCCGGTATTCCACAGGTAGGATTGTGCCGCGGTGGCCATGAGCACTGCCGTTTCACCCGCACACAAAACGGTGTCTCCGGCGGCAACCGCGACACCCGGTATCTCCACCGGATCTACCGCAACGGAAATGGCGTTGGACACGGCCGTACATCCTTCGGCAGTAGTCACCGTCACCTCATACCACCCGCTTACTTTGGCCGCGATGACCGCGCTGGTGTCGCCGGTATTCCACTGATAAGCCGTATAGGGCTGTTGAAGCGCAATCTGTACACTATCGCCCGAACAAAAGACGGTGCTGCCCCCGGCTTCGATCCGAACGAACGGAACGACGCATTTGCCTTCTTCCACGAGGAGATACTGATCGGCAACTGGCGTGTACAACACATCTACCGTGCCCGAAGGCCAGCGGATCACCACCGAATCGATCGCCGTGACTTGTCCCAAGCCGAAGTGAATTTGCATGGAATTCATGATACCGTAGCTTTCTCCGGAACGGACTTCCCGCGTTTGTAGGCCGAGGGCGCTGTAGAGAAAAACCCTGGCCCCTACGGCGCTTCGGTTATATGGTGCGCCGCGAAGCGTCATTCCAAAAAAGTGGTTTGTGTTGCCGTCGCTCAACCATAACACGTCGGAGGGCGTGTCGAATTTTGGAAAAAAAGCGGCGTAACCGGCATATATGTCCTGAAAACCATCGCCGTTGAGGTCGCCGAGCGCAAAGGTTCGCATTTGAATATCGTCGAGAACCGGTACGCCGGAAAAGGTTTTATCGCCATTGTTGCGGAACATAAAGTGCCGTGTACCAGCCAGGAGGATATCGACAAACCCATCATTGTCAAAATCGCGGAAAACGGCCTGAATACCGAAGCCCGCGACGCTGTCCCGCAAACCGGCGGCAGTTGTGATGTCGGTAAAATGTCCTGCACCGTCGTTTTCGAGCAGTTGGCACGATTCGTAATGGTTGATGAGGAAACAATCAAAATCGCCGTCATTGTCGATATCGCCAAAATCGGCCGACCAGCTTTGGGCGCCGATACGCAGGCCGGAGGTATTGGTCGTGTCCTGCGTAAAGGCTCCGTTACCATTATTAAAAAAAATCTGGTTTATCCGGCGGCCGTCGGAAGGGTCGGTTACACTACCCTGGCACTTGGATATATAAAGGTCGGAGTCGCCGTCGTTGTCCACGTCGCACCAAACGGAGCCGTAATTGCCGGAATTGTCGGAGGGTGGCACTGTGGCGAGTTGAATGGCTTGGGGTGCATAAACAAGCGTACCCAGGCCGTCGGCTGTATTTAATAAAACGAGTGAAACGCCGTCGTCGTTGCAAACAAAGGCATCGAGCCGGCCGTCGCCGTTGATGTCGGTAAAATTGGCTGCTTGCGCAAAAATAAACGGGTCTTCGTACGGTACGGTGGTATATGCGGAACCGTCGTCATTGGCCAAGATAATTTTAATACCGTCGAAGCTGCCGCCGACCAGCATATCCGGCCGGCCGTTGTCGTCTATGTCGGCGGCACAGATTCCCCATTGGCCCGCGTTTGCTACATCACCGATTGTTTGGCGGAGGAAAGGCGCCCCTGGCGCAGTTTGGTGTGCTATAGTCAGGCGGAATCCTTGTTCCAGGCGCACGATATCGTCGCGTCCGTCGCCGTTCATGTCCGTTACCGCCACGGCATTACCGCTGTTATGCGCGGTCGTAAGCAATTCCGTGTGTTTTGTAAAACTGATTTGGGCAATAATACTGACCGGCAGGGTGTAAAAAATGGCGGAAAACAGGAGTCGGAGTAACATGAATTGGTGGATTTTTTTAAACATTACTTGCGCCTTTTTGCTCCGCCTTTTTGATCAACCAGTAATACACAGTTATATGTGGCGTAGCCCTTATTTGCGTCAATATCGTATCAGCGCGGCTTGTATTTCCCTGTGGGCAACGGCATATACGCGCAAGTGCGTTGAGAAAAAGCCTGATACTCTCAATTCGTTCCGGAGAGCCGATTTGAATTGCGCCCCGGCGAAGAAAAAGCCGGAAGGCATCCATACGAAAAGGCAGGAGTTCGGATTGAAGTTCATATAAAATCTGAATCTCCAGGATTTTTGCCCCTATATAATAGCTGGGGTCCGGTAAAGCATGCGGAAGCATATCTAAAGCTTCCCTGAAGTTGCCAATATAGAAATGATAACGCGCCAGGTTGTACCGGAAAAAAGGTTCATCTTCCTGTTCGCCCGCGATCCGGCCCCGGTGCTCCTGCAGCAACCGGTAGACCACCGCATGTTCATTCAACTCCAAACCGACAGCACACACAGACTCCAGTGTTTGATGCAAGATCAAGCCATGATAATGGAGACGGCCGTTTGACAAATTATCAAGTGCCAAATCGAAGTATAAGCGAACAATCTCCAGGTCTTTGTTTTTGAGCCACCAATGAAGCAAAATATTTCGGGCCATTGCCCAAACCCGTTTGACATCTGCTGGCAACAACAGATTTTCGTATTCCCGAATGGATCGCACATATTGCCCAAATTGTTCCAGATTCGGCCGGTCTTGCGAGGTTATTGAAACAAAGCGGCTGCTCAAATACAACAGTGGATGGTCTTGTGCCAATTCTTCAAAGAAAGGCTCTTCATACAACATGTATTGCGCCAGGGTGGAGGGGGCAAAAGATATTCGATGATGCAAACTTTTGGTTGCGATGGCCAAATCCAGTTTCATCGCCTGATATTGAAGATATACCGTCTCGAATGCTTCATTGGGCGCAAAACGCACTTTTTTGGATGGATGCAATACCATTTGGTTCATTTCATGCTCAATAAGTTTAAATCTCAGCAGGTGGTCTTTTACCTGTCCTCTTTCCAGGTTATCCAGTAATTTACGGGTAGTGCATAGCAAGGCCTCACTACGGTCAAACAGCCTGCGTCGTTGCAACTCTGCCGTCAATTTAATTTGATTCTCCGGTTCATTTTCCGGCTTGCGCACCTGCTCCACGATTATAAATTGCATTGCCAGCCGGTGCAGGGTTTTTGTCCATTTCCCCAACTTGCCTGCCACCCGGGGCGCCCCGGGGAATAATGCGGCGTACGCTGCTGTGTTATCCGGCCAGGTTTCGGGAGGCCGGTCAAGCGAGCCCAGACCGAACGCCAGCAAAGCGGTTAGTTGGCCGTTCTTTTTTCCCTGGACAAAATAGGGGGAAGCCACAAACAGGCGGAATTGCGTCCTTTCACTTGAAGAAAACGTTTGGAGTAGTTCCAGCAGCCGGCTAAAACGCATAAGATCAATCGAGATATTTGGAACAATACCAGGCAAGCGAAGTACGCTCCGTTGTGATGCAGGGTTAAAAATCTTTTTCGGCCGTCAAGTTATTTTAAGTTTTTTAAAAAAAACAAAATACAGTCAGGGTAAATTGTGGCAAAGCCATCGATTTTTGTCCATAACTTAATTAAGGACAATATTTCATTTTTGCAGAAATGCATGAAAAACCTTTGTGTATTCGGTCAAAACAAAAACTTTCGGACAATCTCAACCAAAACTTAGCGTATGAAAAAGACACGTACAACTCCCTTTCATTTTTTGATCATTCTGATCTGGGCCGTTTTCAACGTCTTTCCGACGTGGGGGCAAAATACGCCCGATGCCGGTCCCGGCGAAAAAAACGCCTCCCCCTACGAATTCACTGCCAATTTATCATGCCCGGTTGAGGTGGCTGCCGGCCCGGATATGTATGTCTGCAACCAAAACCCCGTAACCCGGCAACTCCAGGGCAGCATGCAGGGTAGCCCCAAATTATTCTATTGGGAAAGTCTCATACCGGTAAACGTACTGAAACCAGTTGTCACTGTCAACCAAACGACCACTTTCAAACTCGTGGCATGGGGCCTTGATTCCTCCATAAACCTGATTCAAAACCCGGATTTTGAGCAGGGCAACACCGCCTTTATTTCCAAGTATATGTACAACCCCGGCGACCTTGTCCCGCCGTTCATGTATGATGTGCTGGGTAAACCGAGTAATGCAAATCCCGATTTTCCGCCCTGCCAGGACCACACGACCGGCTCCGGCCTCATGATGGCAAACAGCCCGAGCATTACCGACAGAACCTTCTGGTCTCAGACGGTTGCAGTAGATCCGAATACCAAGTATTATTTTTCCGGCTGGGCGACTCGGTTTCTCTCAAAAGGATTCCTCCGGTTGATAATTAATGGAGTAGTCGTAGGGGGGACCGTTCCGCCCATGAATTGTGTTTGGGGCAATTTTTCCGCTATATGGGACAGTGGGGGCAGCACTTCCGCCGAGATTGTTATACTTCAGCCTTTGCCACTGTTTGGTCTACCGGGCGCTCTTGCTATTGACGATCTTTACTTTGGTCCTCTATGCAAGGTTGAAGACACCATGACTATCCACATGACCTCCATGCAAGCCGTGGCCGCACCACCGCCATCGTTGCATTTTTGCGAAGGGTACGAGATAACCCTCAGCGGCGACGGGTCTTCTCATGGGCCGTTTATCAACTATCAATGGACTACCCCGGACGGCAATATCGTTTCCGGCGCAAACACCCTGAACCCCGTCGTAAACGCCCCAGGCACCTACACCCTACTGGTCACCCTCGACGATGGCAACTACCAGAACTGCACCGCCACCGCTTCCACCGTCGTCGTAGAAGCGGTCAATCAAATGTCTGCCTGGATTAGTACAACCCAAACGCTCAATTGCGTCCAAAAACAGATGACCCTGAGCGCAAATGCCAATACCAGCGGCAATCACTCCTACCAGTGGACGGCAAGCAACGGCGGCAATATTGTCAGCGGAGCCTCAGCCAAAAACGCCCTGATCAACGCTGCCGGAACCTATTCCGTAGTGATTACCGAACTTAACACCGGCTGCACCGCCGTCGCCGAAAGTGAAATTCAGGCAGATACCGTTCCGCCCCTCGCCGTAGCCCGTAGCGCTCCAATTACCTGTCTACTGCCGGAAGTCACCCTTTCCGGCGCCGGCTCGTCTTCCGGGCCCGGTATTTATTATGCCTGGTCAACCCCCAATGGCAGCATCATTAACGGACAAGACAGCATCATCGCCCGGACCGACACCGCGGGTATCTATATCCTGAAGGTGACAAACGCCGCCAATTTTTGCATAGACACCGATACGGTGACGGTGATATTCAACAACACGCCCCCCGAATTGGATATTGCTCCCGCCGATTCGGTCTCCTGCCTGCAGTCTTCGGTAACGTTAATCGCCGCCGAAGATACCTCAAACGTCCATCTTGTTTATTCCTGGACCACAGAAAGCGGCAACATCGTCAGTGGCGACAGCTCCCGCACCCCGACGGTGAACGCCCCCGGCTGGTATGTACTGCTGCTCCGCGACACCCTGAACGGCTGTTCCACTACCGACTCCGTGCAGGTGGCTGCCAATACCGACGCCATTATTGCCATCGCCAATGCCCCCGAACCGCTCACTTGCACCAATCTGTCCGTTTCGATCAACGCCAACGGCTCTACCCTCGATCCGACCCTCATCTACCAGTGGACCACCGACGACGGCAACATCGTCAGCGGTGCAGACACGCCGACGCCCGTGGTGGACCAACCCGGCGCCTACCGGCTCATCCTGTCCAACCCCGGCAACGGTTGCTCCGCCACCGATCTCGCCGTGGTCGCGCTCAATGAGACCCCGCCACCCGTATCCATCGCCGAAGCACCCGAGTTTACCTGCACAGTGACCGCACAAAATCTGGATGGGCAAAACGCTGCGGTTTCGGGCAACTTCACCTACCTGTGGACGGCCTCCGATGGGGGAAATATTGTTAGCGGAAATACTACGCTTGAACCGGAAATTAACGCCGCCGGCACCTATACCCTCTTGGCTACAAACACCGATAACGGCTGCACGGCAACCGCCGTGACCCAGGTCGGCTCAGATTACGAAGCCCCGGATACCGATCTTGCTGTGTCAGGCGCCCTCCACTGCAATGCCGCTTCCGTCAGTTTGACCAATACTTCCAACATCAACCACGAACTACTCGAACACGTGTGGAAGGCCCCCGATGGCGCCACGACAAATACGGGAACAAATCCTGCACTTAGCGCCGGTCTGCCTGGCACGTACCTGCTCGTGCTGACCAATACCCAAAACGGCTGCACCGCCACCGCACAGGTCAATGTTATTCAAAACGAGGTGGTTGAAGCTGGCTTATCCGCGCAAACCGACGTCTCCTGCTTCGGCGCATCTGATGGTGCATTGAGCGTGGCCGCCGCCGGCGGAGACGGTGTTTATACCTATTTGTGGACTAACGGCACGCTAACACCCAATGCCGAAAATCTGCCGGCAGGCGCATACACCGTGGTCGTAACCGACGGCACAGGCTGCACAGCTACATTCAGCGCTACGGTTACACAACCGGAAGCGGTACTGCCTAATGCCACGGCCGTAGCACCTACGGTGGTGGGCGGCAACGACGGCTCGGCTGCTGCAAACCCCAGCGGCGGTACCCAGCCCTATACATTTGAATGGAGCACCGGCGCAACACAAGCAGTCATTACCGGCTTGATCGCAGGGTTTTATACCGTCACGGTCATTGACGATAACGGTTGCACCGCCGAGCAAACCGTGGAAGTGTGGGACGGCGGGTGCGACTTAGCCCTCGAACTGACTGCCGGCAACCCCGCTTGCTTTGGATCTGCGGACGGATCGGCTACCGCGATTCCGCTCGGCGGGTCGGCACCATTCAGCTACCTTTGGAGCAACGGCAGTACCAAACAAACAGCAGACCAGCTGAAATCCGAGGTTTACTCGGTGACGATCACGGATGTAAACGGCTGTGAAACGACTTCCTCTATTGCGCTAAATGATCCGCCCTTGTTGACCCTCGACCTGGGCGCTGTGACCGACGCCACCTGCCCGGAATCTCCCGACGGCTCAGCCACCGTGCTGCCCGGGGGCGGCACCGGCAATATCACCGTAATCTGGAGCGGCGGACAGGAAGGCCCGGTGGCTACCGGCCTTCCCGCCGGTACGTACACTGCCACGGCAACCGATGAAAACGGTTGTACCGCGGCAGTAGAGATAACGGTGTCGGCGACCGACCTGGAGCCGCCGACCCTGTTGGGCGGCCCGATCACGCTGCCGCTTGGGCCGGCCGGCGTCATCAGCCTCAACCTGCAAAATCTCAGTGTGACCGCAACCGACAACTGCGCGTTGAATGATGTCGTCATAGTGCCCGGCAGTTTCGACTGCCTGCAACTCGGCACACACCCGGTGATCATCACCGCTTATGACGAGTCGGGCAACAGCGCCGACCTGACTATCCAGGTGACCGTTATCGACAATTTGCCACCGCTGCTCACCTGTCCTGAAAGTATCCTCCGGTGTGCCGACGACCGGATCGTACAATACTTAGCCCCCGTGGCTACCGACAATTGCCTGATGCTCGGCGGCTTCTTTAACCTGGTGAACGGCCTTCCCAGCGGATCGGAGTTTCCGACAGGCACGACCGTGACCACTTACACCTTTACCGATGCAAGCAGCAACGTAAGCGCTTGCTCCTTTTCCGTGACCATACTCACGCCGATCGCCGTAACACTCGATGTATTGCTAAACGACGTGGGCGGCCAGGGCGTGGGCAGCGTTCAGGTAAGCGTAGCCGGCAGCCAACCGGGCTATACTTTTGAATGGCAACGCGACGGCCAGACGGTAGCCGCGACGGAAGACCTCTTCGGCCTGGGCGCGGGAACGTACACCCTCAAGGTCACGGACGAGGCGGGCTGCACCACCGTGGCCGGGCCGTTTGTAGTAGACGATCTGGTGGGCACAAAAACCCCGGATTGGGCCGGTTTGGTAGCGGTGTATCCGAACCCCTCCACGGGTTTGGTAAACGTAGTACTGCCGGACGGCGCGATCGGGCCGGACCTTCGTTTCGCGGTGTTCGATGCCACGGGGCGTTTGGTGCTGGAACAAAACGCCGCCGTACAAAAACGGGTGTTGCTGGACTGGTCGGCATTTGCCGACGGGCTGTACGTGCTGCTGATCCGAACGGAGCAGGGGCAGGCGGCGTACCGGGTGGCGTTGGAGCGATAAATATTGTAATGGATTTGATTCCCAAAAGAAAGAGGCGCTACCATCACGGTAGCGCCTCTCTATAAAAATCTTATAACTTAATCAATCAACGGAATCCAAACGGCTCAAAACCTGCTCAACCCGTTAGACCCGATATTCAAATTACATCATATCCATTCCGCCGCCCATGCCCGGGTGTCCGCCGCCCATCGCAGCCTTTTTCTCAGGCTTGTCGTTGATGACGCATTCGGTCGTCAGGATCAAGCCGGCGATAGACGCGGCATTCTCCAGCGCGATACGGGTTACTTTGGTCGGGTCGATGATACCGGCTTTTTTCAGGTCCTGGTATTCGTCGGTCCGGGCGTTGTAGCCGAAGTCGCCTTTGTTGTCCAGCACTTTGTGGAACACGATAGAACCGTCCATGCCGGCGTTTTCGGCGATGATGCGGATAGGCGATTCGAGCGATTTGCGCACGATAGCGATACCGATGGTTTCATCTTCGTTGACGCCTTTCATTTTATCCAGTGCTGCAATGGCGCGTACCAGGGCGACACCGCCGCCGGCTACGATGCCTTCTTCGATGGCAGCACGGGTAGCGTGCAGGGCATCGTCGACGCGGTCTTTTTTCTCTTTCATTTCCACTTCGGTGGCAGCGCCGATATAGAGCACCGCTACGCCGCCGGCCAGTTTGGCGAGGCGTTCCTGCAGTTTTTCCTTGTCGTAATCGCTCGTAGTGGAATCGATTTGTTGTTTGATCTGGTTGATGCGGGCTTTCATCACCTCGTCTTTGCCTTTACCGCCGACGATCGTGGTGTTGTCTTTGTCCACCGTGATACGTTCGCAGGTGCCGAGGTGCGTGAGGTCTGCATTTTCCAGTTTATAGCCCTGGTCTTCGCTGATCACCGTGCCGCCCGTGAGGATGGCGATGTCTTCGAGCATGGCTTTGCGACGGTCGCCGAAGCCGGGGGCTTTGACAGCCACCACTTTGAGGCCCGCGCGGAGGCGGTTAACCACCAAAACACCCAAAGCCTGGCTTTCCACATCTTCTGCCAGAATGAGCAGGGGGCGGCCGGTTTGCAGGGTTTTTTCGAGCACAGGCACCAGGTCCTGCATATTGCTGATTTTTTTATCGGTGATCAACAGGTACGGATTTTCGTACTCGGAGATCATTTTTTCAGCATCGGTAATAAAATAAGGGCTGAGGTAACCGCGGTCGAATTGCATACCGATCACTTCTTCCATGTGGGTATCGGTACCTTTGGCTTCTTCCACCGTGATGACGCCGTCTTTCGACACGCGCTTCATGGCATTGGCGATCAGTTTGCCAATTTCTTCGTCGTTGTTGGCGGAAATGGAGGCAACCTGTTCGATTTTGCTGAAATCGTCACCGATTTCTTCGGTTTGCTCTTTCAGGTTTTTAACGATCACCTTCACGGCTTTGTCGATGCCGCGCTTCAGGTCCATGGGGTTGGAACCGGCAGCCACGTTTTTCAGACCGGCAGTGACCATGGCTTGAGCCAGTACGGTAGCGGTGGTGGTACCGTCGCCGGCAGCGTCGGCGGTTTTGCTGGCTACTTCTTTCACCATTTGGGCGCCCATGTTGGCCACCGGATCTTCCAGTTCTACTTCTTTGGCCACTGTTACACCGTCTTTGGTGATGGCCGGAGCGCCGAAGGATTTCTGGATAACTACGTTGCGGCCTTTGGGACCGAGGGTTACTTTTACGGCATTTGCCAATGCGTCGACGCCCTCTTTAAGCTTTTCGCGGGCATCCGTATTGAAGCTGATTTGTTTTACTGACATATCTCAGTTTTGAGTTAATGTGTTAATGTGATGACGGCTGATGGGGGTACAGGTACTGTTAAATGAAAAAAACGGCCAGTAGCCGTTCCACACAATCATCCAACTTAAATGACGCAAAGGATGTCGTCTTCGCGCATAATCAGGTAGTCCTGACCTTCATAGCTGATTTCCTGGCCGGAATATTTGCCATAAAGCACGATATCACCCGCTTGAACGGTCATCAGGTTGCCGTCTTTGCCCGGGCCCACAGCAACTACCTCGCCACGTTGTGGCTTTTCCTTGGCAGTGTCGGGGATGATAAGACCACCTTTGGTCTTTTCGTCGGCAGGGGCCGGTTTAATAATCACACGGTCTGCGATTGGTTTCATACGTCTGACTTATTTTGTTTGGTTAACTAACGTTGTTAATTGATTCACGAAATATTATTCGGATACGGTGGTATAAACAGACTTCGTGCCAAGCACTTTTTCCTGCCATTTTTTCAGCCGCTTGCCATTTTTCACCGCCAGCCTGTCACGCCCTGACAATTACCTGACAGGCTATGTGGCAAAAAATAAAGCCCTTAAATATCAAATGCCGGACAGCGGGTGTCAAATATTGTAGAAACTGCGCGTGTTTTATCTTAAAACCCACTACGTCATTTCAACATTCGACATTCGCTGTCCGGCATTCCACAATCAAGGCATTGGCCTTGTTTTTCTATTCTTTCACAACCCGTCTGATCATGGGTTCCTGATCCTTAGCATATACCCGCACAAAATAAATACCCGGCGGATAATCTCCAAGATCAAATTCCCGGCTGTTGTCCTTTCCGGGTACCGGCTGCATCACCAATAACCGGCCATTCAGGTCGAACCATTCTATGACACCTGCTTCATCCGTTTCCGAATGGAAATTAACGGTCACCCGCCCTGTCGTCGGATTTGGCGAAACCCGCAACGCCTCCGCATCTGATATCGCTGCGTTTTGAAGACTTATAATTGCCCCTTCGCCATCCGGCAGAGCCACGGGCGTTTCCGTCCCGGTTACATTAGCCGGCGTATTGATATTCAGAATGGCAGTATAAGGCGAAAAGTTATTCGTGCCGGTACAACGGGCGCGCACCCGGGCATTATAAGTGCGGGCGGGTAGCATATTCGTAATCTGTACTACGGTAGTCGGCAGATTAACAAAGGTCATCCAGGAACCGGAAGTAGACAGTTTGATTTGCAGGTCGTAGCCCGTAGCGCCGCTCACCGTGTTCCAACTTATAATGGCTGAGGTTGCCGTCACATTGACCAAGGTAAAATTCGCCGGTGTTGCACAGGTTGTGCCGCCACCGGATGCCTGCGTGGTGAACGTCGTGGAGACAAACCCGGAGGCGCCCGCACTACAAACCGTTCGTACACGAACGTTGTAGGTGGTGCTCGCCGCCAGACCGCTTAAATTGTAAGCCGTTCCGGTTACGTTGATGGCCGAACTCCAATAACTGGAAGATGTCGTCTTGTAATACAACTGGTAATAACTTGCTCCTGAACCGGCATTCCAGGTAATATTTGCCGTGGTGGAAGAAGTTGCTGTGGCAGTCAGGTTGGCAGGAGCGCCACAGGTGGTACCGCCGCCGCCCGTGCTGAAAGAAGCCGTGGCAAATCCGGAAATAACTCCCGAACAAGTGGCCGATACCCGCACATTGTACGTGGAAGCCGCAGTTAGTCCGTTAAGCGTGTAGGTGGTGGAAGTAAGGTTTACCGGATTGCTCCAGGTGCTGGAACTGGATAATTTATACGACAACTGGTAAGAACCGGCTCCTGCTACGGCGCCCCAGCTCACCAGCGCCGAAGTGGTGGAGGTGGCGGTGGCGGTCAGATTGCCCGGCGTGCCGCAAGATGTCCCTCCCCCTCCTCCGCCGGAGGAAGAAAGAAATACAACCCCGTAGCTATATGCCGAACTGCCACTACCGCAAATCGATTGTACCTGTACCTCAATTTCATCGTTAGCAGGCAGGCCGGAAACATTGTACGGGCTGTTTACATTATTTGCTGTCGTCCAGGAGGTAGCGCCCACGGCGCGCCATTGCAGATTGTATCCGGTGGCTCCACTGACAGCGCTCCAGGAAACGGTGGCACTGCTGCCGCTGATATTACTCACGGCCAGGCTTTTGGGCGCCAGGCAACTGCCCAATGGCGCACAGGAGCCGGAAAGACAGGTAGCGCCGCCAACTTCCGTACGTATCTTGTTGCCTGGAAGCGGGCCGAAGCCGTTGTTGAAATTGATACCGTAATTGGTCAAATGGCAATAGCTCATTATCGTACCGCCGTTCACCGGCGCCGGACCGGATGCGCAGCCTCCTTCGGTGGTAAAACAATTGTCGATGGCGCCACCGGGCCAGGTACACGACTGAGTATGTGGCGAGCCCAGGTTGTGTCCCATTTCGTGTGTCAACACTTCAACCGTCCAGGAATAGGTTGGAACGGAGGAATAAGACGCCGTTATATCGCTGAAAGCATAGGCGTAGGAAGGAACGCACAACACATCCACGTATGCGATGCCGCCCAGGTTGTTTCCGCCAATACCGACCAGGTGCGCAATATCGCCGTTATAACTTTTTCGCAACGCCTTAAATTGGTTGAGCGCCGTGCTGCTGCTGCTGGTGCTGTAGGCATCCGGTGTCACCCAAACGTACACCTGCGACAGGGTGGTGCTTATTTGCTCATTGGCATACAAAGTGGCCAATTGGTTGAACGCGCCGGCCAGATAATCCACCGTAGCCTGAACGGATCCTTTGTTTTGAAACAACTCGTAGTCGACTTCAAAATATACGCGCACGCAGCCGTTTACGTCGGGCTTGCTGTTGGCAGGATCGTTCGGGCGATTTTGATCGTGTTCCAACGCCTCACATGAAAACGGCGGTTTCGCAGCCACCTCCCGGTCGGAATATAAAATATAATCCGTGGTATTTCCGGGTTGTTCCAATTTACCCAACACCAGGTTGCCATGCCGGTCGTCGGAGATCAGGGCGGTAACGCCGTTTTGCAAAAAACTAAGGGCAACCAAAGATCTGTCGTCGCCCCGAACCGTTCCCCGGTAGTGCCGCCCGGGCGTATAGCCAACGGGTTGTTCCCCGGAACTGCTCGTGACAACGCTAAAATCGCCGGTGTAAATACTGACTTCAAGCAGGTCGACCGTCAGTGTCTCATCATGGAAAGGAAGTTGGAGGGTAAGCGCTTCGGCGAATTTACCGGAGCGTTCGGTTATTTGGGCGACATTAAGGGTGAGAAACTGGGCATTTGGAGCAAATTGAACCGCTGCTTCATGGCGTTTGGACGCAGGCGTAAAAACGCGGACCGGCTCGAAGCGACCTCCCTGGTCGCGAAACTGCTGCACTGAGGCAGCCACAGGGGACGTTTGGGCAGAAACCCAAGTAGCGCTCACCACCAGCCAAAGGGCCGGCAGGAGAAAAAAACGAAGGCATAACATAAACCGATATTTAAGGATGAATAGAAATCAATCCGATGGATTAGGATTAAAAAAAGGGTTACTGGTTATTTTGGGTTTGAGGGTTTCTGGTTTTCTTAGGTTGGAGGGTTTCTGGTTGGAGGGTTAACAGATGCCTCGTAAACGGCGCAATGGCTGCACTATTTCCTGCCTGGAAAAACTTTAACGTTAAAAAATTTTCCTGCAACGACCAGTTGTGTTGAATACCTGCATTTGTCAAAAAGGTTAAAAATTTTACCCGGACGGGGTGCCCGGACGCACCGAACAATATATACCTTCGCGCTGTTTTTTGACCCTCCATTTCCCAATCCTCCCCTCAAACCAGAACCTTCAAACCAGAAACCTTCAAACCCTCGAACCCTTCGAACCAGTAACTCTCAAACCAGAAACCTCTCTAACCAGAAACCTTCAAACCATTTTTACCACCACATTCTGTGACCAACATCCTATATACGTGATGAGCCAATTTCCACACCCGGACCGGTTTGTACACCGGCATATCGGGCCTAACCAAAACGAGCTGAGCGAAATGCTCTACGCTCTGAATGTCAAGTCCTTAGACGAATTAATCGAACAAACCGTGCCGGACTCGATCCGTCTGAAAAACCCGCTCGATTTGCCGGACCCGCAGTCGGAATTTGATTTTTTGCAGGAACTGAAAAACACCGCCCAACTTAACCGGCTGACGCGCACTTACATCGGCATGGGGTACTACGGCACAATCACGCCCTCCGTTATTGCGCGCAACTTGTTCCACAATCCCGGGTGGTACACCCAATACACGCCCTATCAGGCAGAAATTGCGCAGGGCCGCCTCGAAAGCCTGCTCAATTTTCAAACTATGATCAGCGACCTGTCGGGCCTGCCGATCGCCAACGCCAGCCTGCTGGATGAAGGCACCGCGGCATCTGAGGCGATGCACATGTTTTACGCCGAGAAAAACAAACGGGCTAAGACCGGGGAAGAAGCCAATGAGTTTTTTGTGTCCGACACGGTCCTCCCACAAACAATCGACCTGCTAAAAACCCGCGCATTGCCCCAGGATATTCGCCTCGTTATCGGCGACTGGCAGCAATACGAGTTTTCTGAAAAAACATTCGGCGTGTTGCTTCAATACCCCAATATGAACGGCGGCATCGAAGACTACCGGGCGTTTGTAGAAAAAGCCAAAGCGCATGGCGCTTACGTCTGTGTAGCGGCCGACCTGCTGGCGTTGGCATTGCTCACCCCGCCCGGCGAGTGGGGCGCCGATTGCGCCGTTGGAAACACCCAACGTTTTGGCGTACCGATCGGTTTCGGCGGACCGCATGCCGCCTATTTTGCCACGACCGAAGAATTTAAACGGATTATTCCCGGACGGATCATCGGCGTATCGGTCGACCGCCACGGACGCCGCGCCCTGCGCATGGCCCTGCAAACCCGGGAACAACATATCCGCAGAGAAAAAGCTACCTCCAATATTTGTACCGCACAGGCGCTTTTGGCCAATATGGCAGCCATGTATGCCGTATATCACGGCCCGAAAGGCATCAAAGGGATAGCCGCCCGTGCCAACAGAATGGCCGTTAGTCTGGCAAAAACCCTGGAAAAAGCCGGATTTAAATTAGCAAACCAATCGTTTTTTGATACGATCCGTATTGCCTTGCCCGCCGACCAATCCGCCGCGTTGCGTCAGAAAGCCGAAGCGGCCGGGATCAATTTCTATTACGACGCCACTGGTCTTCAGATCAGCATCGATGAAACCGTCACGGATGCCGACTTGAACGCCATTGCAGCACTTTTCGGCGCAGGCGCCGTCGCTGCCGTGTCGGATGTCGTTATTCCGGCGCCGCTCCGCCGCGAATCGGATTACCTGACCCATCCGGTTTTCAACGCCTACCACACGGAAAGTGACATGATGCGCTACCTGAAGCGCCTCGAAAACCGCGATCTCTCGCTGACGCATTCGATGATTTCGCTGGGCTCCTGTACTATGAAATTGAATGCGGCCACCCAGATGATCCCGGTAAGTTGGGAACTGTGGGCCAATATTCATCCGTTCGCCCCAACATCGCAAACGGGCGGCTACCAGAAAATTATCGGTGAACTGGAGCAGTATCTGTGTGCCGTAACCGGTTTCGAGGCCTGTTCCCTGCAACCCAATTCCGGCGCACAGGGCGAATATGCCGGCCTCATGGCGATCCGCGCCTATCACCTGGCGCGAAACGAGGGACACCGCAACCTTTCCCTGATCCCGTCGTCGGCACACGGTACCAACCCGGCCAGCGCCGTTATGGCGGGCATGGATGTGGTGGTAGTGGCCTGCGACGAACGCGGCAATATCGACGTAACCGATTTGAAAGAAAAGGCCGCCCAACATTCGGACCGCCTGGCGTGTCTCATGGTCACCTACCCGTCGACCCACGGCGTATTTGAAACGGCCATTCACGAAATCTGTGAAATCATTCACCAGCACGGCGGGAAAGTGTACATGGACGGCGCCAACATGAACGCCCAGGTAGGCCTTACCAGCCCGGCTATTATCGGCGCCGATGTTTGTCACCTGAACCTGCACAAAACATTCGCCATTCCGCACGGCGGCGGCGGCCCGGGCATGGGCCCGATCTGCTGTAATGCCAGCCTGGCGCCGTACCTGCCCGGACACGTTTTTGCCAAAACCGGCGGAAGCGAAGGCACCACGGCCATTAGCGCTGCGCCTTGGGGTAGTGCGAGCATTCTGCTGATCTCGTACGCTTATATTAAAATGTTGGGCGCACAGGGCGTTACGGATGCCACCAAATACGCTATCCTGAATGCCAATTACCTGAAAGCCCGCCTGGAAGGACCGTACCAGGTGTTGTATTCGGGTGAAAAAGGCCGCTCCGCCCACGAACTCATCATCGACCTGCGCCCGTTCAAAAGTGTGGTCAGCGCCGAAGACGTGGCTAAACGCCTGATGGACTACGGTTTTCATGCGCCTACGTTGTCGTTCCCGGTTGCCGGCACTATTATGATTGAACCTACCGAAAGCGAAAGCAAGGCCGAACTCGACCGTTTCTGCGATGCGTTACTGCAAATCAGACAGGAAATAGACGAAGTAGCTGCGGGCGCGTATGATCCGGATGATAACATGCTGCACAATGCGCCGCATACCATAGATGTCATCGGCGCCGATGAATGGCCTTACAAATACAGTCGCTCAAAGGCGGCTTTCCCCCTACCCTATCTCCGGCAAGGCTGGAAATTCTGGGCTACGGTCGGACGCATCGATCAGGCTTACGGAGACCGCAATCTGGTATGTGTTTGCCCACCGATAGAATCGTATATGGTGACGGAAAATTCGTGATAGATTTTTCCTTTCGCCGATAAATTCCGGCATTTCGGTCGTTAATTTCGGTCGAAAAGGAATATCGGTGCAACGTTGCCGGCTTCCATGCATCTATGCATGTAGAAGCCGGCAATTTTTTTGCCCCCTTCTCCCTGCTATGAAAACATGTAAATAAAGAAAAACTTCACAGAAAGTTTGATTTGGTTACTCGCCCCGGCAAACGTGCCGGGGCATTTTTTTTGTCCTCCCTAAATGAAATGCCCTTTCTACGGCAACCAGGTTTGATAATACTCCGGGTCCTCAATCCCGGCGGCATATTCCGTCATCAACAACGGTCGGAAAGTATCCACCATCACTGCCAGTTCCCGCGTTTCTTTGGCGCCGATACTTTTTTCCACGGTACCCGGGTGCGGCCCATGCGGAATACCGCCCGGATGCAACGTGATCATGCCGCGTTCGACGTGTTTCCGGCTCATAAAATCCCCGTCCACGTAATACAGCACTTCATCGGAGTCGATGTTCGAGTGGTTGTACGGGGCAGGAATGGCCAACGGGTGATAGTCGTACATGCGGGGTACAAAGGAACAGATCACAAAATTGCGCCCGTCAAACGTCTGGTGAATCGGCGGCGGCAAGTGAACCCGCCCGGTGATGGGCTCAAAATTGTGGATGGAAAAAGCGTAGGGATATACGAATCCGTCCCAGCCAATCAGGTCGAACGGGTGGTTTAGGTAATGATAAGGGTAAATAATATCCTGTTTTTTGATGTAAAACAGGAAATCGCCGCGCTCGTCGTGGGTTTCCAGATCAATGGGTTTGCGGAAATCCCGTTCGCAGAACGGCGAATGTTCCATGAGTTGTCCGAAGGAATTACGGTAGCGTTTCGGCGTAGTGATGGGGCCGTAACTTTCCACGATGAACAGCCGGTTGTCCGGGCCGTCGAATTCGATTTGGTAGGTCGTTCCACGCGGCACAACCACATAATCGCCACAATCGAACGGAAGGTTGCCGTACATCGTGCGCAGACGTCCGGCGCCCTGGTGGATAAAGATCACCTCGTCGGCATCGGCATTTTTGAAAAAATAATCCGTCATACTCTTCCGGGGAGCTGCCAGAATAATTTTACAGTCGTTGTTCACCAAAACCGGTTTGCGCGATTTCAGGTAATCGTCTTCGGGTTCTATTTTGAAGCCCAGCAGACTGCGGTGTTTCAATTGTTTATCATGTACTGTCCGGGGCGCCACACTATAGGGTTCGTTCACCTGAACGATCTGGGTGGGGGCGTTGCAATGGTACAACAGTGAATGCAGGTCGCTGAATCCCTCGGTGCTGAATAATTCTTCGTGATACAGTTCGCCGTCAGGTTTTCGGAACTGCGTATGCCGTTTTGGCGGGACTTGCCCAAGACTGTGGTAATGCATAAGATATTCGATACGGAATGGTTAGTCTAATGCTGTTCGACAGTCAAAGGTACTGGTTTTCCACTTACCAAAAGGTTAGCCTGATGCAGACATTCCAGTGCTATTTTCGGAAAGTCAGCATGTTCAAAACGCAGCATCCGGATATCCGGCGACGTATTGTTTTCCAAACCGAAGCGGTAGGTTTTGTCGTAATACTGGAGCGCTACGGCGGCGGCGGCGGCATAATCGCCGGCCTGAAGTGCCTCCACGGCGGATTTCAGGTGCTGCCCGCCCAATTTTCGTTCAATTTTTTGGAAGGCAGCCTCCAGTTCGCCGGAAGAAAATCCGGTGTAATCGTCCACTAAATTTTTTATCCGGCACTCGAGGGGCACTTCAATATTGAACAAGGGCGACGCCTTAAAATGTTTCCAGAATCCATCCGGAATAAAAACCCGGCCGATGCTCCGGCTTTCGTTTTCCAGCCAAACCCGCCGGCTCGAATCCACCTGGAGCATGCGCTCGAATAAATCGTTTTCAAACTGTTCCACAGTGGGTTGCGGCAATTCGCCGATGGCGCCGAAAGCGGAGCCTTTGTGGTGCGCGAGCGCTTCCAGGTCGATAATTTGCTCGCCTAAGCGCTGCAATTCCCGCAAGATTTTGGTTTTGCCCGTGCCGGTTTGCCCGCCGATTACGATCATACGAAGCGACATCTGTTCGAACGATTCCAGTACATGCCGCCGGTAATTTTTATAACCGCCTTCCAGGGTAACCACCTCGAAACCGGACTGCCGGAACAACCAGGCCATACTCCGGCTGCGTTGTCCGCCGCGCCAGCAATGCACTGCCAACCGCCGGTTTGGGGCCAATTTCCGGGCCTCCCGCACGAACCGTTCCATTTTAGGGCCCACTATTTTGAGCCCCAGAAGCATGGCCTCTTCCTTCCCCTGTTGTTTGTACAGTGTGCCGACCTGCGCCCTTTCCTCGTCGCTGAACAAGGGAAAACTATAAGCGCCCGGAATATGCCCTTGCACATACTCGCCCGGGGAGCGGACATCGAGCACAACGCAGTTGTCGCGGGCGGTGAGAAATTCGGCAGGCGCTATATGTGATTCCATGATAAGCGCAAAAGTAGTTGTTTGTTGCTTAGGTGTAACATACCGGCGGTTGAAACACCCTACGCCGTAAAAGGGGCTCAAAGCGCCACCTTCCGCACCACCCTTTTTCCATCCATGTATCCCCGGATAATCCGCGCCGCATCAGGATCGGAATACGGCTTTTTCACGACTTCCAGTAAATCGGCCGGCTGATAGGTTTCCCCGGCATCGACAAAACCAAAACCGAGAAACTGTCCGTCTTTTACGGCCACGACGGCCTGCTCGCTGTCTTGGCGGCCGTTTTCCAGGAGGACGAAGCTACCCGGCAAACCGCGGGACAACACCGATAATGCTTCCGCTACCCGTTCGTTGTAGGCTTCCGGCGATTCGGCGCCCACGCAGGCGCCGTAACATTGGTGCATGGTGTAGTGGAAACAGGCGTGTTCGCGGCTGTCCAGGTTGCACAATTTACCGCAGAGCTGATGTTGCCGGGCCATGCTGTCCAGCCAGGCGCGGGCGCTGGTCAGCTTGGGAAAGTCGGCTACCAGTTCCAACTGGCGCATATTGCGTTTGGAGCGCTGGCCGGCCGCGAGGCAGCGATACCCACGTTGATCGGTGTAGGTAAAAATGCAACCGGTGAATTGCCGCAGCCGCAAGGCCCGGTTGATGGGCGGTTGCAGGCGTTTTATTTCGGCGCTTTCAAGCAGCAGGGCGACCAATTCGCTGCCGGTGATTTCAAAACTGAAATCGGCCACGCCGGCGCGGAGTTTTTCGCCCTTGGGCGTTTGGTCGGCAAAGTGTTCGAACAAGCGTTTGCGGATATTCAGGCTTTTGCCGACATAAATCACTTCTCCGCGATCGTCGTGCAGGTAATACACGCCGCAGCTTTCGGGCGCCGCGTGCAGGCGGTCGAGGGTGATGTTTTGCGGAAGTTTGGATGCCCGGACGCCGTTGTCGACCAGTGCTTTTAAACTGTCGGCGCCTTCCTGCGCCGCCATAATCCGTTCAAAAATTTGCACCGTGGCCAGGGTATCGTCGAGTGCGCGGTGACTTTGTTCGGCATAAATCCCGAAATGGCGTTTCAGGTTACTCAGGCTGTAACTGGCCAGGCCGGGGAAAACAATACGCGACAAACGTACGGTACAGAGTTGTTTCCGGGAAAAAGAATACCCCAAACGCGCAAATTCTTCGCGCACGAAACTGTAATCGAACGACACGTTGTGCGCCACAAAAATAGCGCCCTCCGTCAACTCCACGATTTGTTTGGCTACCTCGAAAAATTTTGGCGCATGCGCCACCATCTCGTCCGTTATGCCGGTGAGTTGGGTAATATTCCAGGGGATGCTGCGCTCGGGATTGAGTAACGTACTATAGGTATCCGTCACTTGCGCGCCGTCGTGCAACACAATCGCGATTTCGGTGATCCGTTCGAAACGAGCCATACCACCGGTCGTTTCAACGTCTATAATGGCGTATTTTGGCATTGAAAAACAAGAGACAGAAAAAAAGTGGCACAAATGTAAAACATTTCGTTTTCAATTACACACCTTTGTTAACAACACTTCGTTTTACTTTTGTGCATTAATTCTGAAAATTACATGACGTTTAGAATTATTATCACCGGTATTTTAATTTTTACTTCAGCTTTTGCCCAGGCTCAAGCGGTCATTGCCGACTCCGGGGAGCCCCTTCTTCCCGAGGCCTTGGGATCAAACTTCAAACCTCAAACTTCAAACTTCAAACTTCAAACTTCAAACCTCAAACTTCAAACTTCAAACTTTAAACTTCAGACTCCTGTTATCGTAGGCGCCGAGCGCATATACGCCTATCTTCCGATGCTGGAGGGCAAACAAGTGGCACTCGTGGTGAACCACTCCTCGCGGGTTGGCGACAAACACCTGGCGGATGTGCTGGTGAGTGAAGGCGTATGCGTGGTCCGTATTTTTGCTCCCGAGCACGGTTTTCGCGGCGACGCGCCCGACGGCGAACACCTGAAAGACGGCGCTGATCCCCGCACCGGCATACCAATCATTTCACTGTATGGCAACAAACGCAGTCCCAGTGCGGAAGACCTGGCCGGCGTGGATGTGATTGTGTTCGATATCCAGGACGTCGGCACCCGGTTCTACACCTATATTTCTACCTTGCATTACCTGCTGGAGGCCTGCGCGGAATTTGACAAATCCATCATCGTGCTGGACCGGCCCAATCCCAACGGGCACTATGTGGACGGGCCGGTGCTCGACATGCGCCTGCGTTCCTTCGTGGGTATCGCCCCGCTGCCTGTTGTACACGGATGCACCGTTGGCGAACTGGCGCGCCTGTTCACCGGCGAATACTGGACCGGACCAAAACCCATTGACCTGACCATTGTCACCTGCCTCAATTACACCCACAAAACCTTTTACGAACTGCCGGTGGCGCCCAGCCCCAACCTGCCTAACCAACGGGCCGTGCTGCTCTATCCCTCCCTTTGTTTTTTTGAAGGCACGGCGGCCAGCATCGGCCGGGGTACGGATGCGCCGTTTCAAGTGGTCGGGCACCCCGGTTTCCCGGAGGTGTACGGTTTTACCTTTACGCCTCGACCCAATGCCGCCTCGAAATACCCGCCGCAGGATGGGCGCCTTTGCCGGGGCTACGATTTTCGCTCGCTTTCGGTGGACAGCCTCTTCAAAGTCGGCCGTATTGACCTGAACGCTTTTCTGGATTTTTACTGCGAATTTCCCGACAAAGACCATTTTTTTCTGACGTCACGTTATATCGACCGCCTGGCCGGCACCCGGTCGCTGCGCCAACAGGTAGAGGCGGGCAGTTTCGAATCCGACATTCGCGCTACCTGGCAGTATGACCTGGAGGCTTATAAAAAAATCCGAAGACGGTATTTACTGTATCCGGATTAACCTTCCGTACCAACCAGAAACCTTCAAACCAGAAACCCTCAAACCAGAAACCCTCAAACCAGAAACCTTCAAACCAGAAACCTTCAAACCAGAAACCTTCAAACCAGAAACCTTCAAACCAGAAACCCTAAAACCCTCAAACCTAAAACCTTCAAAACTAAAGCAGTATGAACCACCTCGACATCGGCAAACAAGGCGAAATGCTCGCCACCAGTTATCTGGAAGAAAAAGGGTACCGTGTGGTGCTCCAAAATTTCCGCTCCGGAAAAGGAGAAATCGATCTCATTGCCTGGGCCCCGGAAGGCGCACTGGTTTTTATTGAAGTTAAAACCCGGGCGCTGGATAGTTACGGCGGTCCGGAAGAAGCCGTGGACCGGAAAAAGCAGGATATCCTGGCCAGGACGGCGGGATCGTACATGCAACAAACCGGCCACGAAGGGGAAATTCGTTTCGATATTATTTCTGTTTTGTTGCGAAACGGGCAGTTGAACAGTATCCGGCATGCCGAGGATGCTTTTTTCCCGATGTGAAAAGGCAATTCATGTCAGCCACTGGCTGTTTTCCGGAGGATGGCTATCTGCATAAGCCCTATCTTGGCCGCGCTAAACACACTACTACACCTTAAATTTTAACACATAGGCACAGAGAACACAAAGATTTTAAAACTTTGAAAATCAAAAGACTATGTGCCATCTGTGCCTATGTGTTTAAAAACATCGCCCGGTCGTGTGCGCGCTAAAAACTGATTTGTTATGAAAAAAATTACCGCCGCGCTGATATGCGGTCTGCTTTTGGGCTTTGCTCTTCCCGCCCAGAATTTGAATGTTACCTACCGCTCCAAAATGAGTTTTACCGGCCAAACCCTGGCCAATGTATGGGGCTACACCGCCGGTGGCCGCGAATATGCACTTGCCGGAGCCTCCAAAGGGCTGATCATCGTGGATATAACCAACCCGGATTTGCCGCAGCAGATCGTACAGATACCCGGCCCCAACAACCTGTGGAAAGAAATCAAAACCTACAGACATTATGCCTACATCGTATCGGAAGGCGGGCAGGGTATTCAGGTGGTCGATCTGAGCGCTTTGCCGTCGCCCGACCTGAACAGCCATTTTTATACGGGCGACGGGACGGTTGCAGGCGGTATTCTCAAAATACATGCGCTGCATATCGACACCGCTAAAGGCTTCCTCTATGCTTATGGCGGCGGTGGCTCCCTGTTTAGTGGCGGCGCCAAAATATTCGACCTGAAACCCGATCCGTACAACCCGGTTTTTGTGGGCAAATTTGATCAGTTGGGTTATATCCACGACGGCTACGTAGACAATGACACCTTGTACGCAGGTCATATCTACCAGGGCATTTTTTCTATCGTCGATATGACCGACAAAAGCAATCCACACCTGATTGCCACACAAAACACGCCCAACAATTTCACCCACAACACCTGGATTTCCGACGACCGGCGCAGCCTGTTCACCACCGACGAGGTCAACAATTCCACCCTGGCGGCCTATGATATCTCGGACCCGGAAAACATCCGCCTGCTCGATAAAATCCAGAGCAACCCCGGTTCCAATTCAATGGTGCATAACACGCACGTTTGGAACAACTACGCCATCACTTCCTGGTACAAAGACGGTTTCACTATCGTAGACGTGACGCGGCCCGACAACCTGGTTCAGGTGGGCAATTTTGACGTCTTTCCTACTGCAACCGGCGGCGGTTCCGAGGGTTGCTGGGGAGTTTATCCCTATTTCCCCTCCGGCACGATCATAGCCACTGTCATATCTGCCCCCGGCGCCGGCGGCGAATTGTGGGTACTTACCCCGGCGTATGTCCGGGCCGCATATATGGAGGGCAAAATCGTCGATGGGTTCAGCGGCAATCCCCTTGTCGGTGCGCAAATAGAGGTATTAGGCACTGCTCCGCTCAACCGGACCACGACGCTGGCCGACGGCACTTACAAAATGGGGCAGGAACAGGAAGGATACTTTACCGTGCGGGTCAGCAGAACCGGGTACCAGTCGCAGGATTTTACCGCATTGTTTCAACGCGGTGAGGCGCGCATTCTGAACACGGGCCTTTACCCCAACGGCGGACTCACAGTACAGGGCCAGGTAACCAATGCATACGACGGATCGCCTGTACCCAACGCGACGATCTCGTTCTCCAATTTCGGCAGCGTCCGGGAAACGACCACCAATGCTTCCGGCAATTTTCTGATCAGCGACTTTCCCCCGGGCGTTTACGATATTTCAGCAGGCGCCGACGGATACGGACAAGCCGTCCGGCTCCATTATAAAATTGCTAAAAACCGGACTTTGACGTTCAGCCTGACGTCTGATTTTAAAGGCGTTCAGGGCGGTGACCCGGGCACAACATTCAGGCCGGCCGTTTGGCCGAACCCGTTTTATGCTTCCGTTGAAATAATCCCGGAAGCCTCGGAAGGGCGGATAACGGTGCTGGACCAGTTTGGGCGTGTGGTGGAGACTGTGGAGATAAACGAAACGCAAGGTCCGATCCAGCTGGGTGCGACGTGGGCGCCGGGGCTATATTATTTGATGTATGGAACGCCGGGGCAAAATCCAAGCGTGACTAAAATGATTAAAATCAAGTAAATTTAAAGGGGATTTCAGCAGAATTGGCCATTTTTGAAACTCATAAAAACGGGGTAACCACCTCCTTTTTCAGAACTTTGCCCACCCCAAACCCCTAAACCTCCAAACCCCCAAACCCCCAAACCCCCAAACCCAAAACCTTTTAAAGTATGCAAATCGGACTCTTCGGCCACGGCAAAATGGGCAAAGCCATCGAACAAATTGCTGCGGCGCAAAATATCGGCATTGCCTGGCGGATCAACCGCGAAAACCTGTCGACTTTAACCCCCGAACTGTTGCGGCAAGCCGACGTGGTCATCGAATTCACCCGGCCGGAATCGGCCTACCAAAACGTGATGACCTGCCTGCAGGCCGGCGTACCGGTTGTGAGCGGCACCACCGGCTGGCTCGAACAGTTGGCCGAGGCAGAAACCTGGTGTACAGAAAACCACGGCGCATTTTTATGGGCCTCCAATTTCAGCGTAGGCGTCAATATATTTTTTGCACTCAACCGCTATCTGGCTCGCCTGATGAACCACCGCCCGGAGTATCATCCGGCGATTACCGAAATCCACCATATCCACAAACTCGATGCCCCAAGCGGCACCGCCCTCACCCTCACCAAAGACATCCTGGCAAAAGTCGACCGAAAAACCGGCTGGACCCTCTCCCCTACCCCGCCCGGCACGGACAACATACCCGTCACAGCCATTCGGGAAGACGAGGTGCCCGGCACCCATACCGTACAGTGGAGCAGCCGGGCCGACGAAATCACCCTCGAACACCGGGCGCATTCGCGTGAAGGGTTTGCCACCGGGGCAATTTTGGCTGCCGAATGGCTGATCGGAAAAACCGGCGTGTTTCGAATGGAAGATGTATTGGGTTTGAAAGAAGGAGCGCTACCTTTGTAAAAAATATTTAATGCAGCACAGCGTCCGTCTCAGTAACACCGACATCCGCCAAAGCGACAACCGCGTTGTGCTGGAAAATATCAGCCTGACCATTGGAGCGGGAGAATTTACCTATTTGATCGGGAAAACCGGTAGCGGCAAAACCAGCTTGCTCAAAACCCTCTACGCCGCTTTGCCCCTTACCAACGGAAACGGCGAAGTAGCCGGCTTCGACTTAAAAACGATTTCCCGGAACAACGTTCACTTGCTGCGCCGTAAACTCGGCATCGTCTTTCAAGACTTTAACCTGCTGACCGACCGAAATGTAGAGGAAAATCTGCTCTTTGTGCTCCGCGCAACCGGCTGGACCGACACAGCCGAAATGGAAACCCGCGTTCAGGAAGTGCTCCAGGGCGTTAATATGCCCGAAAAACGCCACGCCATGCCGTACGAACTTTCCGGCGGCGAACAACAACGTATCGTCATCGCCAGAGCGCTGCTCAACCGACCCGAACTGCTCATCGCTGACGAGCCCACCGGCAACCTCGACCCCGAAACCAGCGACGACGTGCTGGTGCTCATGCGCAACCTCGCCAAAGAACACAATACTGCCGTGCTTTGCGCGACACACGACTACCGTATTTTGCAAAATTTCCCGGCCCGTATCATCCGTATCCGCAACGGAAAACTGATCGATGATGAAGGTGTAGCGATAAAATAGTTTGAAGTTCGAAGTTCGAAGTTTGAAGTTCGAGAGGGGCACTTCAAACTTTGAACTTCAAACTTCAAACTATTCTTCTTCCAGCTGCGCCATTTTCGCCGATACCCGCTGGCGGTGCCGGGTTTCCACACCTTCATCTATTAATTTTCGATGTTCGGCATGCGGGCGAAAACCGGTGGTGAAAACGTCCGATTTGCAGGCTGCGGCCGCTTCCACATATTCGGCATATTTACCCAGCGCAACGAGCACCTCGGATTCTTTCTCCCGAACGGCTTCCGTGCGCATTTTGCGCTTCAATTCCGGGTTTTCCAGCACGGCGGTTAATGCTGCAGCGGACGTATTCAGTTCCTCCCAAAGATCCTCACGGTTCGGAACATAAACGTTGTTATTTGTTTTTCTCAACACCCTTTCGGCAAAAACAGCCAGGTTACGGCCGTGTAAAAACAGAAAGTGACGATCAATGTGAAATTTGGCACTCATTATGGTCAGGACTTTTGCTTAACATCAGTATGCAAATATACAAACCATGCAATTTTGTGCAAAAATTACACATTCACAAATTTTTATTGGAAAAAAGTCGCTATTCCAACAAAATTAGCGGAATTAACATCAAACAACAGTACCCCTAACCGCCTGAACCGGATTTAATTACCTGCAAAACAAACTTGCCGGTTTGGGTTTGAAAAACCAGAACATACTGCCCGGCAGGGGCTGCCGTCAAACCGGGACCTTTCCCATCCCAAGCCAGTTCGTGGTCGCCGGGTGCGAAAATCCGATCCGCCAGACGCCGGATCAGACGACCGTTGGCATCCAGCACATCTACCCGCATTTGTTCCTGCTGAAGTAGTTCAAAGCGGCACAAGAGGGAATCCAGGAAAGGGTTGGGGTGCGCCGTATGGATACGCAACCCGTCGATGGAAGCGCCCGGGGTCACAACATTCGAAACCCCGCCGTCTTCCGTTAATGCAATATACTGATTTGCAAACAACCCGACATAGGTATCAACCTGTCCTGAGGGCCATCGGACCTCTACCGATTCTATGCTTGCTGCATCTCCCAGGCCAAAGTGAGCGGGCAGTTGGTTTTGACCGCAATACCCGCTTTGGGCGCTGATTTCACGCATTTGAACAACCGTTGCGCCACCTATTACGGCCCGAACAAACACTTTGGCGCCTATGGCACTCCGGTTGCTCTTCGTACCGGTACAATGTACGACCAACCAGTTGTTCGCATTTTCAGCCGCATGGTTTTCATACAAATAGTCCGGTTGGGTTGCATTGTAACAATTGGCTACTGCCAGGTCGAGGTCGCCGTCGCGATCCATATCGCCGAAAGCGCAACCGTACGACCAGCCTTTCTCCAGCACCGGCGCTTCAAGGAGGTTTCGAACAAACGTTCCATTTCCCTGATTGATAAACAGGAAATTATTCCAGGGCCCGCCCCAGAATGAATTAGTGACAAACAGATCAAGATCACCGTCGTTATCTACATCGGCCCACTGGCTGCCGAAGGAATTTCCGCCGCTGTTGACCACCGGGCCGTCTGTTATTTTGGTAAAATTACCCGCACCGTCGTTGCGGAACAGGGCGTTGTTGGCCTGGTCGTTTGCCAGAAATACGTCCAGGTCGCCGTCGTTGTCGTAGTCGCCCCAACTGGCACTCATGGTTTTGCCACCGTCGGTGACGAGGGCGCCTGTCGTGACTTTAATAAATTGGCCGCTGCCGGTATTTCTATACAGGTTTTCATTTTGGCCTTCTTCATTGGTCACAAACAGGTCCAGGTTGCCGTCGTTATTGAAGTCGGTCCAGTTCCCACAGCGCGAAAAGAGCGCATCTGTTACCGGGGCGCCCGTCGTAATTTTGGTGAAAGCGCCGTTTCCGTCGTTGTGGTACAGGAAATTGCGTTTCGTGCCGCCACTGTTGGTCACGTACAGGTCGAGGCGGCCGTCGTTGTCGTAATCGCCCCAGGCGGCTGTTTCCGAGTGCCCGCCGTCGGCCACCAGGTTGCCACCGGTTACCTGCTGGAAAGTCCCGTTGCCGTTATTTTGGTAAAGCAGGTTGTTGATGCCGTACCAATTGGCCACGAAACAATCATTGTCGCCGTCGTTATCAAAATCGGCCCAGGTAGCGCCATCGGAAGGTTTGTTGTCCTGAACAATGGGGTCGTCTGATACCGGTGAAAACAACCCTTTTCCGTTGTTTTTATAGAGAAAATTATTTTCGCCGTTTTGGGGCCCGTTAGAGATAAACAGGTCGAGATCATTGTCGCCGTCCACATCGATCCAGTTTACGCTGCGCGAATCGCCCGGGGTGTTTACAACCGGGGAATTGGATACTTTGGTGAAAATTTGGGGCGAAGCCCAAAAATCATTGCAAAACAAGGGGCCCCGCGCGCTGCCGCCGTAAGCGCCCATATCATTGCGCAGGCTGCCACGTGCCGGGAAAGCCGCCGAGCGGCTGTTGCCGGAAAAATCCTGCATGCCGGGTCCGGGTCCGCCGGCATCCATACAAGGAGAACCGGGCGACAGCAGAAAACAAACCGTGTCGACAAAGACGGGGTCGGCGGTGATATTGTCCGATCCGGCCAGACCGTCCTGGACACAATTATACCGGGCGTCCACAGCAGCGCCGGCTTGTTCCAGCTGTTTGCCCAATGCCTGGGTATTTCCCCAGATTATATTATTAAACAGGAGTAGTTTAATGGAAAAAGTCCACACGCCGCCGGCTTTTCCGGAGAATTGTTTCGTGCCTGCGGGTGTCTGATTGTAGGCGATCACATTGTTTTGCAGGGTTACCGTCGTATTCTGATCTTTTCCGGTGCTCCAAAATCCGCCGCCGCTAAAATCCTTTCCACCGTAGTTGAACGCGATCACGTTGTTGCGCACGATAGCACCGGGGCAATAGTTGAGCACAATACCGCCCCCATAGCCGGCGCCCTGGTTATGCACGATCCGGTTGTTTTCTATCAGCGGGGCGCCATCGCCGCAGCGGATGCCACCACCACCGTTGCTCACCATGCCCGGGCCGGGCGGCAATACCACATTATTCCGGATGATATTGTGCCGAATCACCGGCGACGAGAACTCCGTGAGAATGCCGCCGCCTTCGCGGAAAATGCCCGCGCCGGCAGGGTCGAGCCAAACCGTGCCCCCGCCATTGCGAAAAGTGAACCCCTCCACTACTGTGGCCGCCGATTCCCCTTTCCAGATCAGTAAACAACTGGCCGTATCGGGGTGCGCCGGCTGGCTGCCGTCGATGATGGTTTGTTCGATCAATGCTGCGTTTTTATCCAAAGCGAAGCGGCCGGTCAGCACGATGTTGCGCCCGCGCAACTGCACGTTTTCAAGATACACACCCGGACTGACCAGCACGGTGTCGCCTTCGAGCGCCGCATTTACTGCGGCCTGAATGGTGGGATATTCCGCAGGCACCAAAATGGTTTTGGCAAAAAGGGCTTGGCAGAGGGACAGCAAAGCCGCAAACAGGAACCATTTTTTTAATAAAAATGAAAAAACTGAAGGGGAAACTTTGACGGAGGAAATAACTGTTTTCATAGCTTATAAATAGTTGTTGTCGTCAAATGTGGCCCTATCGCAATGTCATTTCCCCGGAAAGTGTACGAACGACCGTTTGCTCCGACCAAAAAACGTTTACCCCGCCGGCTTTTTATCGAATTTTGCACTCCAAATAAGTTCAAAGTTTGAGAGTTTGAAGTTTGAAGTACGTAGAGGCCCTTCGAACTCTCAAACTTCAAACTTTGAACTTCGAAGTTCAAACTTTGAACTTCAAACTTTGAACTTCAAACTTTCCATGCGCAAACTTGCTCTGCACACTGCCTTTTGGACGGCCTATTGGCTGATTTATGCCTACACCTACAGCCGGTATGATGGGAACGTGCCTAAATACCTGCTGACGGAGGGGGTGCAAATGCCTGCCCGGATGCTGGCTACCTATATGAGTTTTTGGCTGCTGGAGCGTTGGGCCGGCCGTACGTGGTGGGCGTTGTCCGGGGTAGTCGCGGCGACTATTTTCGGTGGTATCCTGAATCGCCTGCTGAAGTTGTGGTATTTGGTTCCCGCGTTTTTTCCCGATTCCACCATTCAATTCTGGGATATTGGCCGGATGATGGTCGATGTATTCGATTGCGCGCTGGCGAGCGGGGTGGCGCTTTCGGCGCGGCTTTTTTTCCGGCAGCAAGCCAGCATGCGGCTCGAAGAACAGCTGCGGCGGGAAAAAGCCGAGGTGGAATTGCGGGCGTTGAAAAGCCAGTTACAACCACATTTTTTGTTCAATACCATCAATAACTTGTACGCCCTGGCACGGATAAAATCGGACAAAACCGCCCCTGTAGCCCTTCAGTTGGCCAATCTTTTACGTTTTGTGCTCTATGAAACCCGGAAACCGACTATACCCATTGAGCAGGAGGTAAAAATTTTGCAGGATTACATCGCGCTGGAACAACTTCGCTTCGACGATGACCGGCTTCGGGTGGAAACGGTCATCGAACTAGATGACCCGCAACAACCTATCGCGCCTTTGTTGTTATTACCTTTGGCCGAAAATGCGTTCAAACATGGGGTGGGCGAACTCAGGAGCGATGCGTGGGTATATGTTTTGGTGCGCTTAAAAAACGGACATTTGCAGATGGAAGTAAGCAATTCGGTAGAAACAAGGCCGGATCCGAATCCGGACGGCATCGGAATTGCCAACGTACAACGCCAGTTAGAACTACTTTACCCCGGCAAGAGCCGGCTCGAATTAAAATACCAATCAGCGCATTACCCCAAACAAGGCGAGCAATTCAAAGCGTTGCTGGAACTCGATTTGAAGGGAATACAAATTTGATTGACCTGTTCATCATCCTGTAAATTATTGATTTATGAAGTATTTAATTACTCTTTTCCTTTTTTTGGCCGGAACGGCCGGCTTGTTTGCCCAAACGGAGAACAACGTCGTTTTTAAGTTTCACCACAAGGCCGGCACGGAGCCAATGGCATTAGCGGAAACAGTTTTCCCCATTTGGAACAACAAAAAGGTCATCCTGAACAGGGCCGAGTTTTATATTTCTGAAATTGAACTGATCAAAGCCGACAATTCCGTTTTGCCGCTCCCGGATGTGTATCTTCTGGCAGGCGCAGATTATCCGGGCTTCAGCTATCCGGTTGGGAAATGGGATGTCGACCAGATTATCGGCCTCAGACTGCATATCGGCGTCGACTCTGCACACAACCACCTCGACCCCTCCACCTATCCGTTGGAACATCCACTGGCCCATCAGAAAAACTCCATGCATTGGGGCTGGAGCGTCGGATACCGCTTTATGGCCGTGGAAGGGAAAGTAGACCTGAATAACGACGGCGTGCCGGAATCCGAACTTCAATTTCACAACTTCGGCAACGGCCTGTATAAATTTACCCAGATGGAGGGCCTTGTGCAAGCGCAAAACGGCGTCCTGGAAATAAACATTGACCTGGACTACGCCCAGCTTTTCCAGGACATGAGTATGACCGGAAGCCTGATCGAACACGGCGGCAGCGCCCTCAATAATCAAATGATGGAAAATGCGGCTAAACAGGGATTCATGAAAATTTCAAGCGTCTCCTCCACTGCCGATATCCGGGCTAATGCCGAAAAAATCGAGATTGCACCCAACCCGGTTGTCGCCGGCGCGCTCATTCGCTGCGATCTGCCACAATCCGGCCCGCTGACCATGCTGGTGATCAATTCGCTCGGCCAAACCGTACGTACCATTGATCAAATACCGGCGGCCGGCACTGCCCGTTTCGATGTAGCCGGTTTACCAAACGGCGTATATCAAAGCGCTTTTTATCAAAACGGTCGCCTGATCGCCTATAAATCATTCCTCGTTCACCGGTAAAAACACCCCAATATCGAACGATGCGCCGTGTTGCATTTTTCATCGGTTTGATTGGAATTGCCGCATCCGCTTGCCGCAAAGAAGACCCGACGACGCCGGCTGTAACGCCGGAAACCGCGGCGCTACAGGTACCGGCCGGGTTCCCGCAACCGGAAATACCGGCGGATAACGCGCTTACGCCGCTGCGTATCACCTTGGGTAAACGCCTGTTTTACGACCCGGTTCTCTCTCGCGACAGTACCCTTTCCTGCGCATCCTGCCATAAACAAAGCCTGGCTTTTGCCGACAGCATTACCACCAGCCCCGGTATAGCCGGCCGCCCCGGCACTCGCAACGCACCCTCGCTGGCCAATGTAGCCTACCAGAAACGCCTGCTGAGCGAAGGGGGCGTTCCGACCCTGGAAATGCAAGTGCTCGTGCCCATTCAGGAACACAACGAGTTCGATTTTAATATCCTGAACATTATGGAACGGCTGGAACGGATACCAGAATACGTAGATTTGTCGTGGCAAGCCTATGGGCGAAAACCCGATCCGTTCGTCATTACCCGGGCCATTTCAGCCTTCGAGCGCACCCTGCTTAGCGGGGATTCGCCTTTCGATCAATGGCACTTTCAGGGCAAATCCAGGGCGCTTTCAGCCAATGCGCAACGCGGTTTGGCTTTGTTCAACAGCGAACGGCTCGGCTGCAACAACTGCCACGCCGGTTTCCTTTTTACCAACCAGGAATTTGCCAACAACGGCTTGTATGAAACCTACGCGGACCCCGGACGAATGCGCCTGACCGGCCTGGAAAGCGACCGGGCCGTGTTTAAAATCCCAAGCCTGCGCAATGTGGCCGTCACAGCGCCCTATATGCACGACGGCAGCCTGAAATCGCTGGATGCGGTGATCGATCATTATCAAACCGGCGGAAAACTTCACCCCAACAAAAGCAAAACCCTTCAACCTTTTACCCTGACTGCCCGGGAGCGGCAAGATCTGCTGGCCTTTTTAAACAGCCTGACAGACTTTACCTTTTTGAATAACCCGGCCTATAAAAAACCAGAATAGACGTACAAGCGTTTTATTCATTAGGTCACATCACTACGACTTGTTTATAATAATTCATAAATATGAAATCTATAAAATTAGTATTCGCCATTATCCTGCTTAGCGTATCTGCTTTTACAACTGTTTATGCGCAAACCGGCATGGTTAAAAAGAAAGCGGCAGCAGTATCTACTGAAAAAACGGAAACCTTTCTGGTGCTCGGCAACTGCGGCATGTGTAAAAATATAATTGAAAAAGCGGCTATCCGGGCCGGCGCTATCAAAGCCGACTGGAATACGGATACGGATCAATTGACCGTGATTTTTGATTCGGCTAAAACCTCCGCAGATACCATTCAAAAAGAGGTGGCCCTGTCGGGGTATGACAATGTAGGCTACAAAGCGCCCGACGATGTGTATGAAAACCTGCATGGCTGCTGCCATTACGACCGCAGCGGCGCGCCAAGCACGGCAAAGTCTTGCACGGAAGAACAGGCGCCGGAAAATTAGCCCGCTCACTTACAACTCAAAACTCAAAACTCAAAACTATCTTGAACTGCCTTGTTGTCGAAGATGAGCCCCTCGCGGCCCTGATCCTGGAGGATTATATCCAGCAGGTGCCCTGGTTGCGTTTTGCCGGGCGCTGTTCCGATGCCGGACATGCGTATGAAGCGCTGCAACAGCAGGCAGTAGAGGTTTTATTTCTCGATATTCATTTGCCCGGTCTCAAAGGCCTGGATTTTCTCCGCACCCTGGCCCATCCTCCTCAGACGATTCTGACTACCGCTTACCAGGATTACGCCCTCGACGGCTTCGATCTCGGCGTAGTGGATTATTTGCTCAAACCCGTTGATTTTGAACGTTTTTTAAAAGCTGTTCAAAAACTCCGCCGGCCGGAAATTTCTACCGCCCCTGCGCGCCGGTTTCAATTTTTTAATGTCAACAAAAAAATGGTTCGGGTATGGTTCGACGAGATCGTGAGTGTGGAAAGCCTGAAAGAATACGTCCGGCTCCATCTGAAGGACGGCCGGGCGCTGGTCACCAAAAGCCAGATTGGCGAAATGGAAACCGGGCAAGGTTTGATGCGCGTTCATCGCTCCTTTTTAGTGGCCATTGCCCATGTGGAGGCGTACTCCTCCACTGAAATTACTGCCGGCGGCAGGGCCATTCCGATCGGCCGCCAGTACAAAGATCAGGTGCTGGAAAAATTGGCGCAGTTTTCTTCCGGAAATTAAACCACAGTCGCCGTACTTTTGCCGGTAGCCGGCCTTCTGACCGAAATGGCCGGGGTCATTTATGGCCGTTCCAATCCGGTCCACTTCACAACTTTAATATCCATTTCAAATATCCAGATAGATGAATCTTCACGAGTACCAGGGCAAAGAACTACTTAAATCGTATGGCGTCAAAATCCAGGAGGGAATCCTGGCGCATAGTGCTGAAGAAGCCGTTGAGGCCGCCAAAAAATTAAAAGAATTGTACAATTCCGGTTGGTGTGTGGTCAAAGCACAAGTGCACGCCGGCGGCCGAGGCAAAGGCGGCGGGGTTAAACTCGCCAAAAGCCCGGAGCAAGCCGGCGAGCTGGCCGGACAAATTATCGGCATGATGCTGATCACGCCGCAGACGCCGCCCGAAGGAAAGCTCGTGCGCAAGGTACTGGTTGCACAGGACGTGTTTTATCCCGGCGCCAGCGAACCGAAAGAATTCTATATCAGTGTTTTAACCGACCGGGGCCGTGGCGCAAACGTTATAATTTATTCCCCCGACGGCGGTATGGACATTGAAAAAGTAGCCGCCGAAACACCCGAGCGCGTCTTCACCGAACACGTCGATCCGCTGTTGGGTTTACGCCCTTTTCAGGCAGCCAAGGTAGCCTTCAACCTGGGCCTCAGCGGTCCGGCATTTAAAGAAATGGTGGCCTTCGTGCAAAAACTGTACGCCGCCTTTCTGGGTTCCGACGCCACCATGTTTGAAATAAACCCCTGCCTCAAAACCAGCGACGACCTGATTATCGCCGTAGACGCCAAAGTAGCGCTCGACGACAACGGCCTGTTCCGGCACGCTGAATTGGAAGCCCTCCGCGATACGGATGAAGAAGATGCGACCGACGTGGAAGCCAGAGAATACGACCTGAACTACGTCAAACTCGATGGTAACGTGGGCTGTATGGTAAACGGCGCCGGTTTGGCCATGGCCACCATGGACCTGATCCAACTCTCCGGCGGCGAACCGGCCAACTTCCTCGACGTAGGCGGCACGGCCGATGCCCAACGGGTGGAAAACGCCATGCGCATCATACTGAAAGACCCGAACGTAAAAGCCATTCTCATCAATATTTTCGGTGGAATCGTGCGCTGCGATCGTGTCGCCCAGGGGGTGGTAGACGCTTATAAAACTATCGGAAACATCCCAGTGCCCGTCATTGTGCGCCTGCAGGGCACCAATGCCGATATCGCTAAAAAAATTATCGATGAGTCGGGTTTACAAGTCATGGGCGCCGTGGAATTTCAGGAAGCGGCAGATCTGGTAGCGAAAGTGTTGAAGTCGTAAAAGTTTCTAAATCATAGCCTGTTAGTATAACCGGGCGGCCGCGAAGTGCGACCGCCCGGTTATTTTATTAGACTTGTTGCGGTGGGGAAGCGAAGCGGCGTAAAAACGCCCTTTTTCCGCCTGTTTTCGTTTTTTTCTCGTCCGTAGCGCTGCTATGCACTCAAAAAAAGCCTCAACAGGCGAAAAAACGGCTGTTTTTGCCACTCCGCTTCCCCACCGCAACAAGTCTATTAAACAGTACTATTCGCCGGGCGGTGTCTCCGTTTTCTTTTTTTCCGGCTCCAGCAACTCTTGCGACCGGTTTATAATCGCTTCCATCCGCGAAACGTCCTGAACCAGTATGCGCAGGTCTTTCTCATACTGCTCTTTTGTGATGCCATGCAATTGCATCACCTGGTCGTAATAAATATGCGTCAGGCTATCCTTGGGATAACCGCTCAGTCCAGTCGTAGCAGCCTCCGCGATATACAGATCGGCCATGATCCGGGCCACTTGTTCATCGGATAAAACAGGCTGATCGGTCTTTTGCTGGCAAGCGGACAATATGAGCGCCGTTAAAATCCAAATTTTACTGAATTGTCTCATAACCATTGCGTTAGAAAACGATAACGAACAGGGGACAAAAACGCCGCCGCCGTCACAATACTTCTTTTGGAAAATAACAGGCTTTTACGCGGGAATTGCCCTCGTAAAATGCCGCCCAATCGGGCGCTGTGGAAACAATATGCACCACGCCGCAGGTAGGAACATTGTCGATAAAATCGTCGGTAAACTGGTTGGTTACATCCGTAAAAGTCGGATTGTGCCCGAAAAGTATCACCGTCTGCGCCTCGTTGGGCAGGGCGCTGATGATACGCATGATTTCTGTCGGATGCGCTTCGTAAATATCCGGGTTGCGCACAATCGATTCATCCGGCAAATCGAATGCTTCGGCAAAAAACTGTGCCGTCGTCAGTGCGCGTTTGGCCGGGCTGCTCACCAGCAAATCAGGCTTGATACCTAAGGAGCGGATCAATTTGCCCATTTTGGGGGCATCATGCAGGCCGCGTTCGTTCAAAGGGCGGTTGATATCACGCACACCGGGGTTATCCCAACTGGATTTTGCATGACGAACCAGAAAAAGTGTTTTCATATAAATAGGAATGACGCATAAAGGTACGCGCAATAAGCAATTCCGGGTTTGAAGTTTTTCTGCCGAAATATTGACCTTATGTGTAAATGAACGTACTTTTGAAGTTTTGGCGTAACCACAAATCCTTTTTTGGTGCAAAAACTTTGGCTCAAAAATTTTGAATTCCATATAAATCCGGCCACCTGGAACACCGCGCAGGACCTGTTGCAGGCCGGCGCAGTCAAGAATCTGGGAGAAGTGGAAAAGCATTTTTGGGTGGCTTCCGTTGCAGACGGCGAAATGTCTTTCGAGGTGGAAACGATCATTACGCCGCATACCATTAAGGCATTTACCTGCGAATGCTGGGCTGAAGGCCGGCGTTTAATGTGCCCGCACATTGCCGCAGTGTTGTTTAAAATCAGGCAATTTTTGGATCAGCAATCCGAAGCGCGCCAGGCCAAAGCCGTAGAAAAAAAACGTGAAGACTCCGGACGGCTCACCACACAAACCGTATTGGAACAGGTTTCGGCAGCCGAACTGCTCGAATTTGTGCGCGCCTACATCCGGCGCGACCGCGATTTTGCACTGGCGCTCAAAACCTGGTTTGCAGGCAGCCTCTCGGGTACGGACAATCCTTTTTTGTTGTTGCTCGAATCGGCACTTCCACGCCAGGGCGCCGGCGGCGCCAAGCCACTCCGCGAACCCGATTTGCGACGTTTGCGGAAAATGCTGGATGATCTGGAAATCCAACTAAGCGCTGCTACCGGGCAAGGTAATGCCCGGACGGTGTTTCAGATTGCCACGGCTGTTTTGCAAAAAATAGTCCCCTTGTTGCCTAAAACAGCGGAAAACCGCCGGGAGCAATTGACGCAGTATTGCCAAAAAGCCCTGCATGACCTTATTCAACTTGCGCCGGAACAACTTTCGCCCGAATTGCGCGAAAACCGCCGTTCCTTCCTGATGGAGCTCGCCAGAACAGGTAGTCTACCGGTCGAACTGGAGCGCGATATGATTCATTTTTTGGGTCAGGCTGCCACCGACGACAGATTTTTTGGGCAAATCCGCGATTTATTCGACCATACCCCCAATCCGGCGCCCCCGCTGGTGCTACACCTCTTTCTCGCAGCGCTGGCCCGACGGGATATGCCCGAAGCCGTTCGACGCGTATTGGAAGATTACACGGAGCGCCCGGCCAGGATCAAAGACGCTATTGTTATCCTCTATTACCTGAATTACTGGCAGGCCGTGTTGGTCGCCGGCGAATATTTTTTGGCAAAAAGCCTGTTTAATACCGGTCAGCGCCGCGAAATAGAAGACTTGCTCTTGTTGTCTGCCGAAAAGGCCAAAGACCTGCCGCGCCAGAAACGGTACTTGCGCGCCCGGTATCACGAAACCGGTAATCCGGACTTAATCCAACGCCTTAAAACCATAACCGGCGCTAAATGGCCCGCGGAACAAAAGCGGCTCGTCGCGGAGCTAAAAACGGCCGGCAACACCGAGCGGTTGGCGCCCTTGTTGGCTGCCGGCAACGATCTGGACGCCTTAGCGTTGTTGATAGAAGAAAAAACAGATATTACCCTGCTTCAACAATATGAGCACCTGTTTTGGCCCGAAAGAAAAAATTTTGTGCGCGACCGGTATGTGACTATTTTATCAGAATACCTTACCGACCATTTCGGACGGCAGGCCTCCGGCTACATACGGGAACAATTAGCCGGCTTGGTGCGCAAGGGGCAAACGGATATGGTCCTTGAAATCATCCGGGCACTTACGTTGCAGTTCGCCGACCGGCATACCCTGCCGGAGGAACTGGTTGAGTTATTTCCGAAATCGAAACGCCTTGCAATCGGGATAAAATGAAAGTAGAAGCCTGGGCCATCGGCAAAACGACCGAGCCATATTTAGAAACCGGGATCGGTATTTTTGAAAAACGGTTGAAAAACTACCTGCCGTTTACCTGGACGGTTTTGCCCAATGCCAAAATAAAAACGACGGCCGGAGCCTTGCTGAAACAAGAGGAAGCCAAAATGGTCTTGTCCAAACTAAATCCCGACGATTACCTGGTGCTGCTCGATGAAAACGGGCGCCAGTTCTCTTCAGTCGAACTGTCCCGATGGATGGAACAACGCCTGGCTGCATCCGACCGGCGTTTGATCTTCCTGATCGGCGGCGCATTCGGTTTCACCCCGGAAGTCTATGCCCGCGCCGATATGCAGATTTCGCTCAGCCGGCTGACCTTTTCTCACCAAATGGTCCGGGTGTTTTTACTGGAACAACTATACCGGGCCATGACCATCCTGCGCAATGAACCGTACCATAACGATGGACGGTAGACGGTGGACGGTGGACGGTGGACGGTGGACGGGGAAATGAACACTATTTCCCGAGAAGCACAATCTCAAAATTAGAATCCACGGTGGCCTTACCACCAGTGACCGTCATATACTGGCCCGAATAATAATCCCGCAACGCCGTACCTTCGGCAAAAGCGCCCTGCACATTGATTTCTTTTTTCCCTTTGGGTAAATCCAGCCCGACTACCACTGCATCCTTAAACTTCCGCGAGCGGTACTCCCGCTTGAAAACATAGGGCGAGGCCGAAAGCATGGTATGCACCCCGGCGCCGACGGCCGGATGCGCTTTGCGGAAGCGGCCGAGTTTTTGCCAGTGGGTCAGCACGTCGGCTATACGATTGCCGTTGCGGGTGCTGTTATCGGCCAGTTCGTCCCAGTTCATAAAAGAGCGCAACGTGGCGTCGCCTCCGGCGCCGGGAATCACCAGCGAGCGGGCTGTTTCGTCGCCGTAATACACCTGCGCGGCGCCCGGGCAG